>CAMDQF010000021.1 GCA_945905745.1 Litorilinea aerophila
GTTACAATTGCCACCTGCCACCTGCCACCTGTGCCTTTCCTAATAGTCCAGGGTTTCCCGCTGAATCTCCAAATCCCGGAATTGGGTCAGTTCTTTGCGGAAGAAGAGGCTGACGGTGCCGGTGGAGCCGTGGCGGTGTTTGGCGATAATCACATCGGCGATATTCTGCCGGTCCGTATCTTCCACGTAGTAGTCTTCCCGATAGACGAATAATACCACGTCGGCGTCCTGCTCTATACTTCCACTCTCCCTCAAATCCGAGAGCATCGGGCGTTTGTCCGTGCGGCTTTCCACGGCCCGGCTGAGCTGGCTGAGGGCGACGACGGGCACATTCAATTCTCGGGCCAGCTCCTTCAACGAGCGGCTGATGTAGCTGATCTCCTGCTGGCGGTTTTCGCCCCGGCCCGGCGTACTGTTGCCGGACATCAACTGCATATAGTCGATGACAATCATATCCAGGCCGTGCTCGGCATAGAGACGGCGGGATTTGGTGCGGATGTCCATGACCGTGGCGCCGGGGGTGTCATCAATGAAAATTTTGGTGGCCGCCAGGGTGTTGGCCGCCTCCATCAAAATCGGCCACTCCTCCTCGTAGACCTGTCCCAGACGCAGCCGATGGCTGTCGATGGCCGATTCTACCGAAAGCATACGCTGGACTAGCTGCTCGTTGCTCATCTCCAGGCTAAAGATGGCTACCCGAGCCGCGTGGCGTTTGGCTGCGTTCTGAGCAATTCCCATGCCCAGGCTGGACTTGCCCATACCGGGCCGCCCGGCCAGAATGATCAGATCGCTCTTCTGGAAGCCGCCGAGCAGCTTGTCCATCATCACAAAGCCGGTGGGCACACCCATCAGCGTGTCCTGGTTGCGGGCCAGGAAGTCAATGGTGTCCACCACATTCGCCATAATCGAGCCGATGGGGGTCAGGTCCCGGTGGATGCGGCTCTCGCTGATGCCAAAGATAATCTGCTCGGCCCGATCCACCACCTGGTCTACATCGTTGGATTCGTCATAGGCCAACTCGGCGATCTTGCCCGCGGCGCCGATGAGGCGGCGCAGGATGGCCGTGCGCTCCACAATACGGGCGTAGAAGTCTACGTAGATGGCCGTGGGTGTGCTGTTGATCAGCTCGGTGATATAGGCCGGGCCGCCGATGGCCTCCAACTGCTCCTGCCGTTCCAACTCGTCTACCAGTGTGACGAAATCCGCGGGTTCCCGCCGCTCGTGGAGGGCAATGAGCGCGCTGAAAATCCAGGCGTGACGCTCCCGATAGAAGTCTTCGGCGCGCACAAAGCTGGCAATTTTGGTCACCGCATCCGGGTCGATGAGCAGCGCGCCCAGAACAGCGCGCTCGGCTTCGATGTTGGACGGGATCGACTTGATGGGGGCGTCGAAAGATTCGCTCACAGTTGGCACCGCTCAAAGATTGGGGGATGGGCCGGGGACGGGCTGGTGACAATTCCCACGGCGCAAAAACGGCGAGCCGTTGATGGACTCGCCGCTGTCGCTACAATTGGATCTGGCGTTGTCGGTGGAAACCGGACCGGAAAAGAGGAAGCTAATTTTGTCAGCGCAGAACAGATCTTTCTGCGCAAATCGGCGTCCCACTCTTATCCCAAGTTGTCGATGTCCAGCCCTTCGATGAAATCGCGGAAAACGTCCAGGTCTTCGTCCTCGGCTACAGCAACGCCGCCCTTCCCCACAGGGCTATCTTCGTCGTCGTCCACCAGACTCAACTCTTCCTCTGGCGCCATCCCAGCCTTCTCCATCACATCGTCAGCCACGTAAATGGGGGCATCCATACGCACGGCCAGGGCTACGGCATCACTTGGTCGGCAGTCGATCTCCACTGTCCCGCCCCGGGCCTCCAGCACAATTTTGGCGTAGAAGGTGTCATTTTGCAGGTCGTTTATGATCACGTGGGAGACTTCCCCATCCAGGGTTTCGATCAGGTTGCGCAGCAGGTCATGGGTCATGGGGCGGCTGACTTCGATACCCTGCAACTGAATCGTAATGGCGTCGGCCTCAAAGGGGCCGATCCAGATGGGCAGGTAACGTACCCCCCCTTCTTCACGCAGCACCACAATCCGGTGCTGGGACATGAGACTTACACGGACACTATCGATAAGGACTTCAATCATAGAAAGACTCCCGGTCACACTCTTTTGAATCAAAAGAGGTCATACGGTGAAGGTATAAGGAGGACTGGAAACATTATAGCATAGGGCCAAATGGCTGCAAAGTGATCTGGCAGCCATTTGCTTGCGCCAGATTCTGATGTATGATAGCCCTATGTGGCCCCAAACACAAACGCCAACACTCTGGCTCGTCTCCCCCTATCATACTGGCAGCCATCTCTCCTGGGCAGAGGGCTATGCCAGCCACAGCCGTTTGCGGGTGATTCCGCTCACGATGGCCGGGCGTTTTTGGAAATGGCGGATGCAGGGAGGCCCCATCGAACTGGCCGAACAGGCCCGGCAACTGTTGGCGACAGAGGGCCCACCCTCGGCGATTCTGGCAACGGATATGCTCAACCTACCGGTCTGGCTGGGGCTGCTGCGGGGAGAGTTGCCTGCGGATGTGCCTGTTTCCCTCTATATGCACGAAAACCAGCTTACCTATCCACCCCGTCCCAACGAGCAGCCAGACCTGACCTACGCCATGACCAATTGGCTCAGTCAACTGGCCGCACAGCGGGTGATCTTCAACAGCGATTACCACCGGCGAAGCTGGTTTGGCAGCCTGCCGAGTCTGCTCAAACACTTTCCCGACTATAACCATTGGGGAAAAATCGAGGCGGTGCAGGCCCGGTCGCTTGTCCTGCCCGTAGGCATCCGCTGCGGGCGGATTGACGAGGCCCGTTCGACAATCGACCAATCGGAAGAGAAGCCGCCGCTGATCCTCTGGAATCAGCGCTGGGAGTATGACAAGCGGCCGGATCGTTTCTTTCGGCTGCTCTATCGGCTGGCTGAGGAGGGGATCGATTTTCGGCTGGCCGTGGCTGGGGAGCATTTCCGGCGTCAGCCAGAGGAATTTGAGGAAGCCCGCCAGCGTCTGGCTGACCGGATTGTCCAGTGGGGCTTTGTGGAATCAGCCAGCGCCTACCGTTTGCTGCTCTGCCGGGCCGATCTGGTCATCAGCACGGCTGACCACGAATTCTTCGGCATAAGCATTCTGGAAGCGATTGCGGGCGGTGCATTCCCTCTGCTGCCCAACCGCCTGAGCTACCCAGAACTGATCCCGACAGAGCTGCATCCGGCCTGTCTCTATGCAGACGAAGACGATCTCTACACGAAAGCGATCCATCACTTGCGACATCCCAGCCCCGCTCCGCCTTCGCTTCAGGCCCACGTGCGGAAAAAATTCGACTGGCCTGTGGTGGCCAAAGGATATGATGGCTATCTGAGTGGCTGACGAGAGCTACGTTCCACGATTATCCATCGCTGCTCTTTTCTGGTTGCGCCAACAGCCGCACATCTACCGCCATCAGTCCCTTTTCGCCCTGCCCCACAGCAAATTCCACCAAATCCCCCGGCTGCACCCGGCCCATCCCGTCGAAGTTCGAACGGTGGGCAAATATCTCCGACCCGCCAGTGCGGGTGACAAAGCCATACCGCTTGCGCTCGTTGTACCACTTGACCACCCCCCGTTCCCGCCCAGCCACGGCCAACAGCAGCCGACAGCCGGGACAGCGGTCAGGTTTGGCGTTGCCCGGTTCCTCCTGCTGACGCTGCTCCTCCGCCGTCCACAAAAACGAGACGCCGCAGCGTTCGCAAAACAACATTTCATCGCTCATCTGCCGTCGCTTCATCCCAGCCTCTCTCCCCGATCCCGCCCCGAATTTGACATTCCGAGAACCACCTGTTACCATCCTATCCCAATGCAGGCGGTTGCTTCAACTTTCGTCTGTGGTTTTGGTGGCGACGTAGCCAAGTGGTAAGGCAGGGGTCTGCAAAACCCTGATCGCCGGTTCGAATCCGGCCGTCGCCTCTCTTTGATTCCGCCTCCCAAATAATTGGAGGCGGAATTTGTTTCCGGCTCTCGTGCAGAAAATGATGGCTCTCAAATTTGCGAAGCACCCTAAATACCTACAACCCCAAACAGAAAATAAGTCCCCGCTTTCTTTACGCACGCCGTGTTCCCTTCTTTCATAGCTAAAGTGATCGAGAATGACAGCTCTCTTCCGTTCCGCCTTTCGTTCTCCGCTACAGGTCATCTGGCTGCTTCTGGCAGGGATGATTCTGACCGCCTGCAACGATCTGCCAGCGCCGCGCCTGCCCCGCCCGGTGGAAGAGGTGATGCAGGATTTCACCCTCTTTGCCGATCCTGTGGCTATGCTGGGCGAGCGCCCACCGGGCACAGTCAAAGATGCAACAGAGTACTATCTGCAACTCTTCCAGCCCGGCGAACAGCTTCCGCGTATCTTTGAAACCACCCGCATCTATGACCGCACGGGCACACTGCTGGCAGAACTTTTCAACGAAGGCCGACGCACGTGGGTGACTCTGGATCGGATTTCCCCCTTTCTGATCGACGCCACAATTGCTACGGAAGACTCCACATTCTTTGTCAACACGGGCATTGATCCCCGGCGCATGGTGGGCGCGGCTATCCAAAACGTGGAAGCAGGCGGCGTCGTCTCCGGGGCCAGCACAATCACCATGCAACTGGCCCGCGGGCTCTTTCTCCTCGACAACAGCCGCTACGATCAATCCCTGGAACGCAAGTCCATCGAGGTTGAACTGGCCCGACAGCTTACCCTGCGCTTCTCCAAAGACGAACTCCTGGAGATGTATCTCAATCTCGCCAACTACGGAAATCTGACCTATGGGCCAGAGGCTGCGTCCCAGGTCTATTTTGGCAAGTCTGCCGCAGACCTGACAATGGCCGAAGCTACCCTTCTGGCAGGGATTCCCCAGCAGCCCGCCAATCTCGACCTCTTCACCAACTTTGACGCGGCCAGATCCCGCCAGCAGATCGTGCTGGAACTGATGGTGCGCCACGATTATATGGAGCAGGCAGAGGCCAACGTAGTCTATGAACAGCCTATTGAGTTGATCCCTCGCTCGGATGTGGTCCGCTCGCTCACGCCCCACTTCACCCAATTCATTGAAGAATATCTGGACAGCTTTCTGACCGACGCCAATCGGGAACAGAGTGCCCCGGGCCGGGTGTGGGACTCCCGGCGGGCCGGGCTGGAAGTGACCACCAGCCTGGACCTCTCGATGCAGCGGCTGGCCGAGCGCATACTGGCCGAATCTATCACAGCCCAACAGGCCCGCTACGGTATGTCCAACGGTGCATTGGTGGCTCTCGACCCGACCAGCGGTGGCATTCTGGCTATGGTGAGCAGTTTGGATTTTGACAACGAAGCCATCGACGGCCAGGTGAATGTGGCGATCAGCCGCCGCCAGCCGGGCAGCGCCATCAAACCGATTCTCTACGCCGCGGCCCTGGACGACAGCACCATCAGCCCCGCCACCGTCATCTGGGATACGCCGGTTAGTTATCAGCTAGGCGCAGGCCAGGCCTACCGACCGGTCAACTACGACGGACGCTTCCACGGCCCGGTCAGTGTGCGCACGGCTCTGGCCAATAGCTACAACGTGCCTGCTGTGCGCCTGCTGCAAAGCGTCGGCGGCGAACGGATGCTCGCCGAAGCCCACAAACTGGGCATCGCCAGCCTGGACAAGAAAGCTTCCAGCTATGGCCCTAGCCTGTCCCTGGGTGCGGGCGAAGTGACTTTGCTGGAATTGACCGGAGCCTTCCGGGTCTTTGCCAATGCAGGCCAATTTACTCCGGTCAATGGGCTGCTGCGGGTAACAGACAGCCTGGGCCGGTTGCTGCCGACCCAACCCGCGCCTGTGCAGGCCATCTCGACAGCGACGGCTTTTCAGATTACGGACATTCTTAGCGACAATGTGGCCCGCACGCCTATCTTTGGCGCCAACAGTGTGCTGCTCCTGCCCTTGCCCGCGGCAGCCAAGACCGGAACTACTACCGATTTCCGGGACAACTGGACAGTCGGCTACACCCGCCATCTGGTGGTGGGCGTCTGGGCCGGCAACAGTGATGGCACACCCATGCGGGGTTCCAGCGGCGTGAGCGGCGCGGCTCCTGTGTGGCGGACCTTTATGTTGGCTGTGACCGGCGACGAGGCCGCCCGCAGCCGTTTTGGTCTGCCCCTGGCCGAAGATCAGTGGCAGTTCACACCGCCGCCCGATGTGACCGCCATCGACATCTGCCCGCCGGGTGTAACCTGCCGGGAAGGGGGCGAGTATTTCAGCGCGGCCTGGTTGGCCCGCACATCGGTGGAAAATCCCATCGCCGATTCTGTGGTGACAGAAGTGGTGGTTCCTGCCTATCGGGACAGAAGCGGAGCTTCCTATTGGAACGCCTATTGCAAACCGGAAGATGCAAACGAAGGCGTTGCACGCACCCTGGCACGACTTTCCGGGTCGGTGGGTCTGGCACCAGAACAACCCCAAGCCGCAAAACCCCAGGCCTCGGGTGGTCTGCTTGCGGAGGCCCTGCGCCAGACGGCCTCCGGCCCTGTGATTGCCCAACCCGCGCCCACTGAGCCAATCGTCTACTATCCCGACAGCGAACTGGAGTTTTTCCGCCAGGTAGGCTCGGCCTTGAACCGGGGAGCCTCGGTCTACTTAGGCAACTGCGCCGACCTCAACTACTATACGGTGGCCCCTGGAGATAGCTGGACAGCCTTAGCCCGGCAGATGGGGCTGACCGTAGGCGAACTGCAAACGGCCAATCTGCACGTACTGCGTCAGAGCGGCTATCTGCTGGTGGGGGATCGGCTGCTCCTGCCCAGAGCGATTGTGATTGACCAGACCCAGGAGAGTGTTGTGCATACGGTTGCCGAAGGGGAATCGTGGACCTCGATTGCCGACCCGTACGACCTGCCTCTGCGTCTACTCCTTACCACCAATCCAGAGGTGGTGCGCGCCTTCTACATTCTGCGCCCCGGCGACCAACTACGGGTTCCAGTCAGCCTCTCCCAATCCGTAGAATTACGCTGACACCTGCCGTAGGGCGGATTGGCAATCCGCCCGGAGCAGACGGAATACCATTCCGTCTTACGTGGGAGATAACGAAACATTTGCGGGCTACTGTTCGTTGTATGCCAAAGCACTGGACGAATGGAGCAACGGAAGACAGATGATGCGGGAAACCAGTCAAGCCGAACAATTTACCAAAGACATACAGGGCTGGGGTAAGGCGCTCCAGTTTGCGATCTGGCTGCTTTTCGGCACGATCTTTCTGGCTGCCTGCCAATCTTCTACTCAATCCATCGGCCCCCGCCCGGCCCTGGAACTCTCCGCGGTGGTCGAAGCCTATTTCCAGCAATACCAACCCGGCCCCCTGCCCCGGGTTTTCCAAACCACCTATCTCTACGCCAGGGATGGCACGCTGCTGACCGAACTCTACGACGAGGGACGGCGCACCTGGGCTAAAATCGACCAGATTTCCCCTTTCCTCATCGATGCCACCATCGCCACGGAAGATGCCACTTTCTTCACCAATACGGGTGTAGACCCGGCCCGCATTGCCGGCGCGGCCCTGCAAAATATGCAGGGGGAGGGCGTCGTCTCTGGGGCCAGTACCATCACAATGCAGTTGGCCCGCAACCTCTTTCTGGGCTATGACGAACGCTACGACCAGAATCTGGATCGTAAAATTCTGGAAGCCGGTCTGGCTGCGGAGCTGACCAATGCCTATACGAAAAACGAAGTGCTGGAGATGTATCTGAATCTCCTCAACTACGGCCATCTGGCCTATGGACCGGAGGCCGCGGCCCAGGTCTATTTTGGCAAATCCGCTGGGGACCTGACCCTGGCCGAGGCGACTCTCCTGGCCGGAATCCCCCAACAGCCCGCCAATCTAGACCCTCTCCTCAATTTTGCAGGAGCGAAAGAGCGGCAGAAGATTGTCCTGGCTCTGATGGTGCGCCACGGTTTTTTGAGCGAAGCCGAGGCCAACGCGGTCTATGCCGAGGCAGTCATCCTCAACACAGCGACGGAAAGTCAGAACGCGACGGCCCCCCACTTTGTCAATTTTGTGATCGGGCAACTGGAGTCCCGCCTGGGCAGCGAATATGTGCGTCGGGCCGGTCTGCACATCTACACTACGCTGGACCCGGCCCTGCAAGCCGCGGCCCAGGAGGTGGTGACGAGCGAATTCGCCAAATTGCAGGGACGCTTTGACAACAACAACGCGGCGCTGGTGGCCCTGCTCCCGACCACAAACGATATTCTGGCGATGGTAGGCAGCCTGGACTTTTTCAACGAAGAGATCGACGGCCAGGTCAATGTGGCGACCAGTCTGCGCCAGCCCGGCAGTTCCATCAAACCGATTCTCTACGCCACCGCGCTCAACGACAATCTGATCAGCCCGGCCACAGTCATTTGGGACACCCCCATCACCTATACTGTCGGAGCGAACCAGACCTACACCCCCCTCAATTATGACCGCGGGATGCACGGCCCGGTGACGGCCCGGGCCAGCCTTGCCAACAGTTACAACATCCCCGCTGTCAAACTGCTGGATGGAGTGGGCGTAGCCCGGATGTTGGAAAGCGCCCAGGCCATGGGGCTACTCAGCCTATCTCGGGGGCCGGAGTGGTACGGGTTGAGCCTGACTCTTGGCGGCGGCGAGGTGACACTGCTCGATCTGGCGACGGCCTATCAGACCCTCGCCAACGGGGGCCGCTATCTGCCCCCCCGCTACATCCTCGCCATCAGCGACGGCACAGGCCAGTCTTTGTGGGAGGATGCGGACCTGACCGGTGTCCAGGTCATCTCCGAGGCCGCGGCCAGTCTGACCACCGACATTCTGAGCGACAATCCGGCCCGCACGCCCATGTTCGGGGCTAACAGCTACCTGACCTTGGACCGGCCTGTGGCGGCCAAGACCGGCACCACCGACGACAACCGGGATGCCTGGACAATGGGCTACACCCGCTATCTGGTCGCTGGCGTCTGGGTGGGCAACACCGATGGGCGGCCAATGAACAACGCCACCGGGGCATCCGGGGCTGGCCCCATCTGGAATGCATTTATGCGCCGTGTCAATGGGGACCCAGACCTGCTGGCCCGGATCGACGCGCCGGCTGATCTTTCGGCCTGGGAATTCCCCCTGGCGGAAGATGTGGAGTTGCGTGAAGAATGCCCGCCTGGTCTCACCTGTCGGCGGGGAGGCGGCGAACTTTTCAGCAAAGTCTGGCTGGAAGCAACGGGCGAAGCTGGCCCGCTCTCCGACACAGTTGTGCGGGCAGCCTCGGCGCCGGTCTATGCGGACCGGGGCGAGGGGGGACGGCTGGTGGGCTACTGCGGCTATGAGCAGGGAGCCACCCGTTCCCTATTGCGTCTACCCGCCGGTTTTGGCCTGCCCGAAAAGCTGACGGAAGGTGAATCAGCCCCAGCCGCTGCACAAAGCGACAACTCAGCAGCCGAAGCTCTGACCCCGGAACGTCAACGGGAGATCGCCGGGGCAGTGGCGTGGATTCTAAGCGCGGGCGGGCGGGTCTATTGGGGGCCGTGCGATGGGATGGAGAGCCTGGCCCTGGGAGAAGGGGTGCAACTCTCGATTGACTTGGCCGCGGCGGGCCAGGAGGATATTGCGGAAACGGCTGGCGAGGGCGCAGTGGCCGTAGGCAGCCCGGCAGTGACCGGCGACTACCTCTATATTCTCAATCAGCCAGTCTGGCATGACACCAACTGTCCCGGCGGCTATGTGGTGGGGCAGGTGTTGAATTGGGATGGCGCGCCGGTAGCCGGGGTGCGTCTGGAATTGGCCGACGCCTGGGGCAACCGCTACACGGCCTTCAGCAAAGCCGGGGCGAGCGACGCGGGCCAGTTTGATTTTCCCCTCTTCTCGGCCACGCCCCAAACCCTCTACCTGACTGTGCTGGATGGCGGCGGCAACCCAGCCAGCCCGGCGATTCCCGTGCTCCACAATGTGGATCCGGCCAGCACTTTTCCCTGCCATCACGTAATTGTCAAAGGCGGATAGAAAAGCTCCTATGCACGCTCCTTCCCGCACGCATTTTCGCGGCTTTTCCCTGCTATTGGTCGCTCTGCTGGCCTTCGGCGTGACAGCCTGGACATCCCACGCCACGGATGCAGCCCCGGCCAGCCAAGAAATCGATACGGCCACGCCCACGGAGACTGTCACGTCCACGGAGACTGTCACGTCCACAGAGACAGCAACGCCTACGGAGACAGTGACCCCGACGATCACACCGACGCCGACCGTCACGCCCACCAAAAATCCCTTACGCACAGAAATCACCTTCCCCAAGGCCAGAGACGTTCTTTTTGGCACTGTTCAGATCGAAGGAGCTGCCTATCTGGACCTCTATCGAGAGTTCCAGCTATACATTTCTCCGGCCAACGCCGAGCAGTGGAGTTGGCTGACAACAGGCAGCACAGTGGTGCGCGACGGTGTGTTCTACATTTTCGACACCCGCCAGCTGCCCGACGGTTTCTATGATCTGCGTCTGCGCGCGGTCAACCAACGCAGCAACTATACGGAGACTTTTGTGCGGGGTGTGGAGATTCGCAATGTCAATCCGCCCACCCCGACACCGACCGCAACGCTGGCCGAGGGCCAGATCCCCCCGGTCGTCTCTCCGCTGGAGACGCCCACAGTCACCCTCACCCCAGATACCAGCAGCTTCGTTCCGGGCGGTCAGGGCATCTATGAGCCACGGAACGGAGAGACACTAAAAAGCGTTCAACCGATTGTGGGGACGGTGAACAGCCGGGAGGGCCGACGTTTTCAGCGCTACGAACTCTATTTTTCCCGGGCTGGTATGGACAATTGGCAGTGGATCTACGCCAATCAGCAGGAGTATTTCCAGGATGTGATCTACCGGTTGGATACATCCCGTCTTGCCAATGATGGCTACGATCTGCGCCTGCGCATTGTCTATCGAGACAGCAACTACGACGAATTCTTTGTGCGCAATCTGAAAGTAGCCAATGATACAGCCCTGGTCAGCAGCGGGCCGACCCTGCGCCTGCAGAGTCCGGCCTCCGGGGCGCTGGTTGCCGGGCAAATGGACATCCGGGGGACGCTGATTCACCCCCGGTTGAGCCGCTGGGAACTCTATTGGGCAGCGACGGATGGCAAACCAGATGAGCAGCGGGATTGGCTGTTGCTCTACACCGGCGACTATCAGGTATTGGATGATCTGATCGCCCGGGTTGATCTGGGCCAGGTTGTGCCTGGGCGCTATGATGTGCGGGTGCGGCTGGTTCAGTGGGACGGGAATTACGAAGATGCGTTTATCCGACGATTGCTTGTCGCTCTGCCTACGGCTGCGCCGCCCCCCGTCGTGCATCGCTAGAAAGGCAGATTTTGACAACGGTTATCGTCGGGTAGAGTTGGATGCAAGGCCATCCGATAGTATAATAATCGACTGTGAATTGGTCTTCTGATCCTGTATTTGGGGACAGAATCCCAAAGACATTTTCAAGAGTATGTCGTGTGATATTTGTTTGCCGCAGGCAGCCCCAATGTGTTGTCCGGCAATTGTAATCCATTTCCCCTTGGAGGAAAGAATGAAGACAAAATCAATGAGTAAGGCCGTTAGCCTGCTCGTGCTATTGGCTCTGTTGGTGGGCGCGTTTGCCCCCGCCGTCAGTGCGCAGAGTACAGCCGTGGCTGCCAGCAGCGTAAAGGGTCTGTTGAGCGATACTGGCTCCAAACACTACCTGAGCTTGAAAGTGCTGGACCCAACCAAATCCGTCAAAGTGGTGATGGACTATCGCCAGGACAGTTCCGCCCTGGATGGTGGCGCGGGCTTCTACATCTTTAACGAAGAAGGCTTTGCCCGCTTTGTAACAGGCGCTAACCCGAACGAGACAAACCTGGCCACGGGCGCGCTGAACAGCAAGGACGGCCTGAAGCAGAAGATCGCCATCATCAGCGATCCGGTCGGCACCTTCAGCCTTGTGGCCTATAACGACTCCAACACAGCCCTGGACTACACCCTGACCGCCGAGAACGCGCTGATTGTGGATGATTCCGGCGAACAGGTAACGAACCCTGCGGCAGCAGCCAGGGAAGTTGTAGCGGTGGAGACAGAAGCAGCAGCGACGCCCGCTCCTGCGGTGACTGTCGCCGCGACCACAACCGTCAGCGAAACCGTGGCCGCTACCCCCACTGCCACCCCCGCCCCGCGCACTGTGACACCGGCGACCATTGCCCGGGCCGAGTCCTTGCAGGGCGACCTGGCCGAGCAGTTTGCCAAGCACTACTTTGATCTGGCCGTTGGCGACATCAATAAGAGTGTCGAGATTTCGCTGGTCTACGATCCTCAGGATCAGCCAAAGCTGGACAATGGCTTCAATGTCTATGCCTTCACATCGGATCAGTTCCAGACGATGATCCGCAGCCGCCAAACACCCAGCCAGGCGGCCAACACTGCGGCGGGTACACTGACGACAGTGGGCGGGCAGAAGGCGTTGAAAGCGACTATCAACAGCCCCTTTGCCATCTACACACTGATTGTGAGCAACGACTCGACCGTCCCCGTTTCCTACACCTTGACCGTCAAAAACGGTCTGCTGGTGGATGCCTCTGGGCAGTCCAACACAGCCAAAGCACTGGTGACAACTTCTGAGGGCGCAACGGGAACCACGAGCGCCGCCAGAGGGACGACCATAGCCGCCACGACAACCACAACCACAACCGTCAAAGCGGACCCGACCGTGGCCGCAGGCACAGTCTATGTGGTCAAGTCCGGTGACACCATCGCCACCATTGCCCGGGCCGCCTACGGTGATGTGAATCTGTGGGATGAACTCTGCGCTTTCAACAGTCTGGCGAATTGTGACCGCATCGAAGTCGGCGACCAGATCACTGTACCCGCCAAAGCGGAACTGGGCACGGGTTCCGTGGCCGCGCCTGTCGCTGCTACGACACCGACGACTACAACCGTTCCCGTAGCGGCGACAGAGACCATAACGACAACGACACCGGTGGAGGCTACGACGCCTGTCACGACGACGGCGCCCGTCACAACGACGGCGCCTGTGACGACCACCACCCCGGCCGCGACGGGTGCCGGCACGATCATCGACGTAGCCACCAGTGCCCGGCAGTTTGAGATTCTGCTCCTGGCCCTGTCGCTCTCTAACCTGACTGACGGGCTGAAGGGTGCTGGTCCGTTCACCCTCTTTGCCCCGGCAGATGCCGCCTTTGCGGGTCTGCCAGAGAAGACCCTCGATTCTCTGCTGGCTGACACTGCACAACTGGCGAAAGTGCTTCAGTTCCATGTGGTGCCGCAGAAACTGACCGCGGCCAATATCACTGACGGTATGTCCGTCACAACGCTGATGGGCGAGACGCTGACCTTTGCAGTCTCCGGCGGCAAAATCACTGTCAACGGTGCCAACATCAACGCCACCGAACTGCCCGCCAGCAATGGCACGGTCTTTATCATCGATTCAGTGCTCTTACCTGCTCAGTAAAAGAGAGTGGATATTGGGTAATTGTCAGTTCGTGTGACTATTCGATATCCACTATCTGCTATCTACTACCAATAAAGTAACGCCCTCGCACTCTACGCGAGGGCGTTACTTTTGCTTGTGATTACCGTACATTTGTGCTAAACTGTGGCCTATGCAACGCAACCCATTCTCCCCCGAATTTAACCCCGGCCCGGCTGTGGACAGTCTGGATGATCCCTTTGGCGATTGGGATTTAATGGATGAGGATGGCCCCCCAGCCGACGAAGAGGAGGGGGCGCATCAGCACCACCCCTCGCTCCTGGAGACGACCAATCTGGCCGACTTCTTTGGCGCGGGCGGTCCCTTGGCCCAGGTACTAGGTGGGTATGAACTGCGCCCTAGCCAGTTACAGATGGCCGAAGCCGTCAAGCAGGCTGTGCTGAACAAGCGCACTGCGCTGATTGAAGCCCCCACCGGCACAGGCAAATCCATCGCCTATCTCTTGCCCGCTCTGCTCAGCGGGCGCACAGTTGTCATCGCCACCGCGAATAAATCCTTGCAAAGCCAGCTCTATACAAAAGACATCCCCTTTCTGCGCCAGGTGTTGAAGAAAGATATTTCGGCTGTGCTGGTCAAAGGACGCAGCAATTTCGTCTGCACGCTGAAATGGGAGAAGGAGAAGCAAGAGCAGCGGATGCTGGCGCTGTATGACCGGGAGAACGAGCAGATCGCCTTTTTGCACAAATGGCTGGATACCACCGACACCGGCGACGTGGACGATCTGCCTTTCCTGCTGGAAAGCGACCTGCGCCCCCGGCTGGTCAGCTACCCGGACGACTGCATCCACCGCAACTGCCCCCACTTCAACGACGCTTGCTTTGTCAATTTTATGCGGGACAAAGCCCGCCAGGCCCAGGTGTTGATCACCAATCACCACCTGCTCCTCACTGCCCTCCAACTGGGCGAGATGGGCTATGGCATCCTGCCCGAAGGCTCGATTTATGTGGTGGACGAGGCCCACCAGCTGGAAGCCACAGCCACTTCTGTCTACGAGGTGGAGGTAAGCGACTACGCGCTGGCCCAACTACTGACCCACAACACCTTCAAAGAACACGTGGACGCCGACCGGTTGGACGAACTGCGCATGCAGAGTCTGCTCGCCTTTTCCGAGGCGGACCGGTTGAGCAACGAAAATGTCTTTCGCATCGAGCCGAACTTGGAAGGGCTGAAAAGCCTGGCTGGTCAGGTCAAAGCTCTGCAAGACGAGATGCGGCTAAAAAATCCCTATCAGAAGGCCGACGAACCGTCCAACCCGACCCCGGACCCCAAAGACCCCAAAGACCCCAACGCCCAGGCCAAGGCTCATTACGAACTGGCCCTGACAGGGTTGGGTTCGCTCTGTGCCAAACTGGAGGCCGTGGCAACCAGCAAGCATGACGAACGGATGGTGCGCTACGCCGAGCGGGTGCGGGGACAGCGCATCAGCCTGCGTCTGCACGCTGCCCCCATCGACCCCGCCGGTCTGCTGCAGGAATATCTCTTTGGACTCGAAGAAAAGAGTGTGATCTGCACCAGCGCGACACTGGCTACCGACCGCCATTTCGAGCATTTCAAGGCCCGCTGTGGTGTAGAGGAAGGCTCCATCGATCTGGTGGTGGATACGGTCTTTGACTACCCCAACCAGGCCCTGCTCTACCAGCCCTCACTGCCTGCCTACGACTGGCGGGCCAAAGATATCTACTACAATGCGGTCTCTGCCGAGATCGAACGGCTATTGGAAGCCAGTCGGGGGCGGGCACTCTGTCTCTTTACCAACTGGAGCGGGTTGCAGCATGTGCGTGAAGGTCTGGCCCAAAGCATCTGGCCCATGCGCGCCCAGGGCGACTACCCCCGGGATGCGCTGCTGGAGTGGTTCAAAAAAACACCCCACAGCGTTCTGTTGGCAACCAAATCCTTCTGGGAAGGTGTGGACCTGCCCGGCGACGATCTAAGTCTGGTGGTGCTGGACAAAATGCCCTTCCCCACCCCTGGCGATCCCCTGCACAGCGCGCGCATGAAAGTGCTGGACGACGCGGCCCAGGGCAGCAGCTTTGGCAAATATATGCTGCCGCTGATGGGGCTGGCCTTGAAACAGGGCTTTGGACGGCTCATCCGCCGCACGGATGACAAAGGGGTAGTGGCGATTCTGGACGAACGGCTGACCAGCAAGAGCTATGGCCGTCAGGTGCGCAACGATCTGCCCCCGGCCCGTTTCAGCCGCACTTTTGCGGACGTGCATCGCTTTTTCAAAGATGCCCTGACCAGCAAAGCTGACTTTGCCCTGAATGTGCAAGCCATCCAGGAGGAGGAGAACGATCCCATCACCTGGCGTTGGCGGCTGTTGCGTTTGCAGGACGGCAAGGCCGACGGCGAAGAGGGCACTCTGCGTCGGGGGGATCGGGTGGATGCGGAAATCCACGCCGCGGTGGAGGGGCTGAAGAATCTGCGCACCCGCATCAGCGGCGCGGGACGCACCACCCACAGTTTCGGTGTGGAACTGCGTTGCGACGCCGAGACCGAAGCGGCTCTGGCCGCTGGAGAGATCGACAGCAGTCTGCGCAAACGCTGGACGAATGAATGTGCGGTCTGGGGTAGCCTGGATGTGGTCGGGCTGGTAAAATTGAAATAGATGTTGAACCAAAAATAAAATCAAAACAGAAAAGGTCTATGGTTTTATGGCCCAGTCAAAATTGGTTCTCCTTCTTATCGTGTGTCTGGTTGCCTCGCTGTTGCCTGCTCGCCACTTGGCGGCCCAACCCTTGTCTGCCGAAGATGGCGTCATTCAAGGCACGCTTACCTTTGACAAGCGCTATGTAAGCGTGCAACCGCTGATTCTGGGACAACCTATGCGGGTTGTGATGGTCTTTGATCCCCAGGACCAGCAGGAGCTACGCCGTCGATCCGGATTTTTTGTGCTGGATGGGGATCGCTTGCGCCGTTTTTTTGCTGGTGCCAGTCTGATTGACAACAATCTGGCCGCAGGCAGCCAAGTCTCCGACCGAGCGGCCAACGAATTGGTGGCGGTAATCGATCAACCATCCGGGGAATATACGGTTGTAATCTATAACGATACGAATATTCCCATGAACTTCCGTCTTTCAGTGGAAAACGGCGTCTTCTCTGGGGAAGAGAACAGCCCAGCCCCGGTCACCACCCAGCCAGAATCTAGCACCGCCCCGGCTGTTTCCCTGGCCCAGCCCCAAAGCCAATCGGCGGCGGCCAGTCGGGATGTCAGCGGCGATCGGGTACACACCGTACAAGCAGGCGAAACGCTGAGTCTGATCGCCCAAACGGTTTATGGCGATCTGACTCTGTACGCCCAACTATGCCGCTACAACAGCATCGCCAATTGTGATGTAATCGAAATCGGCCAGCGCTTATCAACACCTGCGCTGGCGGTGTTGAATGGTGCGGCTGCGCCAGCGTCCCCGGCGGTCGCGGCCAACGCAACGTCGGCACCGGCTGGGACTCAACCCGTGGTCGCCGCACCCGCCAGCAGCACGACGAACAACAGCGGAGGCACCTATACAGTCGCGGCGGGCGACACACTGGGCACGATTTCCCAGAAACTCTACGGCGACTTTCAACGCTTCCGGGAAATTTGCACTCTGAACGGGCTGGGTGATTGCAACACAGTGAGCGTCGGTCAGATCTTGCGGCTGCCCGATGGCGCTGCTCCCCAGGCGACGGTGGCAGTTGTACCCCCAGCCGTCGCCCCGTCACAAGCAGTGACGGCCACCCCGTCTACGGCGGCACAGACAAGCAGCCTGGGCCTGGTCCCCACCCTTGAACAATCACGCGGGATGAGTGTTTTTGTCACCCTGTGGAAATCGACTGGCCTCTTCTCCTTATTGGAAGCCGCAGGTCCATTTACGCTCTTTGTTCCATCGGATTCAGCCTTTGCTCCGGTGATGGAGACCAATTTAACCAAGTGGATGGCGAACAAGCAGGTGTTGGAGCAGATTCTCTCCTATCATGTCCTGCTGCAATCCTTTGATTCCACTATTGCAGCGTCGGGGCCGGTCGATCTCCCAACCCTGGAAGGCACGACCGTGCGTATAGAACGGGCAGTCGGCGGCAGACTGCTGGTCAACGGGAGACCAGTAGTCGGAACACCTGTTAACGCCAGCAATGGAACGATATACACGATTGATCAGGTGCTTTCCCCACCGGTGCCGTGACAGAAAAGATGAGAGGATGACGGGCTGAGTATCCTACCTTCATCTATTCCCATCATCTTTTCATCCTTTCATCTTCTACTATGCCCCAAACAACTGCCCGCTCGTCTAATCAATACATCGAACTGGTCCGGGAAAACCCGGACTTTCGCAATCTCTGGCTGGGCCAGGTCGTCAGCCTGTTGGGCGATTGGTTCAATCTGATCGGCTCGGCCGCGCTGATCGCGACCCTCACCGACTCCGGGGTGGCACTAAGCGGCCTCTTTGTGGTGCGGATGCTGGCCCCGTTCCTCGTCAGCCCGATAGCCGGGGTGGTGGCCGATCGCTATGACCGGCGCACAATTCTGGTCGTATCAGACCTGATGCGCGCGGGCATCGTCCTCTGTTTTCTGTTTGTACGCAGCGCCGAAATGGTCTGGCTGCTCTATGTGCTGACCGCCCTGCAACTGGGGGTCAGCGGCTTCTTCGACCCGGCCAAGAATGCCATCCTGCCTGATGTGGTTCCCCCCCAACGGCTGGGCGCGGCCAACGCCGTCAGCTCCGCCACCTGGTCGGTGATGATGGCCTTTGGTGCGGCTATCGGCGGTCTGGTAGCGGGGACCTGGGGCGTCTACACATCCTTCGTGCTGGATGCACTGACCTTTCTGCTCTCGGCCTTCTTCATCTGGCAGGTACGCTACCGCGCCCAGCCTGTTCAGGGTCGCCAGGGCAAAAGTATCCGCGCTGCCCTGGGCGAGTATCTAGAGGGGCTGAGCTACCTGAACCGGGAGCGGGATATTTTGATGATTGCCAGCCAGAAAGGGCTGATTGGGTTGGCGGTGGCGGGCGGTTTCAATGTGGTGCAGGTAGCGATTGCCGAGCAGGTCTTCGTCATCGGGGAGGGGGGCAGCCTGAGTCTGGGCATCTTTTTGATGATTTTTGGCATCGGCACAGGGGTGGGGCCGATTGTGGCCCGCCGGTGGAGCGGAGATCGGGATGGTCCCCTGCGCAAGTCGATCGCGATCTTCTACGGGCTGACATCAGTCGGGCTGCTGGTTTTGGCGCCCCTGGCCGATTTCTACAGCGTTAATCTGGGAATGTTCATTCGGGGCTTTGGCGGTGGGGTGGTTTGGGTCTTTGCCACCCAACTGCTGCTGCAAAATGTGCCGGCTGCTGTACGCGGGCGGGTCTTCGCCACCGAATTCGCCATTTTTGCCCTGGCCTCGGCCATCGGCGCCGCCTGGACCGGGCTGGCGCTGGATCATCTGGGCATTTCAGCCACCCTCTGGCTGATGTTCTGGTTCAATCTGGTACCCGGTGGGATTTGGCTCTGGTGGACGTTGCGGCGCAATAGAGCCATGCGGACGGCGTCGGCGCGGCATGGGTAGCTCAGTCAGGCGGATTGTGCGAGATGGTCAGCACAGGGAAAAGGTGGTATGATCTGTGTCGGATAGTATGCCCAAACTCAGTCTTGCGAGGAGGAATGATGTACCACACGGACAGAGCATTGCGACTCCTTAGACAGGGGTCGGGGCTAACGGGCGCTACCTTCCGCGACGGACAGGAGGATGCAATTCGCCACATCGTTGAAGGCCGGGGTCGCTTGCTGGTCGTTCAAAAGACTGGATGGGGCAAAAGTTTCGTCTATTTTATCGCCACCAAATTGCTGCGTGAGCAAGATAACGGTCCGGCTTTGCTGATATCGCCACTGCTCGCTTTGATGCGAAATCAGATCGCGGCAGCAGAACGTATGGGAGTGCGTGCCGCTACGATCAACTCCGACAACCAGGACGAGTGGGCTGAAGTTGAAGCCAGGCTCAATCGCAATGAGATCGACATTCTGCTGATATCGCCCGAGCGGCTGGCGAACGAACGGTTCCGCACACAGGTTTTGGCTGGCATCGCAGCGCAGATATCGCTGCTGGTGATCGACGAAGCTCACTGTATTTCCGATTGGGGCCACGACTTCCGTCCGCACTATCGACTGCTGGAACGGATTGTCAGAACCTTGCCACCTAATTTGCGACTTCTGGCTACCACGGCAACAGCTAATAACCGCGTGATGGAGGATCTCGCTGCAGTGCTGGGTCCGAAGTTGGAAGTGTCACGCGGCGACCTGAACCGTACTTCATTGTCGCTACAAGCCATACGTCTGCCAAGTCAAGCTGAGCGATTGGCCTGGTTGGCAGAGCAACTCGCCACGCTTCACGGCCACGGCATCATCTACACGCTGACGGTGCATGATGCTAACCAAGTAGCTGACTGGCTGAAAACTCGGGGCTTCAATGTCGAAGCCTACACGGGTGAAACGGGTGATCGCCGGCAAGAACTGGAACTAGCACTACTCCACAATCAAGTGAAGGCACTCGTTGCCACCACGGCCCTCGGCATGGGCTATGACAAGCCGGATCTAGCATTTGTGATTCATTATCAGATGCCAGGCTCGGTTGTCGCCTACTACCAGCAGGTAGGCCGCGCAGGGCGCGCACTGGACTCCGCCTACGGTGTCTTGCTGAGTGGCGAAGAAGAAGCGAGTATCACTGACTGGTTCATCAGGAGTGCCTTCCCGACCCGGCAAGAGGTCGCTGATGTGCTGGATGCGCTTGAGAGTGAGTCCAGCGGACTATCTGTCCCCGAACTTCTGGGCCGAGTGAACTTGAGCAAGGGGCGTGTCGAGAAGACGATCGCACTGCTCTCTCTTGAATCGCCCGCACCCATCGCCAAACAAGGAAGCAAGTGGCAACTCACGGCTGCAAGGCTAAGTAATGGATTCTGGGAGCGTGCGGAGCGACTCACCGCATTGCGTCGCGACGAACACCGGCAGATGCAGGAGTATGTCAGCTTGCCCTTCGGCGAACATATGGGTTTTCTTATCCGAGCGCTCGATGGCGATCCGGGTGCTGCCACCCCTCCTCCGCTGGCCCCGTTGCCGACCAACGTGAATGCAACGCTTGTTCGAGAAGCAGTCGCTTTTCTACGCCGTACCAGTCTGCCGATCGATCCCCGACGCCAGTGGCCCACGGGCGGTATGCCGCAATACCATGTGAGTGGACGAATTCCCGAAAACTTGCAAGCGCAGCCGGGCAAGGCGCTCTGTATTTGGGGTGATGCTGGCTGGGGTAGTATCGTCAGGCAAGGCAAGTACCGCGACAGCCACTTTGCCGATGATTTGGTCGCGGCTTGCGTGAGTATGATTCGCGAGTGGAATCCGCAACCCACACCGACCTGGGTAGCCTGCGTTCCGTCGTTACGCCACCCCAATCTCGTGCCGAACTTCGCACAACGTTTGGCTACGGTACTGGGTCTACCGTTTCATAGAGTAATTGCAAAGACAGACAGCAGGCCCGAACAGAAAACGATAGCAAACAGTACTCAACAGGCGCGCAACATTGATGGTTCACTCGATCTTACTGGTCAGCCGATTCCGCGTGGTCCAGTGCTGTTGGTAGACGATATGGTGGATTCGCGCTGGACACTAACTGTGTCAGCGTGGCTCTTACGCAGAAACGGCAGCGGCGAGGTATGGCCGATAGCGCTTTCGCAAACGGGGCATGACCAATGACGCCATCTCTTTCACCCAACACCCAAGCGATTCTTCTGTTGACAGCACCGTTACTCGCCGGACGTTCCACTTTGTCGCCAGACCTTCTGTCGCCTGGTGAGTATAAACGCCTGGCTCGTCACCTGCGTGAAATGCAGCGCCAGCCCGCAGATTTGTTGTCTCCTGATGCGGCAAGTCTGCTGCGTGCCTGCCAACCCGTTGTTGAAGAAGGCCGCTTACAGCGCTTGTTGGGGCGCGGTTTTCTATTGAGCCAGGTGTACGAGCATTGGCAAGCCCGCGCTCTGTGGGTGGTCAGTCGTGCAGATGCTGACTACCCACAGCGCTTGAAGACGCGATTGCGGGAAGACGCACCTGCAGTGCTGTACGGCTGTGGCAATATCAGTTTTCTAGAAACCGGCGGACTCGCCGTAGTTGGATCGCGTTATGTGGATGACTTGTTGATTGGTTATACGATGGACATCGGCCGACTCGCAGCCCGTGCAGGCAAGACGCTCGTCTCTGGGGGAGCAAAGGGCATTGACCAAGCGGCCATGCGGGGTGCGTTGGAGGCAGGCGGCAAAGTCATTGGTGTTCTTGCGGATAGTCTTGAGAAAACTACTATGAACCGCGAACACCGCGATCTGCTGATCAACGGTCAGTTGGTGCTGATCTCGCCCTACGATCCGATCGCTGGCTTTAACGTTGGTAATGCCATGCAACGCAATAAGCTGATCTATGCGTTGGCCGATGCTTCATTGGTGGTGAATTCCGATCTCAATATGGGCGGTACCTGGGCTGGCGCAACCGAACAACTGGACAAACTCCGGTTGGTTCCCATCTATGTGCGATCAACGGGAGATTTTTCTCCCGGTCTTGATGCCCTAAGAAATAGGGGGGCCATCCCTTGGCCGAATCCGCAAGATGTGGATGCGTTCGAGGCCGTGTTTGATATAGTCACGCCAACAGTCGCACCAACTACTTCGGCATCGCTTCAGCCCGGTCTCTCACTATTTTCAACCGATGGGCCGCTTGACACACTGCCTACACCTCCAATCATTGATGAAAGGTTGTCAGTGTTAGAAAGCGTGAACGGGGAGTCGCCATTGATGACACAAGAACCAAAGGCTAATACGACCAACACAGTGACACAGACGGAGTGCAGCCCAGCAGATGCTCTGTTTACAGCGGTGCGTGAAGTAGTAACTCAGCGGCTTTTGAAAGTTCCGATGAAGGACGTCGAGGTTGCTGTCGCGCTGGATGTGTCAAACGCTCAGGCTAAGGCGTGGCTACAGCGCCTTGTCGACGAAGATGTAGTAAAAAGACAAAACAAACCAGTACGTTATGTAGCAAGTTTACCGCAGTTGTTTTCGAATAATAGTTGAACAAGATTATTAAATTGTCGGACTATTTGTGTCTACGAGCAAAGTCATTGTGAGCTATGAACCTCAAGCGTTGTCGCTGCGTAACAAATGGCTGCTCTCCTGCGTCATCTCTTTGCTGATCCTTCTCATCTCCGCCCATCCCCTCCTGGCCCAATCCCCCGTGACCGGCGAAGCGCTGGTGCGCGGTACGCTCAATAGTCCCTATACCCGCCATATCCTCACCCTCTCTGCCTGGGACCCGGCCAAACCGATAGTCATTTTGCTCGAATACTCGCCCCAAGGGCGCTGGGAACTGGACGACAATTCCGGCTTCTTCGTCTTTGACCAGATCGGCTACGACCGTTTCCGCAGCGGAGAGCTTCCTGGCGCGGTGAGCGTGGCCGCAGGCAACCAACTGTCCGGCGAAGGCAGACGCCTGCAAGCCACCATCGGCGCGCCCGTTCCCGGAACTTTCTACGTCGTCGTCTACAACAATTCGATCCTGCCCATGGGCTATACCCTGCGCGCCACCAATGGAGGCTTCAGCGATAACGGTGGACAGGTAATTGCTGGCAGCGCACCTGGCCCGGTTGGTGACGGCAGTGACGTCTTCCCGCTGGTGGCAGTGCCTGGCCCCACGCCCGTTCCGCTCCCTACGCCTACGCCGCTCCCACCCCTGCGCGCCTCGGCAGTGCGTGGCCTGCTGGACAAACGCTACGCCCAGGACTTTTTCCTGCTGGAAGTGGTGGACACAGGTCTGCCCATCTCAATCGAAATGGTCTACGACCCGGCGGAACAGATTCTCCTGCTGGACAGTTTCAACTTTTGGCTTTTCGACGAAGAGCAGTTCCGCACCCAGGCGATCAGCGGGTCGCGCCCGGAGTTCGAGCCGAACCGGGCCGCCGGTACACTTATCGAGCGGGACGGTGCGCCCCCGCTGTGGACAGCCACGATTGCGCAGCCGCTGGAGCGCTATTGGCTGGTAGTCAACCAACACGCGCACGCGCTTTCGGTAGGCTACCGGCTGACTGTGCAGAATGGCGTGCTGGTGGACGAAGGAGAGCAAGCCCAGGCCGTCTATACCCATCCCCGCACGTTGCCCGGTCTGGGCAGCACACTCTGGATTGTCCGCCCTGGGGAGACGCTGGGTACGATTGCCCAGGCGGTCTACGGCAACCGGGGCTATTACGCGGCCATCTGTGCCGCCAACGGCCTCTTCAACTGCAACCGGCTGGTCAGCGGTCAACGGCTGATTCTGCCGCCTGCCGCTTCTCTCCCATCCATTGCCCCCCCATCCCGCCCCCTTATCCAGTCCAGCCCATCGCCAGCCGGTGGCGCGCCTATCAGCGGCGCACCCGTCGCCGACAACCTGCTGGAAGTGGCCGCAGGGCAGGCCAGCCTGCAAGCCTTCCGGGATATGCTGGGCCAGACATCGCTGGCCGACACGTTGCAGAGTGCAGGCGCGTACACCCTTTTTGCGTTCACCAACGATGCTTTTGACGCACTGCCCCTGGAAACCCAGGATGAACTGCTGCTGGACCCGGCGCGGGCGCTTAGCTTGCTCTCTGGACAGGTGGCAAAAGGTCGACTGCGCCCGGATTGGGTGAGTACCCGCACAAAGCATATCACCACCCTGGACAACCGATTGCTGCGTTTGGATCCGGACGGCGCGGACGGTTTTACGGTGAATGGCTTTTCCGTCAGCACCGGGCCGATTGAGGCGGCCAATGGGGTGATTTATGTGGTGGATGGGGTGATTGAGTAGGTGACAGCGTACTGCGTATCTCGTATGGCGTAGGTCGTGGCGATTATTTTCTCTTTGTAGAATGCCGATAAGTGGGATAAGAAGAGAGTCAATCTTCTCATCCCATTTATCGGCATTGTTGTTCCCGGCTGACGTTACTTCCTACGCAATTTGGAATAGCCTATGCGATTTTCTATCGTTGCACGCTGGGCAAATAGACAGACGACTTTTCTATATTCGTATTGGCTGATGTAGGCGTCGCAGTGGGTGTTGTTGTCGGCGTCGCGGTGACAGTGGCTGTTGCAGTCCCAGTAGGTGTCGCAGACGGTGTAGATGTAACGGTCGGTGTCCCGTTGCTGGGAGAGGTAGCCGACGGAGTCGCGGTTGGGGTCGCTGTAGCTGTAGCTGTAGCCGTAGCTGTGGCAGCCCTTGTGGCGGTTGTGGTCGGGGTCGCGGTCGCCGTGGTGGCTGGCTGGCTGAGCTTCCACGCTTGCAGCAATTGGCGCAGGGCCTCCGGCGGGTTCTGGGGCGAGAGATTGCCCTTCTGGTCTTTGTCGCTCAGCCCGTGGCAGGCAGCGCAGACCCGCACTTCGCCAGGCTGAAAGGTGAGCCAATAGCGCTCCCGCACCACACCGTTCCCCTCGCCGTCGGTTAGCTGCCAACTCATGGCACGCCGGGCCGGAACAAAGGCCGCCATCGATCCATCGGTCGCGATCTCCACGCTGGACGGCACATCCTCGTCTAGTGTATTGGCGGCCAGGGCTTCGGCGTCATGCATATATTGGGCCAATACCCGGCGACCGTCCCGGGGCTCGTTGCCGCCAAAGCTCAATCCCCGTATCTGATCCCCCTGAAAAAATTGCATATAGGCAACCTCATAGACCGTGCCCGGTTTGCCGATTGTCTCCGCGCCGCCACCCCGCACCCGCAGGTTGAAGGGCTGTTGGATGTCGAAATCATCCCGCACAGTCACATTGCGGCTGACGGCCAGGGCCAGGTTGCGCTGGCGCATATAGGCCTGCAAATCGGCCAACGCAACCCCTTCTTCGGCCAAAATCTGTAGCTCCGGCGCCTGCAGAGGGGTAGTCAGCCGGGGCGGGCGCACGCGCGAACGCACCTCTACCGGCTGCAATTCCCAGAGAAATCCGCTGTAAGTCACCTTCACATCAGGACTCCAAAAGCTGATCGTCTCGCTGATGCCGGTTGTCACCTCGGCCCCGGCCTCGAAGATGCCATCAACCCGGTCGGCCACAAAGCGCAGACGAAAATCGTAGCGGGAGCGGGGGCTGGCCGTGCTGCCGTCGTTGCGATCTTCCCGGGTCTCGGCGGTGTGGGTGGCCATCAGCCGCCCATTGGAGAGGGGCAGTGGGTCCCGGTAGAGGCCGGAATGATCCGCGCTGGGGTTGTCGCTAGTGGAGCGGGTCTCCTCGTGGGTGACATAGACCAGGGCGATGTGGTCGGCGTCCACAGTGGGCGGCGCGTCCAGGCGCACAATCTGGCCCGCGGCGTGGGTGGCAAATTCAGGCGCATTCACAGCAAAGTAGTGGCCTAGGCTGGTGGGGTCCTCTTTAATTTGCAGATAGTTTTCTGCGCTGTTGGGGTTGAAGCGGCTGTATTGGCCGTAGAACTCCTCGATATTGTTGTCGTCTGTGCGCCCCCCAGGGATATAGCCGTGCAGTTCGTGGCGGCCCAGGTGGTTGATCACTTCGCTTTCTGTGCCGTCTTCGTTGATGGTCCAGGGGAAGAAGTGGTTGAACCGATGGCCGGTCAAGACGCTGCCGCCCCCCTCTGGTTCAACCCTGGGTTCGGGGAAGACCTCAGCCCGGTTGGTCAGGGCCACCGAATTCAGCGCTTCGCTGCTGTAGTTGAAGGTGCAATAGGTGCAAGCGCCCCCATTTGCCTCGGCTTCGTTGTCACTGTCCGCCTGCTGATCCCGCTGCAAGTGATCCCACTGGGTAAAGAGCACCCGCCCAAAGCTGTCGATGGAGGGGGTGAAATCGCCGGAGGGCGCGTGGTTGAGCAAGAAGAGATCGCCCGTGGTTGGGTCCAAACTCCAGAGGCCGCTGACTGTCGGCGCTTCTTCGTATTCGTCCAGTTGGGGGTAGAGATGGGCCTCGCCACCCCGGGGCCGGTCTGTGGTAAAGATGATGCGGTCGTCGGTGCCGTAGATGGGGCTGATGTTGTTGAAGTTGGCGGGCTGGTTGGACACTTTTGTGATGACCGGCGTCTGGTTCTGGCCTAGACCCGTGATTTCGTAGAGTTGCCAGTAGTAGCTATTGACCTGATACTGCTGGGTCGGCGCGCCGATGACCATACTGAAAAGTGCCTTTGTGCCGTCCCAATGCACCGACGGGTCGCGCACAGCGATGGCGGTCGCGCCCTGCATCCCAGCCATACCGTAGCCCGCGGCCGCAGTTAGATTCTTCTGGGTTCCGTCCGGGTAGCGAATCCAGAGGTCGCCGCCGCGGGCTACCGAATCCATATCCGCCCGGTGGTTGCCAAAGACCGCGCCGATGGTGGTAAAGTCGGCAGCAATCGGGAATTGGGTGACAAAGAGAATGGGATTGGGCAGTTGGTTGGCCTGGCCGTGCAGAGGGGTGGAATCCGCCGGAAAGACAGAAAAAGTGACGGCGAAGGCGAAAAGGATACGGATGAAGACGCGGGTGACGAAGTGTAGACGGACGGGCATGGGTCATCTCCTGAAACAGACACCGGTAGCGGTTGGGCAGCGGTTGGGCAGCGGTGGCAATAGCTTATCACAAACTGGCTTCGCTGTCAGTAGCGCTATGTACCACAAAAAGTGACATCGATCACATCCGGCCCAGGGCCAAATGTTGCGCGATTCGCGGCGAAACTGTATCCTACCGGCAGCACTTATGCTGGCTGGAATCCGCCTGCCCTGAAAATCATCCCCTGGATGCACGACAGCGCAGCAAGAACTTTTCTGACAAATCACAAAGGGATCGAATCAATGATGAGCACAACTATCCTTCTCCGCAAAGACGCACCGGTGGAAAGCACCTGGGATGTGGCTTCGGTCTTCCCCTCCTGGGATGCCTGGCAGATGGAATTCGAGGCCCTACAAGCCGATCTGCCCAGCCTGACCGCATTTGCCGGGCGGCTGGCCGAGGGTCCCGCCATAGTGGCGACCTGGCTGGAAGCCTCCAGTGCCTACCGACGGCGGACACTGCGGCTACAACTCTATCCCTATATGCACACAGTCGTGGACACAAACGACGGGGTGGCCAAGGGCAAACTGGGCCAGGCATCCGGGCTGATAGGCCAGTTCAGCGCGGCCACGGCCTTTGCCGAGCCAGAGCTGATGGAGCTGGGGGATACTCTGCGGGGTTGGGGAGAGATGGAGCCGGGGCTGCGACTCTACGCCCACTACTTCGACGATCTGCTGCGCCAGAAGGCCCACCGGCGTTCCGGCGAAGTGGAGGAGATTCTGGGGATGCTCAGCGATCCCTTCCGCACGGCCTTTCAGACCTTCAGCGAGCTAACCAACAGCGATCTCAAATTCGCCGACGCGGTGGACATCCAGGGCGCGGCCCATCCCGTGCGCCAGACGACACTCCCGCCTACGGGGATTCAAGACAGCGATCGCACCCGACGACGCACAGCCTGGGAAAGCTTCAGCGACGGCCATATCGGGATGCAGAATACACTGGCCAGCAACTATATCGCCCACGTGAAGCAGTCGGTTTTCAGCGCGCGGGTGCGGGGCTACGACAGTGTGCTGGCCTCTATGCTGGAACCGTTCAACACGCCCCTCTCGGTATTCCATACCCTCCTGGAAACCTTCCAGAAGCATCTGCCCATCTGGCATCGCTATTGGGAAGCCAAGCGGCGCATCCTGGGCGTAGAGACGATCCACCCCTACGACATCTGGGCGCCCATGGCAAAGGAGCCGGTGCGGGTGGACTATCGCCAGGCGGTGGGGTGGCTGGTGGAGAGTCTGCGCCCGTTGGGGCAAGAATATACCGACATGCTGGCCCGGGCCTGTGGCGAGGAGCGCTGGGTGGATTGGTCGCCCAACGCGGGCAAGCGCCAGGGCGCGCAATCGCTACGCGCCAAGAATGTCCACCCCTTCCTCTGGCTCAGCTATCAGAGCGACCTGCCCTCGGCCAGCTTTCTGGCCCACGAGTTGGGCCATTCCATGCACAGCCATTTCGCCGACAGCGTCCAGCCGGAACTCTACGCCGACTATTCGATGACCGCCGCGGAGACGGCCTCCAACTTCAACCAGGCCCTATTGCGGGCCTATCTGCTGGCCGAGAAGCCGGACGACGCCAACTTCCAACTGGCCCTGATCGACGAGGCGATGATCACTTTTCATCGCTACTTCTTTATTATGCCCACCCTGGCCCGCTTTGAGTTGGCGGTCTACACCCAGGCCGAAAAGAGCCAGCCCCTGACCGCCCACTTCTTCAACGAAACCTGCGCCGACCTCTTCGCCGAAGGCTACGGCGACGCCTTGACCGACGACCGCCCCCGCACGGCCAGCACCTGGTCCCAGTTTCTCCATTTGTATATGCCCTACTACACCTTCCAATATTCTGTGGGCATCAGCGCGGCCCACGCCATCGCCGAGGGAATTACATCCGGCGCGGCGGGCGCGGCGGACGCAGCGGAGCGCTATCGGCAATTCCTCAGCGCGGGCAGTTCGCTCTATCCCAAAGAGCTGTTCGCCCTGGCTGGGGTAGACCTGACCAGCCCGCAGCCGGTGGAGAAGACATTTGGGGTACTGGCGGGGATGGTGGAACGGTTGGAGGGGTTGGCGGGGTAGAGAACGAGGAATGGCGGATGTAAAATTGACGCTTTTCCAAAATCACCCAACAAAAAATGCCCGCACGTCGGGGAATGACGTGCGGGCATTTTTGATTGACACACTCCATCCCCTCACAAGAATCAGAGCCGTGGAATCAGGACGGGGGTGTTTTTCTTGTAAGCCTCATACGCCTTCTGTCCACCCCACTTCTTGTCCGCCTTTGCCTCCAGCAGGGGCACACCGCTGACACGAGTCAGCAGCAGCGTGACGAAGAGAGGCGAGATCAGAGCCACCCACTGCCAGCCCTGCAGAACGGGCAAAGCGATCAGCGCCACACCCACCCAAAGGACAATCTCGCCAAAGTAGTTGGGATGGCGGGAGCGTGACCAGAGACCAGTGCTGATAAACTTGCCTTTGTTGGCTGGGTCCGCGTTGAAGCGGCTCTTTTGGGAGTCGGCCATCACCTCAATACCAAAGCCGATGGCCCACGCCAGAAGACCGACAATGGCAAAGATATCCAATTCTTTGCGGGTGGTGGTCGTGATCGCTACCAGCGCAGCCGCCGCGGTAAAGGTGACCCACAGGGCCTGGATGGTCCAGACATTCAGGAAGCGGAAGAAAGAGGGTTTCAACTCATCGAAACGGTCGTCTTTGCCTGCCTTGTGGATGCGGCTGTAGAGAAAGCTGCCCAGACGAACGGCCCAGATTATGACCAGCGCGGCCAGCAGAAGCGACCGGGCATCCGCTGCCGGACTAAACAGAAGGGCCAGAATCGTCACAGAAATATAGGTCAGGCTGCCTGTCAGATCAAAAAACTTTTCGGTCTGCTGCCAATAGGCAGGGAGAAAAACCAGCCATTGGATGACAAAGGCCAGCCCGACGGAGAGGGCAAAGAGGGGAATGCCAGCGATCAGCCCACCCCCCTGGCTGCCCGCCCAGGCCACCAGAACACCGATGACTATCAAAACAGGAAATGTGATCAGTGCATTGCGATCAGCTTCGTTCATCTGTTTGCTCTTCCCCCATATAGCCGGTCTCAAAGATCGAAAAGGGCGGCGATTCACTCTGCTTGGAACCGCCGCCCTTCTTATCTCTGGAGTTCACACACGTTGCGGACATTCACCCCAATCAAGCGAGATCGAAGCGGTCCAGCTCCATCACTTTGCTCCACGCGGCCACAAAGTCACGCGCAAAGCGTTCCTGCGAGTCTGCACAGCCGTAGACTTCGGCAATGGCCCGGAGCTGGGAGTTGGAACCGAAGATAAGATCGACCCGGGTTCCAGTCCACTTCACATTACCCGATGCCCGATCCCGGCCCTCAAAGACATCTCCGGCTTCCGAAACCGGATTCCACGCCGTGCCCATATCGAGCAGGTTGACGAAGAAGTCGTTGCTGAGGGTCCCTGGCCGGTCGGTGAAGATGCCGTGGGCAGAGCCGCCCACATTGACAGCCAGTGCGCGCAGGCCGCCGACGAGCACCGTCATCTCCGGCGCGGTCAGGGTCAGCAATTGGGCCTTATCCACCAGCAGTTCCTCTGCGGATACGCTGTATTGGGTCTTCTGGTAGTTGCGGAAACCGTCTGCGGCTGGCTCCAGCACAGCAAACGACTCCACATCGGTCTGGGCTTGGGAAGCATCCGTGCGTCCGGGTGTGAAGGGAACCGTCACCGTCTGTCCCGCCTTCTGGGCCGCAGCTTCGACGCCGGCACAACCGCCCAGCACAATCAGGTCAGCCAGAGAGACCCTTTTTCCGCCGGACTGGGCACTGTTGAATTTGCTCTGGATACCTTCCAGGGTTTGCAGCACAGCCGCTAGCTGGGCCGGTTGGTTGACTCCCCAATCCTTCTGGGGCGCCAGGCGGACGCGTGCGCCGTTGGCACCGCCCCGCTTGTCCGAGCCGCGGAAGGTGGAGGCCGACGCCCAGGCGGTCGAGACCAGTTGGGAGACGGAGAGGCCCGAAGCCAGAATCTGAGCCTTCAGGGCGGCGATATCCTGGGCATTAATCAGTGGGTGATCGACAGCAGGAACCGGGTCTTGCCAGATGAGTTCCTCAGCAGGCACCAGCGGGCCGAGATAGCGGGCACGTGGCCCCATATCCCGGTGGGTGAGTTTGAACCAGGCCCGGGCGAACGCATCGGCGAACTGATCCGGGTTCTGATGGAAGCGCTTGGAAATCGGCCCATAGATGGGGTCCATGCGCAAAGCCAGGTCAGTCGTCAGCATCACTGGGGGGTGGCTCTTGGTAGGATCGTGGGCATCGGGCACGGCGTTGGCCGCGGCCGGGTCTGTGGGAACCCACTGCCAGGCGCCAGCGGGGCTTTTGGTCAGGTCCCACTCGTAGCCAAAGAGGGTGTCGAAGAAGCTGTTGTCCCAGGTGGTCGGGGTCGGGGTCCAGGCCCCTTCCAGACCGCTGGTGATGGCGTCGCCGGCTTTACCGCTACCGTAGCTGCTCTTCCAGCCCAGCCCCTGCTCCTCAATGGCAGCGGCTTCGGGTTCCCGGCCCACAAGCGCGGCATCACCAGCGCCGTGGGTTTTGCCGAAGGAGTGTCCACCGGCGATGAGGGCGACGGTCTCCTCGTCGTTCATGGCCATGCGGGCGAAGGTCTCGCGGATGTCTTTGGCCGCCGCAATCGCGCTGGGGACACCGTTGGGACCCTGCGGGTTGACGTAAATCAGGCCCATCTGCACAGCAGCCAGAGGATTTTCCAAGTCCCGTTCCCCGCTGTAGCGCTTGTCCCCCAGCCAGGTGGTCTCTGTGCCCCAATAGATGTCTTCTTCCGGTTCCCAGATGTCCTCACGTCCGCCCCCAAAGCCGAAGGTCTTGAAGCCCATGGACTCCAGGGCCACATTGCCGGCCAGGATCATCAGATCGGCCCAGGAGAGTTTTCGGCCATATTTCTGTTTGATGGGCCAGAGCAGGCGGCGCGCCTTGTCCAGGTTGCCATTGTCGGGCCAGCTATTGAGGGGCGCAAAGCGTTGTGAGCCAGTGCCACCGCCGCCGCGACCATCGCCTGTGCGATAGGTTCCCGCGCTGTGCCAGGTCATCCGAATGAAGAGCGGGCCATAGTGGCCGTAGTCGGCAGGCCACCACTCCTGGGAATCGGTCATCAACGCCCGCAGATCGCTGTTCACCGCGTCCAGATCGAGGCTTTTGAATTCCTCGGCATAGTTGAACGCCTCACCCATTGGATTGGAGAGGGCGGAGTGCTGGTGAAGTACCTTCAGGTTCAACTGATTCGGCCACCAGTCCCGGTTGGATGTACCGCCGCCTGCGACGGGTTTTTTGGACATGCCCGTCACCGGGCATTTGCTTTCGTCAGCCATACGATTCGCTCCTGTTTTGTTCGAGAAGTATGTAGAAACCAAGTGTCACGAGGTGGTTATTTGGCCCGAAAAAAATCATCGATTTGCCAGTCATATCATACCATAGATTCTCAAGACCTGTCTAAAGTTTTGGCAAAAAAGGGTGTGTTTCGGTTTCAAGGCGAGAAGAAGGGCAGGTCAGATCGCCGGGGGATGAAGTCCCCCGGCTACACAACAGCGCCCCCTGAAAGGGACCCCTCAATGGGGCTGGGTTGGCGGGTCAAGCCGGAGTTCATCCGGCGCTCTTTGGTAGCTCCGGGGCACCAGCCCGGAGCGGGCAGCCCATTGCCAAAAAAGTGAAATGCACCCACAAAATGCGTATGGGCGAAAGCCGTCTGGTCTGGCCTGTAATTGCCCTGCTCTGCCGCAAAAAACGGACGGACTTTCCACGAAAGTCCGTCCGTTGGGAGCAATTTACGCCTGACAGTTTAGGCTGCGATGAGGCCGTGGGGGTCCAGAACGTACTTGACCGCCGCGCCGCCGTCAAAGTTCTTGTAGCCCCGGGGGCCGTCATCCAGGGTAATCACATTGACATTGACGGCCTTGGCGATCTGCACTTTGTCGTAGAGGATAGCCATCATCAGTTGCCGGTGATAGCGCATGACCGGACACTGGCCGGTGACGAAGGTATGGGATTTGGCCCAGCCCAGACCGATACGAATGCCCAGCATCCCGATCTTGGCATTCTCATCCACACCGCCCGGATCCCCGGTCACATAGAGGCCCGGAATGCCGATGCCGCCGCCAGCTCGGGTCACAGTCATCACCGAGTTGAGGACAGTCGCTGGCTGTTCGTGGGTGTGGTTGTGGCCGTGGCCCCGGGCCTCAAAGCCCACACAATCCACCGCATAGTCCACTTCCCGCACGCCGAGAATGGCTTCGATCTGATCTTCCATAGAGGCTTCGGCGCGCAGGTCGATGGTTGCGCAGCCAAAACTGCGGGCCTGGGCCAGCCGTTCGGGAATCATATCCCCCACGATCACCACCGCAGCCCCCAACAGTTGGCAGGAGTGGGCACAGGCCAGCCCCACAGGCCCGGCCCCGGCCACATAGACTGTAGCCCCTGGCCCCACACCTGCCGAGACAGCCCCGTGAAAGCCGGTCGGGAAGATGTCCGAGAGCAGGGTCAGGTCCCGAATCTTGGCCATGGCCTGGTCCCGGTCGGGGAACCTGAGCAGGTTGAAATCGGCGTAGGGAATCATCACATATTCGGCCTGACCGCCGATCCAACCGCCCATGTCCACATAGCCATAAGCGGCGCCGGGCCGGGCGGGGTTTACATTCAGGCAGATGCCGGTCTTGCCCTCTTTGCAGTTGCGGCAACGGCCACAGGCGATGTTGAAGGGGACCGAGACAATATCGCCCACTTTGATGAACTCTACATCCCGACCCGCCTCGATCACTTCGCCGGTAATCTCGTGGCCCAAAATCAGCCCCTCGGGCGCGGTCGTCCGGCCCCGCACCATATGCTGATCCGAGCCACAGATGTTGGTGGCGACGACCCTCAGGATCACCCCGTGTTCACATTTACGTGCGCCGAGGGCCAGCTCGGGAAACTCAATCGATTGTACTTCGACAACGCCGGGCTTGATATAGGCAATTCCGCGATTACCTGCCATCTTCTCTCTCCTTAAAAAGTGATTGTTGGTTGCAGCGCCAAATAAGGGCTGTGTTTGTAGGGTGGAATTCGCTCTACTTTATCACATTTCGGCGGTGTGGGCAATCGAAAAAATTCCGCATCTGTTCGCCCATTTGCATTGTCCGTCCAAGCGGTGTTTACTAGAGCGGAGTGGTTGGAGCGTTCAATACCGAATATCCCATACCCAATACCTACCACCCCAGGAGGATCCAATGACAACCCCTGTGCTCGCAGCCCAACTCTACACCGTGCGCGATTTCACCAAGTCCGTCGCTGACTTTGCCGCCAGTATGAAAAAAGTGCGGGCCATTGGCTACACAGCCGCCCAGGTCTCTGCCATCGGACCCATCCCGCCGGCCGAAGTCAAGCAGATTGCCGACGACAACGGCATCACCATCTGCATCACCCACATCGGCTGGAACCGACTCCAGGAAGATCTGATCGCGGTGATCGACGAGCATCACCTGTGGGAGTGCAAGCACGTGGCTGTGGGCAGTATGCCCGCCGAATATCGAGACAGCGGCGAGGATGGCTATCACCGCTTTGCCGCCGACGCCACGGCTGTCGGGCAAAAGCTGGCCGCCGCCGGTCTCACCTTCAGCTATCACAACCACAGCTTTGAATTTGCCCGCTTTGGCAAGCGTAACGGGCTGGAAATCCTCTACGCCGAGAGCGATCCCCGCTATGTGCAGGCCGAACTGGACACCTATTGGATTCAGCACGGCGGCGGCGATGTGATCGACTGGATCAAGCGTATGGCGAACCGGATGCCGGTGATCCACCTGAAAGATATGACGATTGTCGGCCACCGGGAGCAGGTGATGGCCGAGGTGGGCGAGGGCAATCTGAATTGGTCGGGGATTCTGGCCGCCTGTAAAGAGGCGAATGTGGAGTGGTACGCGGTGGAGCAGGACATCTGCCCCGGCGACCCCTTCGAGAGTCTGGCGATCTCCTACCGCAATCTGGCCGCGTTGGGGCTGCGGTAGGTGTCGTCAAAAGATGCCTTTTCGGTTTACCACATCCAGATAAAGGATTCAGTATAACGATAGCAAAGTCTGATAGAAACCAGGAGTTTTTGTAGGGCGGATTTCCATATCCGCCGCCGATGGCAGGTAAGAAAGCTGCCCTACGGAACTCCGCATTTCAAAGTAACTTTGCTAGAGATGGGTATCCCTGGCGCAGGCAGTAATTCCAGCCCTGAAATGTCGTATGCACGGTTCTGAAGCAGCGGTGGGATGGGCACCCACCCCACTGACTGTAACTGGACACTCATACTACATTCACACCACATCGTTGCGTAGAGAAATTATAAAATTTAGTAACTACTCAGCCACCGAATAGCGGATTGAAATTCTGAAAACCACTACATATGGGTATTTTCGCTTCGCATATACCTGTTGCGAAGCGATCTCAAAGCCGAATCTATTGAGAACTCGCCCTATAGATTCCTATATGCAGTAGGTCAACCCGTTAGTGGTACTGTATATTGTGGTTTGGTGACTCGTTGTATGCCTGAGTAGTTACGGCGCTTTTTGTGCTTTTTGGATGCGTCCAAACCAAAGGTGCGTTGTTTGGCGCAAGTGTTGGGTAGCCATGTGCTTGACTGGCCTGTGAAACGATGAAAGACGGTTAAACTGATTCGTCTAAGGCTAACGCAATGGTTAAGGCTTTGTTCAAGGCAGCCAGTTTAACCGGCGACAAGGCACCAATGTAATGCGTGAGTACAGACTTGGGCAGACTCGCCAACTCATCACAATGAATACTGCTGTCGTGGTTGAGTCCTTCAGCGATTCCGACGGCTACTTGTGTCGATAAGCCATCGTGTGTTGAATAAACCGGCGCACAGATGACGGTGGAAAAACGCGAGGCAAGTAACAAAGGACGGCTGACGACAACAAATACACGATACTTCTTCGGGTCAGTGCCAGGTGGCTTGGCAACGCGATAGAGTTCGCCCCGTTTCATATCGGCACTTGATAACTGAGTACATCCAGTGCTTCCTCATTGAGGGCATCCGCGCGCCGGTTGATAATTTCGAGATCGCGTGCGTTGCGTTCAGTGCGCTGGAGGTATTCAACAAAAGCCCAGGCCGCTGTTTCCAAAAAGATCGAGCGGTTCTTATATTCGCCAGCAAGCTGATCAATGGTCGTCAGTAAGTTTTCGGATAGAGTAATCGAAGTCTTAATTTTCATACTACTATTATACTACTTTTGCCCTGGTTTGTCAATCTTCATTTTCTGGCGGCTGACAGCATCGATTTCACACCGGATTGTCCTCTTTGGTCTTCCGGTCCATATTGGAGCCAGCCCAACTCGTTACTAGACCGTTCCCGTAATTTCCCCTCAATCCCTCGCAGCCAAAGCGGGTTAGGCTGCTGCCGCATTTCCATCCCAACCGTACCCGTACTTTTGCCTTCAAAAGTGTCTTGGAAGCCGAATCTGTTTGTAAGTGTAATGACAAAGCAGAGGGTTGTCAATCGGAATTTTCAAGAATATGTACTGATCAGAATGATGATAGAACAGAAAATGGGACGCTGATTCACGCGGATAAACGCTGATCCAGAGGCAAAAATCTGCGTTTTCAGCGTTTATCTGCGTCCAGTTTTTTTTCATCATCAGTCTGATCACTACAGAATTTTCAAGAATAGTTTCCCTACTCCGCCAGGTGTCACTTTTTGTGTCACTGATTGCCACTGACAAACTTTCTGGGCTTTGCTAGAATAGCCGTGTCCCTTCCGTTTTGTGCGCCATAGAGTGATCACAGGAGAGAACCGTGAACAGTATAGGCAACCCTCGCCCTTTTGTGCCCAGCCGCTTGCCGATGAAAGCGATAGCTGCCCTGAGCGCGGTCATTTTGTTGGCGTTGGTGGCTCTCTTTTTTCTGCCATCTTCGCCTCTGAACAGCCGGACCACCAGCCAGGCCACCGGGGACGATCTCCTGCGTCAGTCCCTGGCTGCCGCTCAGGACGCTGGCAGCTATACAGTCAATATTGCGCTCAGCCAATCCATCACCCCCCAGGACCCCTTCGGGATGAAGACCCAGGAAGAGTGGTCCCGTTTTGAGATTCGGGGCGAGATCGGCGGCGCGGACCGGGCGCGCTTCGCTGTCACACCGGGTCGCAGCAGCTTTTCCGCAATGGCCGCCACCGCCCAAGAGTTGCTGGTGCGGGATGGTGTGACCTATGAATGGCGCTCCGACAGCGGCGTGGATCGCTGGAGTCGGGTGGAAAGCGCGCCCTCTCTGGTGGGAATGGATTCGGACAATCTTGCTCTGCTTTCTGTGGCGAAGGAGATAGACCGGTTGGAGCCAGCCACCGGGCTGCCGGGACCAGACGGTCAGGCAGCCCAATACCAGCGGGTGGCCTTTGCCCTGCAAGGTTCAGACATTCTGCGCATGATGCTGGGCAAGCAGGGCGCGCTCAACGCCCAAACGATGGATGTGGCTCAGCGCAACGAGACCGGCATCTCTGGCAAAGGCGAGTTGTGGATCGATAGTCGGGGGTTGCCCGCCCATCTGATCCTCGACCTCTCGT
>CAMDQF010000022.1 GCA_945905745.1 Litorilinea aerophila
GGGGCGTAGCCCCCCACACCCCCCACAGAGCGCCCCTCCGGGGCGGCCGAACCTTCGGTTCGGACAGAGAAAGATCAGAGGGCAGAGATCAGAGTATCAGAGACCAGAGGTGGCAGGGACAGACGCCGACCAGACCACCCGAAAACCGAGGTTGCGCCAACGATTGCTCGGGGAGTACCAGTCGCGGCGCACGGCAGCGGCATTGAGGTGGTAGTGGTACCACGAGCCGCCCCGCAAGACGCGTACCTCACTTCCGTTTTCCTGAATATTCGCAGAGTTGTTATATTCATTTAAGCACCACTCCCAGACATTGCCGCTCAGGTCCAGCAGGCCATAGGGCGATGCGCCCTGGGGATATATCCCCACCGCGCTGGTGCTTTGCAGATAGTGGGGTCCAGCGTTTTCGAAGGTCTCGTTGATGTTGGCATAGCCCGGCTGGTAGGTGTCGCCGCCCCAGGGGTAGCGCCGCCCGTCGTGGCCCCGGGCTGCCTTCTCCCACTGCCATTCCGTGGGCAGGCTGATGCGCCAATCCTTTTTAGCCCGGGCCTCGACAGGCAAAAGTTCCGGGTGTTGCCGGGCTTGCTCGGTCAGCCAGCGGCAGAAGGCAATGGCCTGATACCAACTGACATTTTCTCTGGGATGATTCCAGAAGGGAAATGCCTGTTCGCCTGGCTCGTTCTGGTCGTTCTTCGCCAATCCCTTCCACCAGCGGGAATTGCGCCAGCCGTCGTCGGCGTCTTTGAATGTCTGGAACTGGGCGTAGGTGATGGGGTAACGGGCCATCCAGAAGTCGGGTTCTGTGCGCCGTTCATTCTGCTGGTAGATGAATTCCCGACGGCCCTGCCCGTCCACTGCGGGAATCTTCACCCAATCGATGTCGGGTAGGGGCACGGAATTCCGTGCCCGTACACCCACGCCGGGTCGGGGGTCGCCCAATTGGGCCAGGGCCTTGCCCGCGGCCAGGCGCTGTTCCGGGCTGCCTGGATGGCTGGGGTCTGTGATCAGCGCCACCAATCGGTCACTGAGCAGCTTTCGAGTGGCGGCGTCCACCCCATTCTGCTCCAGAAAGGCCACCGCCGCCACCTCTGCCGCGCCCACGGCCACCGCGGCTTCTGCCGGATGGGTGGCCAGGGTCTGGGCCAGAGTCAGGGGTGCGTCGATGCTCTCCAGGCCCAAATAGCCCACTGTCAGCAGCACAGTCTCCCGCCACCAGGATTGGGCGATGCGCCCTTCGGCGAAGAGCAGACGCACAATCTCGTCCCGTTCACGCACAGTGTCTGCCAGATAGGCGGCGCAGAGAAATTCCTGAAAGGTGAGGTGGATAAACTGGTAGCGCCCGCCCCGCTCGTCCAGCAGACTGCCCCGCTCGCACATAGCCTGCAAGAAGTTTTCCATAGCCCCATCGGCCTGGGCTTCGCCCTGGGTGCGCACAAACTGGGGCAGCAGCCAACGGCGTATCTGGCTTGCACCCGCGCTGCGTCCACCCGCCTCGCCTTCGTTCATCATACAGAAGGCCAGATAGGCCAGCAGGCTGCGCTGGACCCGTTCGCTGCCACCCCGATCCACCAATTCAAAGCTGGCCGGGGTCTCCGGGTGATAGCTCTCGGTCAGCAGCACATCCACACAGCGGCTGTAGAGGTCCGCCCGTTCGTCGGGCAGGCGGCGATCGTTGTAGTGGACAATCGCCACAATCGTCACCATCAGAGGCGAATCGACCAGAGGTTTCTCGCCCCGTTTCTCCCGCATAGCGTCCAAATTGGCAATGGCCGCCTGCAGGCTGGCGGATTGCTCCGGGGCGCGGGTCACGTCGTAGACAGCCCTGCACCAGCGGCCGGCCAGGGCCTGGGCCTGTGGCAAGCGCATAGGCTGCACTTCGGCCACCTGAAACTCTTCCGAGAGCATGGATCGCCCCTGAAAGGCCCGGCTGCGGCTGGTCACCAGCATCTGGCCCACGCCCTGGTTGGCGGCCAGATTTTCCACGGCCTGGCGCACCAGCACCCGCTCCCGTTCGTCGGCTACTTCGTCCAACCCGTCCAGCAGCAAAATGCAGCCCCGGCCCTGGCCCAGCAGCCGCTCGAAGAAATCGTCGGGCAGGCCCAGGGCGGCCTCCTGGCGGATCAGGCTGTGGCTGAGAAAGGCGGTCAGCGTGCCCCGGCGGGCGTCGTGATGGGCGGCCTCTTCGTTCTGGCGGCGGTAGCGGTTGTAGTCGCTCAAAGTCACAAAAATAGGCAGGGGCAAATCGTGACTCAGCCCCAGATGGAGGGCCACATCGGCGCCCTCCCCGCTGCCCAGGGCATGGGCCAGGCTGGCCGCGATGATGTGCAGAAAGGTCGTCTTGCCCGATCCCGGCCCGCCGATGATGGCAAGCCGACTGCCCAGGGCCAGCAACTGGGCCATATCGACAGTCCGAATCTGCGCCTCTTCTGCCGGGCCATCTGCCTTTTTCCCGCCCCGGCTGCGCCGCCGTTCGTCTCTCTCTGGTGCTACGGCAGCCTGCAACGAGACATAGACATCGTTCAGGCTCAGGGTCAGGGGTTGCTTCTCCCGGCGCTGAATGCCGCGCAGATTCAGTTGCCCGTAGCGATTGCTCACCCAGTCCAGATAGCGGACGATGGCCTGGGCAAACTGCGCCTCGTCCATTGCCGGGCGTCCGGGCGCTGTCTGGTAGATATTGGAGATGTGGGTAATTTTGTCCCGGTTGACGAAATCCCCGCCCACGGCAACCGATTGTTCAAAAACTGAGCCGCCGCCCGTGTGGATTTGCGTACCTCTTTCCCGCAGAAAGGCGGCCACATCCGCCAGCGTCTCAATCTGTTGCTGGCTCTGGGCGATCAGTTGACGGATCCCCCCGGCACTCTCCTCCCCGGCGGCGGCCATGCGCTGCTGGTAGACCTGAATCTGCTGGCTGGTCTCGGCCACCCGCTGGCTGCTCCCCGCCATACGGGTCAGGGTCGTCACCTGCTGGATGCCTAGCACCAGCCCACCCACCTCTTTGTCCATTTTCAGGTGATTCTCAATGGCGTCAAAGAAACCGATCAGCGGGGATTCCAGGGCGGCCCAGCGTTCGCTCCGCTGTGGGCCGGGCTGGGCCAGATAGAACTGGCCCAATCGTTCAAAATCCGGCTGTCCCCGGTAGAGCAATTTGTGGGCGACTTCTTCGGCAAAGGGGGGGTGATTGAGCAGGGCGATCATCTCGGCGGCCACCGGGTCCGGGTCGCCACTGTAGAGCTGCTCCCGATAGTCGGTCAACAGATCGGCCCGGGCCCCGGCCACAGCCCGCTCGATGGCGGCTTCCAGGGCCGTGGGCGGCTGGCTCTCCACCAGTGCCAGGGCGCGCTGGATGCGCTGTGCGATTTGGGGTGTTTTCTCAATCCCGGCAGCGGCCAAAGCCTCGGCCGACCCGCCCAGCAACGCCTCGACAAGCAGCGTCAGAAACATAGCCGTGCTTCCTCCTGTGGTGACAATCCGTTGCCATGCACTCTACCACGAATCGGGAAGGTGGACAACCGTCTTAAGATTGGGGGCATATTTTCAGTAGACCGCAGACGGTGGACCACCGACCGCTCCCGACCGCTTCATCTATTGCGGTCCGCTGTTTGTGGTCTGCTGTCTACTGATTTTAGTTTTTGAGCGTTCCAGCCAATCAGTGATAATAGGACTTATGACTCGACACATCCCCACCCACCGTACCCCCACCCACCCCGGCGAAATGCTGCGGGAAGAATTTCTGATCCCAATGGGCATCAGCCAGCGGCAACTGGCCGACGCCATCGAAAGCTCCTACCAGCGGGTGAATGAGATCGTCAACGGCAAGCGGGGCATTACCCCCGGCACAGCCCTGCGTCTGGCGAAATTCTTCGGGATGACCCCGGATTTCTGGATGAACCTGCAACTGCGCTGGGACCTCTACCACAGCCAGCAGACCGAGCAGTCGGTACTGGAACGTATTGTGCCGATTGCACCAGGAAGCGATGTGGTATAGTTGCAGACGGAGAGCGTTACCCCCTCAACTGGTACAGTCGCAAGAATCCCTTTGACATACAAAAAATCACCCCTCTGTAGCTAGGCCCGTTTACCGGACGCACGGCGTGAAGCCGACTTTCGCATACAGAGGAGTGATTTTGTTGGTTCAAGTATAGATCCGAACCAGAAAGTTGTCAATGAAAATCTAAAACTCGGATAATACCGCCCCCCTATTCCGGGTGCATTTCAGTGTTAGGGAGAATCGACGGTTGCGATGACCGCTCCGGGCTAAAGACCCGGAGCTAAAAACAACGCCGGATAAATCCGGCTGGTCAGCGGACGATTTTCGGCGATTCAAGCCCCCTTCAGGGGGCGTGGCTCTCTAGCCCGGCCTCTTTAGGGCCGGGCGGTGTGCGCGATTCCAGTTCGCCCTGAAACTGAAATACACCCCCTATTCCTCCCCACTTGCCCAAACACCCCCCAATCGTGTATACATAGGAAACCAAACGCATTCCTCGCGTCTACTGTATCCACGACGCACCGACCCACCGATCCCGGCCCTGCCCCCGCAACGGCCCGGCGTTCCTTCGGAGAGAACTCTATGAAACGGCCTGCGATTCTCATTCTGGCTTTGACTGCACTCCTCCTCGGCTTCTTCGTCACCAGCGGACGCTCGACCGCGCAAAGCGACGAGCGCCCGGCCTTTGTCCCCGGCCAGGTGATCATCCGCTTCCAGCCCGGCGTCACTCGGGAGCAGATTTCCGACTTCTACGCCCAATACGGGCTGGCCGAGAAGCAGAATTTGGACCGGGACCCACTGGACACGGACGAGGAGATGCGGCTGGCCGCGGCCCCAGTGGACATCGACGACCAGCTCATCGAACTGCTGGAGAACGATCCCCGGGTGGTCTACGCCGAGCCGAACTATCTCTTGCAGATTAGCGAGACACCCCCCAGTGAACCGCCCCCTGGCGACCCCCTCTTCGACAAACTCTGGGCGCTCCACAACACCGGGCAGACCGGCGGCACAGCCGACGCCGACACCGACGCTCTGGAGGCTTGGGAGGTCAACACCGGCTCCCGAGAGATTATCGTCGCCATCATCGACACGGGCATTGACTACACCCACGAGGATTTGGCTCCGCAAATGTGGGCCAACCCCAAAGAGTGTCCCCAGGGCGCGGGCAAATGTGTGGCCGACGGCAAAGACGACGACAACAACGGCTTTGTGGACGACTTCTACGGCGTCAACCTGAACGACGAAACCGGCGACCCCATGGACGACTTTGGCCATGGCAGCCATGTGGCCGGGACGATTGGCGCGGCCAACAACAAAGTCGGCGTCGTCGGCATCAACTGGAATGTGCGCTTTGTGGCCTGCAAATTCCTCAGCGCCTTTGGCAGCGGCACAACCGCCAACGCGGTGCGCTGCTTCAATTACATCCACGATTTGAAGAACAAACAGAAGCAGAATATCCTCGTCACCAACAATAGCTGGGGCGGCGGTGGCTTCTCCCAGGCATTGATGGACGCCATGGCCGCGCCCGGCTCGCCCCTGCACATCTGCTCCGCGGGCAACTCCAACACCGACAGCCGCTCCTATCCCGGCGCGTATGAGCTGCCCAATATTATTTCTGTGGCCGCCACGGATCACGAGGATAAATACGCCAGCTTCTCCAACTACGGCGCGGATTGGGTAGACCTGGCCGCACCCGGCGTAGACATCCTCTCCACCGTGCCCACAGGCCGCTGCGCGATGTGCGATGAATCCGGCTACCGGGCGGCCAATGGCACGTCGATGGCCTCTCCCCACGTCACCGGCGCGGCCGCGCTGATCTGGGCCGAGTTTGGCAGCACGCTGAGCAACGAACAGGTCAAACAGCGTATCATCTCTGGCGTGGACAGCCTGCGTGACCGTTCCAAACAGACGAAAACGAATGGACGTCTCAACATTCTCAATGTGTTGGAACGGGACAGCACCCCCCCGGCCGCGGTGGCCGATCTGACCCCCGGCGGTGTGCTGCTTACCAAAATTCTGCTCAACTGGACGGCCAGCGGCGACGACGGGATGGAGGGCAAAGCCACCGCCTACGACATCCGCTACTCCCAGGCTCCCATCTCCGAGGCCAACTTTGAACTGGCAAACCGGGTCGCCGACATCCCCATACCCCAGGCCGCCGGCGCCCAGGAATCGGTGATGGTCGGTGGCCTGACCCCCAACACCACCTACTATTTTGCCGTGAAGGTGGCGGACAATGTGGGCAACCACTCGGAACTCTCGAATGTAGTGTTGGGACGCACGGCCAACGGCACGATCGTCTTTGAGGACGATATGGAGAGCGGCGACGCCAACTGGACCACTGACGACCCGAAGAGTCTCTGGCATCTCTCCAACCTGCGCTTCAACAGCCCGGCCACAGCCTGGTATTACGGGCGGGACAAAGAACGCAACTACGACACCGGTGACGTCAACAGCGGCACTGTCACCTCCAAACCCATCGAAATCACTGGCGCGGACGAGGCCCTGCTCTCCTTCTACGAGTGGAGTCAGGTGCAGGTCAACGACCGCTTCGACCGCACCCGGGTGCAGGTCAGCACAGATGGCAAGAGTTGGGCGACGGTCTTTGAATCCCACGGCACCAGCGACGAATGGCGGCGGCGGGAAGTGAGCCTCTCCGACTTCCTGGACGGCTCCGGATCGGTACAGGTGCGCTTCTGGTTCGATACGATTACCAGCAGTTTCAACGAATACGAGGGCTGGTACATCGACGACGTGCAGGTGCGCACGGCCAAACTGGCCCAACCCGGTCGGGAGCGCGGCGCGCCCAATCTGGTCATCCAGCCCCTCAACATCGGCTTCAACCCGCCCAGCCCGCTGGACGGCGACAGCGTGACCGTCCACGCCACGATTCTCAACAACGGCAGTGCCGACGCCCGCAGTGTGATGGTCCAGTTTGTGGATGCCACGGGCGAGACGCCCATCCCCATTGGCGCGCCCCAGACGGTGGCCGAAGTGGCTGCAGGCAGCAGCGGCATCGCCCGCATTGTCTACGACACAAGCGGCGCTTGCCCGGCCACCTCTGCCTCCTCCAGCAGCACTTCCAGCGGCTGTGAGAAGAAGATTCAGGTGATCGTCGATCCCAACAATTTCATCCCCGAAAGCAACGAGGCAGACAACCGGGCCAGCCGCGCCCTGACCGTCACCCCGGCTCCTGCGCCGAACCTGACCGTCAGCTCCAGCAACATCGGCTTTGACCCCAGCCCAGCCAACAGTGGCGCACAGGTGACGGTCTATGCCACCATTCTCAATACCGGCGATGCCGATGCTGCCGATGTGGTGGTCCAGTTCTTCGACGCCACCAACAGCAGCCAGACCAGACCCATCGGGGAACCCCAGAGCATCGCTCTGATCTCCGCCGGGGGTAGCGGAGGGGTGCAAGTCACCTTCGACAGCAGCGGCTTCGCAGCCGATGCCCGCATCCGGGTGGATGTGGACCCCAACAACTTCATCGCCGAATCCAAAGAGAGCGACAACAGCACCACCAAAACCCTGGACATCGAGCCACCGGCCGCGCCCAATCTGACCCTGCCCACGGGCAATGTGGGTGTCAGCCCCCTGGCCCCGACCGAAGGGGATGAGGTGCGCCTGACCGCCACCGTCCTCAACCGGGGCAGTGTGGCGGCGACGGATGTGCTGGTCCAGTTCCTGGATGGCACAACCAGCCCGGCGGTCCCCATCGGCCAACAGCAGACGATTGCATCCATCCCCGCGGGGAGCAGCGGCGTGGCCGAGGTCGTCTTCGACACAACGGGCAAACCGGGGGATCGCAAGCTGGAAGTGGTGGTGGACCCCCACAATTTCATCGCCGAAACCAGCGAGAGCGATAACACTTCCCAACTGACGGTGGCGGTGACACCCCTCTCTGCGCCCAATCTGACCGCGCTGGCCGCCAACATCGGCTTTGATCCAGCCAGCCCCACTGCGGGCGACAGCGTGACCCTGCGTGCTACCATCCTCAACCGGGGCCAGTCCGACGCCACAGTGGTGGAAGTCCAGTTTGTGGACGTGACCGACGGCGGCGCGACGCCCATCGGCGAACGGATGATTCTGCCCCGCGTTCGCGCCGGCAGCAGCGCGCTGGCCGAGACGACCTATGACACCACTGGCAAAGACGGACAGCGCACAATTCAGGTGGTGGTCGATCCGGGCAACTTTGTGGACGAAACCGATGAGACCGACAACGCGGCCTCGTCGGCTTTGACCGTCGCCCCCTCGCCTACGCCCAATCTGGTGATGCTGGCGGGCAATATCGCGCTCCAGCCGCCGGTTCCCGCGGGCGGGGGAGAAGTGAGCATCAGCGCGGTGGTGCTCAATAACGGCACAGCCCCAGCCCGCAATGTGCAGATCCTCTTTATGGATGTGACCGGCGGCGAGGCTACCCCCATCGGCACAGAGCAGATCATCGCCCTTGTCCCGGTCGGCGGTAGCGCCCAAGCCCAGGTCAGCTATCAACTGCCCGACGGCGCACGCAACCGCAAAATTCAGGTGATGGTGGACGCCAACAACCAGATTCGGGAGATCGCCGAGAACGACAATACGGCCACGAAACTGATTGAGGTCAACGCGGGTGCCATGCCTAATCTGGCCGTACTGGACGCGGCCATCGGCTTCAGCCCGGCCGCGCCCCACGTGGGCGACCCGATTGTGATCAGCGCGGTGGTTCTCAACAGCGGCAACGCCGAGGCCACAGAGGTCATCGTCCAGTTTGAGGATGTGACCGCCGGGCGGCCTGTGCCCATCGGCCAGCCCCAGACGCTTGCCCGTATCCCGGCCGGGGGCAGCGGCACTGTTCAGGCCCGCTATACACCCACCGGCGCGGCCGGAGATGTGAAAATTCGGGTGGTGGCGGATCCCGGCAACTTCATCGCCGAGAGCGAAGAGATCGACAACAAAGGCAACCGGATTCTGATGGTGGCCCCCGCGCCCACGCCCAATCTGGCCGTGCTGGTCGCCAACATCGGCTTCGACCCGCCCACGCCGGTGGAAGGCACACCGGTCAACCTGCTGGTGACAATCCTCAACACCGGCGACGCCGATGCCGAGAATGTGCTGGTCCAGTTCAGCGACACGACCGACAGCGGCCAGCAGCCCATCGGCGCGGTGCAGACGATTGAACGCATCCCCGCCGGGGGCAGCGGCACGGCGCAAGTGGCCTACGAAACGTCCAATCGCTGCTCTCCCCCCAATGTGGGGGGAGGTGGAGGGGGGTGTGAACGCAAGATCAAAGTGACGGTCGATCCCTATGCGGTGGTGCCGGAGAGCGACGAGACCGATAACACGGCCACCCGTGCCCTGCTGGTGACAGCCACCGCCGCGCCCAATCTGACCATCCCCGCCGACAATATCGGCTTTGCCCCCGCCACAGTCATGGACGGCGACCGGGTGACCATCCGGGTGACTGTGCGCAACGACGGCACGGCCCCGGCAGAAGGGGTGGTCATCCAGTTCCTGGATGTGACGGACAAAGACGCCCAACCGATTGGCTCCAACCAGACAATTGACGCGATTCCTGCCGGGGGCAGCGGCACAGCCCAGGTGGTCTACGAGACCGCGGGCAAGACGGGCGAACGGAAAATTGAGGTGGTGGCGGATCGCAACAATCTGATCGCCGAAAGCAACGAAAAGGACAACAGCGCCCAGGCCAAATTCACCGTCGGTGTGGCGGCCTTGCCCAATCTGAATATCAAATCGGACAATATCGGCTTCAACCCGGACGTGCCCGCCAGCGGGGATCAGGTGACAATCGTCGCCACAATCCTCAACGACGGCGGCGCGGACGCCGGCCAGGTGATCGTCTCCTTTGTGGAGGGCGGCACAGGCGGCTCGCCCATCGGCCAGCCCCAGACTATCGACAGCATCCCCGCCGGTGGCAGCGCATCGGCCCAGGTGACCTTCGACACCAGCGGGCGCACGGGTGATCAGCGGGTGACGGTTGTGGTCGATCCCAACAACTTTGTGAACGAAACCAAAGAGACCGACAACAGCACGTCCAAGACGCTGAAGATGCAGACCGAGCCGATCCCGAATCTGAATGTCAGTTCGTCGAATGTGACGACAATTCCTGCCAACCCCCAATTGGGCGACGGGGTGATGATCCACGCGCTGATTCTCAACGACGGCACGGCTGTGGCGACCGATGTGGTGGTCCAATTCATCGACGCCACTTCCTCGTCGTCACCCCTGCCCATCGGACAGCCGCTGACGATTGATCGCATCCCCGCGGGTGGCAGCGCGGGCGTACAGATGCGCTACGAGACTGGGGGCGGGGCGGACAAACGCACGATTCAGGTGATCGCCGATCCCAATAACTTCATTCTGGAACCCAGCGAGAGCGACAACAAAGCTACGAAGAGCCTGACGCTGGGCGCGGGCAGCGCGGCCAATCTGGTGGTGCAGCAGCGCAATGTGGGCTTCCATCCCGCTGCGCCCCAGGAGGGGGACCAGGTGACGATCAGCGCGGTGGTGCTGAATGACGGGGGCGAGGAGGCCAGGGATGTGGCCGTCCAATTCCTGGACATCACCAGCGCCGACGCTCTGCCCATCGGCCAGCCCCAGGTCATCGGCCTCATCCTGCCGGGAGCCAGCGCCGAAGTGCAGGTCAGTTATGCCACCCTGGGCAAGGCGGGAACCCGACGCTTGCAGGTGACCGCCGACCCCAACAACTTTGTGCCGGAGAGCGACAAAGCCGACAACAAAGCCATCGTCGTTCTGACCGTGGCTGCGCCCCAGGCACCCAATCTTTCCGTCCTGGCAGGCAATGTGAAGTTTGACCCGGAGAGCGCGGAGATCGGCGGCAAAGTCGCCATCTACGCCACAATCCTCAATACGGGCAACGACGACGCCAACGACGTCCTTGTGCTGGTGCAGGATATCACCGACAACAACCGACCACAGCCTGTGGGCACAGAACAGATTATCGACCTGATCCGGGCCGGGGAGAGCGGTACTGTGCGGGTGGTCTTCGACAATACGGAATTGGTGGGAACCCGCACCATCCGGGTCATCGCCGACCCCACCGACGCTATCAGCGAGGGCAACGAACAGGACAATCGCATCACAAAGAGTCTGGAGATTGTGCCGCCCGCATTGCCCGATCTGGTGATCAGCGAGGACGATATCACCTTCGATCCCAGCAGCCCGGTGATGGGCGAGAGTGTGCAGGTGACGGTGACCGTTGCCAACAAGGGCACAGCCGACGCTACGGATGTGGTGGTGGGTCTGAGCGATCTGAACGGCAGCGGGGCCATCGGTCAGCCGGTGACAATTCCCAGCATCCCTGTGGGTGAGAGCGGCTCGGCCAGCTTCTCCTATGACACGACGGACAAAGCGGGGGAGCGGCGCATTCAGGCCGCGGTCGACCCGAACAACGCCATCGCCGAAAGCGACGAAGAAAACAACCGGGCGGCGAAGGTGCTGAAAGTACGCAACCCCAACGACACACCGCCGGCCCAGCCCAATCTGGTGGTGACGGCCAGCGACATCAGCTTCGATCCGGCCAGCCCTGCCGCCGGGGATACAGTAACGATTACCCTGCGTCTGCGCAACGACGGCACAGCCGATGTGACGGCTCCGCTGGTGCGCTTTGAGGATGCCACGAGCGACACGCCGGAACTGATCGGGGATGTGACCATCAGCGGCACGATTGCCGCCGGCAGCAGCGGGGAGGCGGTGATCTTCTTCGACACCACCGGCAAGGAGGGGACGTTGACCATCCGCGCCACCGCCGACCCGGAGGGCGCGATTGAAGAATCCAACGAAGAGGACAACCAGGCCAGCAAGACGCTGACCTTCGGCGCGGCGGCTTCGGCCAGCGTGCCCCAGCCGGCGCTGGCTGCCCAACCCAATCTGGTCGTCAGGGCGGAAGATGTGACGGTGGGTCTGGCCTCCGCCGCCAACAACCAACTGGTGCGGCTGACGGCGACGGTTCTCAACCGGGGCAGCCAGGAGGCGGCCAACATTACGGTCCATGTCATGAATGTGAGCAGCGGCACGCCGGTGGCAGTGGGCGGGCCAGTGACATTGGCTCGCCTGGGCGCGGGCGAGAGCGCGCCGGTGCGGGTACTCTACAACGCGGCCGCGGCCGGGGGAGAGCTCTCGTTTCAGGTGGTGGTGGACCCGGACAATGCCATCGCCGAGGGGAATGAGAGCGACAACCGGGCGGATGTGGCTGTGCTGGTGAGCGATCTGGTGGTGGGACAGCCGTAGTGGGTGGTGGATGGTATGGCAAGTAATCAGTGAGCAGTGTTCAGTTATCCGAGGGTGTCGGCGTTTGTCACAGATAACTGAACACTGCTCACTTTTTGTTTCGTTCCCATTGCCCCGCCAGGGGAGGGTGCAGACCCAATCGCCGGTTTTGGACAGACGAGATCACAGGTGCATATCCACCCGCAACGGGCAGTGGTCCGAGCCGAGATTGTCCCGAATCACCCGCATCTGGACGACGGACAATTCGGGTGTGAAGCGACTGCCGGTGTGCATCGCATAATCCAGGCGCAGGAGGGGCGGCGTCGTCTGATCGAGAAAAGGATTGAGGGTACGCGGCCAGCTCCAGCCGGTACCCCGCCCTCTCTCCCGCCAGCCGTCCGTCAGTTGGGCCGCCGCCCGGCCATAGGCGTCGCTGCCTTCGGTGGTATTCCAGTCCCCTGCCACAATCGCCGCCGCTTTTCTGCGTTCAGTCTCCGCCAACACCCAATCGATCTGTTGCTCCCGCAGGCGCAGGAGGGCCGTTGGCCCGATTCTGCGCACTTCGTTGGTGGGGGAGATGAATTGAACGCAGTAGATATCGAGTGTGCTTCCAGACCTGACAGGTGGGCCAACGACGTTTGGTTGTCGAGCAACTGAGATGGCTGGCCCACCTGTCAGGTCTAAAGCCTGCGTGACGCGGACGGCGAAGGGTTCAAAGCCGGGGTATTGCCAGAAGCCAGTAAGGGCGAAGGGATGGCGGCTGGCGATGCCAAAACCCATCCCGTACTCTGCGGCGGGCAGCCAGAGTCGGTGGGGATAACAGTCGGAAAGGCTGATTTCCAGTTGGGCGGCGTGGCTGGGGATGCACTCCTGAAAGAGCAGAAGGTCCGGGCTTTCGCGTGCCACCAATTGCAGCAGGGACGTCAACTTCCGCTCGCGGTTGAGAAGATTGAAGGTGAGCAGGGAGAGTTTGCCCGACTCCCCGGTGGTGGAGCGAGGAGGATTCGGAATGGGGGGTCTCAGTTTAGCCGGCGCGGTCAGCGTCCACCCATTTTCCCTCTGCCAAAGCAGACCCCCCCCACTGGCCCAGACCAGCGCGGCCAGCCGGGAACGTCGCCAGAGGGCTGTGCTTCCGATGGGGATGGAGGCGGTGAAAAGCCACCAGGCCCAGGCGTTGGCCAGGGCCAGCCAGCCGTTGCGGTCGCCCAACAGCCGCCAGGCAGCCAACCAGAGCAGAAGAATGAGCGTGAGAAGATCGAAAAGAGTAGACATGGGGAAGCAGTATAGCATATGATTGGGGCGGAGATTGATTCGATTCGGTTCTTATTCAGGAGGTTTGTATGGCAAAATTGCAGGTGATTTCGACGTCCCGTCTGCAGATGGCTGTGCGTATCAGTGGCGACCCGGAGGGCATTCCGGTGATTTTGGTGCATGGCAATGTTTCGTCCTCCCGCTTCTTTGAGGAGCTAATGGCACTGATGCCGTCACTCTGGTATGTGCTGGCCCCGGACCTGCGCGGTTTTGGCGGCTCGGAACGGCTGCCCGTAGATGCCCGCCGGGGCGTGGCTGACTATGCCGACGATCTGCACAGCCTGGTCGAGGCGATGGGTTTAGCGGGAACCCCCGTCCATCTGCTGGGCTGGTCGTTGGGTGGCGGGGTCGCTATGCAATATGCCATCGATCATCCGGCCCAGCTTGCCTCGTTGGCGCTGGTTGCGCCGGTCTCGCCCTATGGCTTTGGAGGCACAAAGGGGACGGAGGGCACGCCCTGCTTTCCTGACTACGCTGGGTCTGGCGGGGGGACGGCCAACCCGGAGTTTGTCAGACGGCTGGGCGCAGGCGATGCAGGCCAGGACAGCGACTTTTCCCCGCGCAATGTGATGAGCGCATTCTATTTCAAACCGCCCTTCCGTCTGGAAGAGGCGCGGGAGAGCGCGTATGTGGCTTCTATGCTGCAAACTGCGGTGGACGAAGGCAACTATCCCGGCGATCTGACCTCTTCGCAAAACTGGCCGACTGTCGCGCCGGGAAAACGGGGCAACAACAACGCCCTTGCGCCGAGCAATTTCAACACTGCCGGCATCGCAGCCATCGATCCCAAGCCACCTGTTCTGTGGATCCGGGGTGACGGCGATCAGATCGTCTCGGATACATCTCTCTTTGATTTCGGCTTTCTGGGGCAGATCGGCGCGGTCCCCGGCTGGCCCGGCGCGGATATCTTCCCGCCCCAGCCGATGTTGGCCCAGACGCGTGCTGTGTTGGAGCGCTATAAAACGAATGGTGGGCGCTACGAAGAGGAGGTCATCGAAGACGCGGGCCATTCACCTTTTATCGAACAGCCCGAAGCCTTTTTGGAGGCCTTCGTGGGTTTTGTCCGGCGCAATAGCTGAAGTGTTGTATAATGACGACAATCTGAGAGGGTAGAGGTTGCAAGCGGCAGGTGGAAAGTGACAAGCCGGGATCACCCCTTGACACCTGCAACCTTCGACCTGCCACCTGCGACCTGCCACCTACAAAGGAGACCGCCCTATGCCCCGCCTGCACCTGACTGTCAACGGCATTGACCGCGAGTTGGAGGTGTCTGCCAGCCGCTTTCTGGCCGAAGTGCTGCGCTATGATTTGCGGCTGACCGGCACGAAGATCGGCTGCAACGAAGCCGAGTGCGGCGCGTGTACCGTTATCGTCAACGGCCAGCCCGTGGACTCCTGCATCTACCCCGCCTTCAAAGCCCAGAACGCAACGGTGACGACAATTGAAGGACTAGCAGGCGAGTGGCAAGTGGCAAGTGGAAGGTTGCAAGTGGAAGGTGACGATCGCTCGGCGACACCTGCCACTTTCGACCTGCCACCTGCCACCTGCCACCTTCACCCCCTCCAATCCGCCTTCGTCCTGCACGGCGCCACCCAATGCGGCTTCTGTACCCCTGGCTTTCTGATGCAGGCCAAGACGCTGCTGGACGAGAACCCCGACCCCAGCGACGACGACATCAAGCACTGCCTGAAGGACACCTTATGCCGTTGCACGGGCTACGCCTCCATCATCAGCGCAGTGAAGGCCGCCGGTGAGCAGATGCGCACAGGCCATCTGCCCGGCCCGGTCCTGCCCCCGGTGATGGAAGCCCTGGAGCAGATCGGCCACCCCCACCAGCGCCCCGACGCAGTGGCAAAGGTGACCGGCGCGGCCCTTTACACCGATGACTATTTCTTTGACGGGATGCTGCACGGCGCGACGCTGCGCAGCGCCCATTCCCACGCCCGCATTCTCAGCATTGACACATCCGCCGCGACCGCATTGCCCGGCGTGTACACCGTCTTGACCCACGCCGACGTGCCCGGCGATCCCCGTCACGGGCTGGTGGAGAACGACTGGCCCGTCTTTGCCGGGGGCAAATACCCGGCGCGCTATGTGGGCGATCCCATTGCCCTGGCCGTAGCCGAGACAGAGGCATTGGCCCACCAGTCCCTGGCGCTGATTCAGGTGGAATACGAAGTCCTGCCCGCGGTCACAGATCCGGTGGCCGCCCGGCGGGAGGATGCGCCGGTTCTGCACCCGGACCGGCCCACAGGCAATCTGCTCAAGCACATCAAAGTGGCCAACGGCGACATTGCCCAGGGCTTTGCCGAGGCGGATGTGATTGTGGAGCGCACCTATCGCACGCCCATGACCGAGCACGCCTTTATGGAGCCGGAATGTTCGCTGGCGGTCCCCGCGGGCTACGACGACGAGCATCCCAAACTGACCATCTACGTGGGCAGCCAGATTCCCTACAGCGACCGGCGTCAGACAGCCAAAAGCCTGGGGCTGGAGGACGAGCAGGTGCGGGTGTTGGGCACGCTGATGGGGGGCGGCTTCGGCGGCAAGGAGGACATCGCCGGACAGATTCACGCGGCCTTGGCCGCGAAAGTGACAGGCCGACCGGTGAAAATTCTCTACAGCCGCTCGGAGAGTCTGCGCTTCCACCCCAAACGCCACGCCACTGTCATCCGGGTGAAGACCGGGGCGAAACAGGACGGAACCCTGACCGCAGTCCAGGCGGAGCTTTACGGGGACAGCGGAGCCTATGCCAGCCTGGGCGAAAAGGTGATGACCCGGGCCACCACCCACGCCACCGGGCCCTATGTGGTTGCCAACACGAAAATCGACTGCTACGCGATGTACACAAACAACGCGCCCTGCGGCGCGTTCCGGGGCTTCGGCGTCACCCAATCCGCCTTTGCCGTGGAAAGTAATATGGACATTCTGGCCGAGCTGCTGGGCATGGACCCGGCAGAGCTGCGCCGCAAAAATGCCATGCGCGTCGGCGCGACGACGGCGACGGGGCAGCTGCTGCGCGAGAGTGTGGGGTTGTTGGAGTGTCTGGATAGAGTGGGATCGGGGATTAGGGACTGGGAACTGGGAACTGAGAAGCCCGATCCCCGATCCCCAGTCCCCAGTCCCTGGTCCCCAGTCTCGATCGGGCCAAAACGCTACGCCTGGGGTATCGCCGCTGGCTACAAAAACACTGGGCTGGGCGGGGGCGCGCCGGACAAATCCACCGCAGAGGTGGAGGTCTTCCCTGACGGCACTGCGGAGATCCGCACCAGCAGCGCGGAGATGGGGCAAAATTTGATCGGTGTGCTGGCCGCCTGCACAGCGGAGGAGTTGGGCTTGCCCATCGACGCGGTACGGGTGTTGGTGATGGACACAGACCGCACGCCGGACGGCGGCCCCACCACCGCCAGCCGCCAGACGTATGTAAGCGGCAACGCGGCCCGGCTGGTCTCCCGCCAGATGCGCCAGCAGATGCAGGCTGTCCTGGCTGAAAAGTTCGACGTACACCCGGATGTCATCGCCTTTCACGAGGGGCTGGCGTACGTCGACGAAAGTCGCCTCGCACAGGTTCACGGGGCGAATAGGGGAAACGGCACGAATGGCGATGGGGAGAGTAAGAGATTGGGAGATTGGGAGATTGGCCGACCCGATCAATCTCCCAATCTCCCAATCTCGTTCCCTATCTTTTGCCGACGCGGTGCAGGCAATGCTCGCCGAAGGCCGGGAAGCGAAGTTGCAGTACGAGTATTGGGCGCCCAAAACCCAGCCATTGGGGACCGGCGGGGATATGCACTTTGCCTTCTCCTATGCAGTCCACGCCGCGCTGGTGAGCGTGGACACGGAGACCGGAGAGGTGGCGGTGGAGCGGGTGATCACAGGCCACGACGTGGGGCGGGCCATCAATCCCCTCAGCCTGACCGGGCAGTTGGACGGCGGGGTGGTGATGGGGATGGGCAACGCGCTGACCGAGCATTACATTGTGGAAAACGGCGTGCCCTGGACGGAGCGGCTGGGCCAGTACAAAATGCCCGGCATCGCAATGACGCCCCAGATGACCCATTATATCGTCGAACACCAGGCCGCCGACGGTCCTTACGGCGCAAAGGGCGTGGGGGAGATCAGCTCCATCCCCATCAGCCCGGCCATCACCAATGCCATCTACAACGCGGTGGGCGTACGCTGTCTGGCCCTGCCCGTGGATCAGGACAGCCTGCTGCTGGCCATGAAGCGGGGCGAGCGGGAGATCGATCGGCGGTGGGGGGATTGAGTGTGGTGCGTGGTGCGTAGTTCGTGAACTGGTAGTGGTAGTGGTTCACGCACTACGCATTACGTTTTAGGATGGAAAATGAGAAACGGTTTGTCCCTTTGAAATTGACTGAAGTTGGAGATGACAATGCAACCCAATGGCACGAATGGCCCTTCCCCCCGCCCCTTTCCCGCGTTGACCGCGGCCCAGCGCTATCACTTCGATGTCTACGGCTATGTGGTCATCGAAAATACGCTGACGGAAAACGAAGTGGGAACCCTGCGGGAGGCGTTGCAGAAGCTCAAGCGGGACCTCGTGGCGACCGGTGAGCCGACCCGCGCAGTTGTGCGCAACGCGCGTGCCTCCGCACACAAACCCCACCACATCCACCTCTCCCACGTGATGGAGAGCGACCCGGCCATTCTGGACTATCTGGCCCATCCCCGGCTGGTGGCGATGGTGGAAGAGGTGGTGGGCGGCTCGGTGCGCATCGAGGAATCGGAAGCGATTATCAATTCCCGTGACCCCAACGCTGACCCGGACGCGCCCCTCCGCTACGGCTTCCACGCGGGAACCCGGCCTCAGTATGGAACCTACACGGAAAATGGCCTCTACCACTGCAATTTCGTCAAGACCCTGACCAATCTGACCGATCTCGGCCCGGATGACGGGGGGACGGTCTGCATTGCGGGCAGCCACAAAATCCAGTGCAGCCAGGAGGATATCATTGCCTGTGCCTACGAGGACCCGTCGCTCATCCATCAGGTGATCGCGCCGGCTGGCTCGACGCTCCTCTTCGGCGAAGCGCTGATCCACGCCACCGGGCGCATCCGCAGCGACAAGGAGCGGGTGATTGTCATCGGCGGCTATACGCCCCCCATGTTCCAGGCGTGGGATGGCCAGGAACCCAGCGCCGAATTTGTAGCCCAGACGCCGGAGAGCCTGCGCCCGCTCGTCACTGGCAGTGACAAATGGCAATGGAAACAGCGCTTCCGCACGCTGGCGATGCGTGCGCAGACCGATGCCTCGCACACAGCGGCGTAAAGCGGCCAGTGGTTTTCCTGGTACGTGGTGCGTGAACCGGTAGATGAACTACGCACTACGTCACTATCTTTTGGCTTACTTGCGCCGGGCTGCACGAGTTTGAAGAAGTACCCTGCGCCTATTGGGTTAATATCTATTTGAGTGGAACCTCTGAAAAGTCTGACTTGAAAATAGGACGCTGATGGCGCTGAAAAAGATGATTGACGCTGATAAAATCTGCGCAGATCAGTTGTTTCTGCGTGAATCTGCGTCCCGCTTTTCATTGCTGATTGTGCCCCCTAGGGCATGAACACTAACCAGGAGCAAAAAAGATGAGTAACATTCCGACGCGCATGATTGGCAGAACAGGCGCTTCTGTCACACAGGTGGGGCTGGGGTGCGCCCCGCTGGGCGATCTCTTTGATGAACTGAGCGAAACCCAGGCCCAGGCTACCCTGCAAGCGGCTTGGGACGCGGGCGTGCGCTATTTTGACACCGCCCCCTTCTACGGCTACGGTAAGAGCGAACACCGGCTGGGCACTTTTCTGCGCCAGCAGCCCCGCAGCGACTTTGTGATTTCGACCAAAGTAGGGCGTGTCTTGCGGGCGGCGCGCAACTGGCAGAGCTTCGACAAAGCCGGATGGGTGGGCGGTCTGCCCTTTGAGTTTGACGTTGACTTCACCTACGACGGCATTATGCGCTCGGTGGAGGACAGCCTGCAACGGCTCAGTCTGCCCTCGGTGGATCTGTTGGTGATCCACGATCTGGATTTCTACTTCCACAAGAACGAAGCCCGTGTCAACGCCTATCTGAACCAGCTTTTTACCAGCGGTTGGCGGGCGCTGGATGAGCTGCGGCGCAACAAAGTGATCAAAGGTGTGGGCGCGGGGATCAACGAACAGGGGATGATCCCGCGCTTTTTGAATCTGGTGGAGCTGGATTTCTTTCTGGTTGCCAATGGCTACAATCTGTTGACCCAGGCCATGCTGGAAAGTGAGTTCCCGCGCTGCGCCGAGCAGGGCATCTCGGTGATCATCGGGGCGGTCTTTGCGTCGGGTATTTTGGCCACGGGTGCGGTCCCTGGGGCGCGCTACTTCTATGCGCCTGCTTCGGATGAGATTCTGGCAAAGACGCGCCAGATCGAAGCACTTTGTCGCCGTCACCAGGTCTCTTTGCCCGCAACCGCGCTCCAATTCCTGCTCGCCAATCCCATCGTCGCAGCGATTATCCCTGGGGCGCAGACGCCAGAGCATGTGCAGTCAAATACCAGACTGGTGCAGCAGCCGATCCCGGCTGAGTTTTGGGCAGAGATAAAGGCCACAGGTCTGTTGGCTGAGGACGCGCCGACGCCGTGATGCCCGGTATTTGCAGAAAACAGTGCATAATGGAGTCATTGCCATGCTTGAAATGACGCAAACGCCCGCATCCCTCCCACCCAGTCCCCAGCAGTTGCAGATGGTCTGGCCGCCAGAGCGTTTGCGTTTGTCCCCGCCGGTGACGCTGCATCCCGACTACGAAGTGCGCGCCTACCGGCCCGGCGGTGAGGACGAGGCGGGCTGGTACCGGCTGATGGAACTGGCCGGTTTTGGCATTTGGGACGAAGAGCGGCTGGCCCCGATTTTTGCCCGCATTCTGCCCAACGGCTGGTTCTTCGCCTTGCATCGGGAGACCGGGACGCTGGCGGCGTCGGCTATGGCCTGCCACGAACCCCGGCCCCTGCACCCCTTCGGCGGCGCGCTCAACTGGGTCTGCGGCGACCCGGCCCACCGGGGCAAAGGGCTGGGGGTGAGCGTCTGCGCCGCGGTCACGGCCCGTCTGCTGGCCGCTGGCTACGAGGATGTCTACCTGCTCACCGACGATTTTCGGCTGCCAGCCATTTCCATCTATCTCCGACTTGGCTATCAGCCCTTCCTCTTCGCGGCGGATATGGAGGAGCGTTGGTGGGCAGTCCACGTACAATTAGGGCAAACCAAGCCAGAAATCAGGACGCAGATAAACGCTGATAAACGCTGATTTTATCCGGGAAATCCATCCTTTCCGTGTTTATCCGCGTTCCATTCCCCATCCACAGGAGACCCCACCCGTGCAACTGACCGAACGCCAGACCCGCCTGCTGCGCAATACATTCATCGACTACCAGCAGACCGAAGAATTTCTCAAAAACCCCCTGATTGTCGAGCGGGCCAAAGGCCTGTATTACTGGGACACCGATGGCAAGGACTATTTCGACGCCATCGGCGGCATTTTTGTGGCTTCCCTGGGCCATGGACATCCCCGGCTGCTGGAGGCCATGCGCACCCAAATGGAGCGGATGAGCTTTGCCCCGCCCCTCCACGGCATTTCCGAGGTGACCCTGGAATTCGGCGAGCGCCTGGCCGAAGTGACACCAGGCAATCTCAACTTTATCAAACCCTTTAGCGGCGGCTCGGAATCGGTAGAGGCAGCGCTCAAGTTCACCCGCCAATATTTCAAGCAGACCGGCCATCCGGGCAAATACAAATTTGTCAGCCGCTACTTCGGCTATCACGGCGGCACACTGGGCGCTATGTCGGCCAGCGGTACTGGCCCCCGCAAGACCCCCTTTGAACCCCAGATGGCCGGCTTCCTCAAAGTCTTCCCGCCCACCTGGTACCGAGACCGCTTTGACTCCTGGGAGGAGTGCAATCGCTTCGCGGCCCGGATGTTCGAGGATGTGATCCGCAACGAAGACCCGGAGACCGTCGCGGGCATAATCGTCGAACCCATCGGCAACACCGGCGGCATCATCACCCCGACTGCCGAGTATTTCCAGATTCTGCGGGAGATCGCGGATCGCTACAATGTGATCCTCATTTTTGACGAGATCATCACCGGCTTTGCCCGCACCGGGCGGATGTTTGCGGCCCAGACCTTTGGCGTGACGCCGGATATTATCTGTGGCGGCAAAGGGCTGTCCAGCGGGATGATTCCCCTGGGCGCGCTGATGGCGAAGGAGGAGATGGGCGAGGCTTTTCTCGGCCCCGGCGAAGCAAATGTGAACTTTGCCCACGGCCACACCTTTGCGGGCAATCCCCTGGCCTGTGCCGTGGGCATTGCCGTGCTGGATGAGATTGCCGAGAAGAAGCTCGACGAAAAGGCCCAACAGATGGGCGACTATCTGGCGGCGCGGCTGGGGGAACTCTCCAAATACGGGGTCATCCGGGAGGTGCGGGGCAAAGGGATGCTGCGGGGTGTGGAGTTGACGAAAGATGCTGCTACCCTGGAACCCTTCCCTGCCCTGGGCACGGCGCTGAAAAAGACGGCCCTTTCCAATGGGCTGATTATGCGCATCGACCCCAACTGGTTTGCCGTGGCCCCCGCGCTGATCGCCGAAAAGTCGGACATCGACGAACTGTTCAACCGCATCGACCGCAGCCTGGCCGAAGCGTTGGAGATGGTCGGGTAAAAGCTGACGAGTAAAAGGTGAAGCGTGAGAACATATGATCTGATTTCACGTTTCACCTTTCTCACATCTGGACGCAAGAGGAGTGACGAGAATATTGCACTGCTGCTCCTCCCAATTGACAGAATCGGCTGCCAATGTTACCTTTCGAGCAGGCAACTGCCACAACTAAAAACTTGATCCATTACTATCCGAAGGAGACTATTTGATGTCTATTCGCAATTCCTCTGCTACCTGGAAAGGCACCCTGAAAGAGGGCGCGGGCACGATGACTATCGGCCCCGGCCACTACGAAGGCCCCTTCACCTTTGCTTCCCGCTTTGAGAGCGGCAATGGCACGAACCCGGAAGAACTGGTCGGCGCAGCCCACGCCGGCTGCTACTCCATGTTCCTCTCTGCGCTGCTCACGGGCAACGGCACGCCGCCCGTGCGCGTCACCACCACCGCCACCGTCCATCTGGAAGCAGGCCCCACCATCACCCGTATCGATCTGGTCTGCGAAGCCGACGTGCCCGGCATCTCTGCCGAGAAATTCGCTGAACTTTCCATCGACGCCAAGGCCAAATGCCCCATCTCCAAAGCCCTGGCTGCGGTGGAGACGGTGACGCTGGACGCCAAGCTAGTCTAGTAGAAGATATTGGGTATTGGGTATTTGGCAGTCCAGTGAGCAGTTATCAGTAATCAGTTCCTCGTGTGGGCGGTACACGCCACGGGGGGAGATGCAAAAGTCCCCGGCACTTCAGAAAGTGCCGGGGACTTTTCTAATGACTGCTCACTAAACTACCCAATATCCATTATCCAATATCTCAAATCACCTCCAACCCATTCAGCCCCGGCAGCGCCGGGAAGGCGGCGTGGGGTTCGGCCTGATACCAGAACGCAGTGGAGGCGATGTCGTCCTGCAGGGGCAGGTAGCGCCGCTTCTCTTCCAGAGCCGAACGCCAGCCCAGGGCCTGGATCGTCACCCGAAGGTCTTCCTGAAAGCGGATAGGGTCCTGCACGTGCCAGCGGTACATCCCGAAACGGCTCTGGCTGCGGTAGAGTCCGTCGGGCTGGATGACCTGGGGCAGGCCCAAATAAGCCGTGGAATAGACGCCGTATTGCCCTTTGGGATGCTCCCAATTCCACGCGCCGCCGAAGTAATCCTCAGTCCCCGTGCCAGCAATTGTCGGCCACGCGCTGTCCCCGTCCAGATAGAATTTAATCTCCCCTTCGCCCCACCAGCCAGTGGTGTTGGACTGCCAGGCGATGTACGTGCCCACGTACTGTCCCTGGCCGCGCACCCCGTCCAGCAGCGTATGTACTTCACCGTAGGGCAATGGATTGTTGCGCCGCCACTGGGCGTGAAAGTAGGCTGCGTCGTCCGGCACGTCGGTCAGGCAGTAGTCGATGGAATAGTAGAAGCCCCGCACCTCGTCCGGCGAGAGATTTTCCAGGGTGATGCGGGCGCTGCCGCGGAAGGGCATCTCCCAATAGCTGTTGAATCCGCCTGCCGGGTTGACCGCCACCGGCAACGAATTCACGTTGCAGCGCTCGCCCCAGCCGTTGCAGAAAAAGTCCCCAATCGGCGTCTCCACCGAAGGCGTCTCCTCCCCGTCCCAGTAGATGCGCAGGACCAGCCGCCGCCAGTGCTGGGGATGAACCGTACACCAGATGTGCTGGATCGCCCCCGGCCCCTCGATTTCAGCCAGTGTCACTAGTTGATTGGGCGCGATGTGGATGCTGGGCGAAACCTTCCAGCCCTGACCCAACTCGCGTGCGGCGATTGCGCCCGTGCCTTCTGTGGCTTTGCCGCCCTCGCCCTTGGCCCCAGTGAAATTCTCCGGGCTGATGGAGCGGCTCTGCGCGTTGGAGAGCCGGGATAGATTACCCAGATGGACGCCAAGACCGTTGAATGATGTGGACATTTGTCTTTTCCTTTGTGGTGATTGAATGGTTGTAGTACAGATCAGCACTCTGGGTGCTTTTCGTCTCTTTGCATCTCTGATTCCGCCTCTATTTCAGCAATCCTGTAATGGTCAGGCAGATGTTGAAATTTAGGCTGTTCCAAAGAAATAGGTATCCACAGATGGCACAGATTTCACAGATAGCAAAGGGAAAATCTGTGTTCATCTGTAAAATCTGTGGATAAACAGAAATCTTGAATCGCCTTAACGCAAAGGCGCAGGGGCGCAGAGGGCGCAGAGAATAGCTTTGCATCTTTGCATCTTTGCGTTGAAAATCAGCACTTCAAGCTGTCGTTGACCATTACACGATTTCAGCAATCGTCTGTTTGAACGAGAAGCGCATCCATTTCGCCTCATTTCCCCATCTCCTCCAAAATCTGCCAGCAGACCAACTGCATCCGGGGCATATGGAAAGGTCCCTTCCAGAGATTGCCCTTCAGCGTTGTGGAGAGCCGGCCATCCCGGTGCAGATAGCCGAACCATTCGCCGTGTTCCGGGTCGGGGAAGTGGCGGTAGGTCCAGTCGTGGATCATCTGATGCCAGCGGGCATACTTCTCGTCCCCAGTGAGTTGATAGGCCAGAAGGGTGGCGATGATCGCCTCGTTCTGGGGCCACCAGAACTTCATATCGTGCCAGTACTCCTGCACAGGCAGCCCCTTCACATCCCGAAAATAGATAATCCCGCCGTACTCCTCATCCCAGCCCCAGCGCCACATCCAATCCAGAATCGTCGTGCCTAGCTGGATCAGCCGGGCATCCTTCCCCCGCACTTTGGCCTCGTGCAGAATAAACCAGGCAGCCTCGATGGCGTGGCCGGGGTTGAGCATCCGCCCGTCGAAGTGGTCGGAAAACTCCCCGTTTGGTCCCACAGATTCCAACACCGCCTGAAATTCGGTTTTCATAAAATCCCGCTCGATTTCGGCGATGCAGCGGTCGATCTGTGCGGTGTAGGGCGTGGGATCGCTCACCGCCTGGCGCAGAATCTGGGCAGTGACCGTCAGAATCATCGGGATCGCCAGCCCTTTGCCGGGGCGCACCGTCGGGTTTACTTTGGGCGGGAGCAGACCGGGTGTGGTCAGGTAGCGGAGGATCAGAGCGAAGAGATCGACCGCCTCTTGCACGGCCTGGCTATCGCCTGCCGCTTTGCCATAGGCAGCCAGGGCAGCCACCATAAAAGTCTCCGAGAAGATATAGCGCCGCTTGCGCAAGGGTGCGCCCTCGCGGGTCAGGTGAAAGAACATCCGCCCGTCGTCATCGTAGCCGTGGGCGCGCAGGAAGTCTATGCCGTGGCGGGAGAGCCGCAACCATTCGGGCCGCTGCTCCACCTGGTCGTAGAGGGTGGCCAGCAGCCAGGCAAAGCGTCCGTGCTGCCAGACGCCTTTGTCTGTGTCCAGGAGGGAGCCGTCCCGATCCCGAAAGAGCAGATAGCCGCCGAACTCCTCGTCAATCGAGCGGGGCAGCCAGAAGGGAAGTGTGTCGTGGAGCAGCCCATCCCGATAAGTGGCGAGCAGCTGTTTTTGCCCTGCCGCGGAAAGCAGCGGGGGTTCGGTCGTGGGGGGATTGTAGAGTGGCATTCGGGATTCCTTTCAGTGATGGAGCAGTCGGGCGTCGAAGACTCTTTCTACGCCTGGCGCAGAAGCGGACCAACACCCTTCCCACCCGGAGCGATGGGACCGAATGTTTGCCGTCAAGCTAGGGCTACTTCTATAATACCTCTTCTTGCCGGAACGTCAACGCAGGAAATCAATTGTCAACCGCCGAAAGAAGATGCCAATGCCATTTCAACTCGACGAATCCCACATTCGGACGCTCTACGCCGCTGGGGACACTGCCCACGACTATGACCACATCCTGCGGGTGACCCGGATGGGGGAGCGCATCGCAGCCGCGGAGGGCGCAGACCAGACGGTGGTGGTCGCGGCGGCTCTGCTCCACGACGTGCCGGTGGATGGGGCCAGCCGCAAGGCCCATCACCTGGCCGCTGCGGACTTCGCGGGGGAGTATTTGACGGGTCTGGGCTGGCCCCAGGAAAAGGTGGAGAATGTGATCCACTGCATCCGCTCCCACCGCTTCCGGGATCAGTCGATCCAGCCAGAGACGCTGGAAGCCAAATGTCTCTACGACGCGGACAAGTTGGACAGTATCGGCGCGATTGGGGTGGCTCGGGCCTTTGCCCACAGCGGCGCATACGACAGCCGCATCTGGCACCAGCCCGCAGCCGACGCCCCCCCGGACAACGCTAAACCGACCGGCGCGAACTACACCCCCGTCCACGAGTTTGTCTACAAATTGCAGCGTCTACTCCCCACGCTTTACACGGCCACGGCCCGATCCATCGGCCAGCAACGCCACGATTTTATGTGCGCCTTCTATGCCCAGTTGGATGAGGAGATGCTGGGGAGGAAGTAGGCAGTGAACAGTGAACAGTAATCAGTCAGTAGTGTCGATTGACGCACTGATCACTGTTCACTGGTAACTGTTCACTGGTGACTTGCCTGCCCAATATCTTATATCTGATATCCAATACCCAACACCCACCAGAACAAACCGGTGGGTTCTTTACGTTCAGAAGTGGCGATGGTAGGGTAGAATAGGTTTATGCCAGATGGCGTGAATGGTACTGAATGCAGCGGGGGTTCTATGAACGGCAATCTATTTCTTTCCTGGGGTGTGGGACAGAGGCGAGTGCCAGGTCAGCGTTGGCTGGGCTGGTTGCTGATTGGGGCGCTGAGTAGCGCGCTGTTTCTGCTCGCTCCCGGCCCGGCCCGGCTGCAAGCCGAGAGCGCCAGCCCGACGGGTGATCCCCCCCCAGCAAACACCGACGCGGACTTCGCACCGGGGGAAGTATTGGTGGGCGTGCTGCGGGATGCCCCCCTTTTCTCTAAAAGCCGCGCCGAGAGAGAGCAGGCGCTGGCGGGCATGGCCGGGGTGTCGGTCAGCCCGGTGGAGGAGTTGATGATCACGGACGCGACGGATGCTCCCCGCTTTTTCCGGCTGGGGGTGGAACCGGGCGCGGAGCTGGCGACGATTGAGCGCTTGCGAATGCAGCCATCGATCGCCTTTGCCGAGCCGAACTGGATTGTGCGGGCAGCGGTGGTCCCTGGGGATCAAATCCCCGTGCCTGTGTTGCCCAACGACCCCCTCTTTCGGCCCAACCAGTGGGGGATGCAACGGGTGGGCGCGCCCCGGGCCTGGGCCATCAGCCAGGGGTCGGCGATTCGGGTGGCGGTGATCGATACGGGCATTGACTTCAGCCATCCGGAGTTTACCGGGCGACTGCTGATTGGCAAAAACTATGTGACCCCCGGCCTCTCACCCCACGACGATTCAGGCCACGGAACCCATGTGACGGGCATTATCGCGGCAGCGCTGAACAATGGGCAAGGGGTAGCAGGGCTGGCGCCTAAAGTGTTGATCGACCCGCGCAAGGCCCTGGACAGCAACAGAACGGGCACGGTTGCCAACATTGCCCAGGCGATTCGGGACTCAGCAGACGAAGGCGCACGGATAATCAATTTGAGCCTGACAACTCCAAGTCCAAGCAGCGTTCTGGAGGCCGCAGTCAATTATGCGGTGGGCAAGGGGATTCTGCTGGTAGGAGCAGCGGGTAACACAGCGCCCAATCCCGTACACTGGCCGGCAGCCTATGCGGGTGTGCTGGCGGTGGCAGCCACAGATATGGAGGATCAGCGGGCCTATTACAGCAACAGAGGCGCAGTGGATCTGGCCGCGCCGGGCGGACTCCCGAGCCAATTGATTTACAGCACCTGGCCGACAGGCGGTTTTCCCTGTGGAACAGTCGTCGTGGCAGGCTATTGCACGGCGATTGGTACAAGTATGTCAGCGGCTTATGTGAGCGGCGCAGCCGCACTGATGTGGGGTACACGCCCGGATCTGACGCTGCTACAAGTGCGCAATCTGCTGCTGGAGACTGTACGCAAAACGGGCGCACCGGCCACAGATGTGGGCGTAGGGCGGCTGGATGTGCAGGCAGCTATGCGCCAGGTATTGTTGAGCAACATCCAACTCTCCCACAGCCAGATTGGAGGGCTGGCATTGGTGGCGGCCCCGGCCTATACGGAAACGGTGACGCTGGCGAATCCCAGCGGCGATCTGATCTTTTGGCAGGCATCGATCACAAGCGGCAATCAGTGGCTGGCTGTTCCACCGGGCGCGGCCCAACCGGGTAACAGCATCCGCTATGGGGGGCCAGCCCAGCTTTCTGTGACGATTTCACCCACACTTCTGCCCGCCGGGGACTACACAGGAAGTATACAGGTGTTGGGAACCCGGAGTGGCGGCTCTCAGGTCAGTCAGACGATTCCGGTGGTTCTGGCCGTGCGCGATAGTCTGCAATCCCTCTATTTGAGTCTGACCAGCCGCCAGACGAGCGGGCTAGAATGGCAGATGGCCAACGCCGCCGGCAAGCAGAATCTACAGATGACCGACAATAGCAGTATCGGTCTGCTGCTGCCCTTCACATACACAGCCGAATCCCTGGCGGTGACAACTGTACGGCTCTATGCGGATGGCTTCCTTACCTTTCCCGCCAGCGAGAGCGTGGCCAGTCTGCCTGTGGCCTGCACGCCAGACGAGACTCCGGCCCGCCAGGCGCTCTACGGCTGGTGGAGCGACCTGAACCCGGGGCTGGGTGGCACAATCAGCACTTTCACCAGCACGACCGGCGCATTTGTAGTCGAATTCTTGGATGTGCCTTTGGCCGGGGCGTCGGGGGAGCGGGTGAGCTTTCAGATGGCGCTCTTTGCTGATGGCACAGTGAAGCTGAGCTATGCGGCGTTGCCTGCTGTGGCTGGGGATGTGGTGGTGGGAATGGAAGTGAAGGATGGGCTGCTCTCAACCCGAATTGCCTGCCGCAAGGGGAATAATGTGCTGGGAACCCTGCCCGCGGCCGGCGAGACGATCTCGATTGGGGCGAGCGATTGGCGGTGAGGAGATTTTAGCCACTGATAAACACGGATGAACTCTGATACAGACGGAAATAAATCTGCGCAAATCTTCCGTTTCCGCGTAATCTGCGTCCTGCTTTACGCCGTCTTGCCAGTGATGAGCGCGGTGCGGCTGCTCCATTGCACCCGCTGGTGCAGAAGTTGGATGCGCACCAGCGCTTCCACCGCGCCCACTTCGGCCTGGGAGAGGCTCTCGGCCAGGCGTTGGGCATAGGCTGGGCGTCTGCCAGCGCTCGGTCCCTCAGCGCTCTTACCAAACCAGCGCCCCAGCAGCACAGGGGTCACTTGCAATTCCATCACTCCTTCCACAGTCTGCACAGATCCCTCTGCACCCCACAGGTCAGCCACGGCTACCTGCAGACTCTTCTCATCCCAATTCACCAGTTCGTCGGCCCCATCGCCATAGATGGCTTCTTCCGCGGCCCGATAGCGTGCGGCCAGATCGTCGCCCAGGCTGGAGGTATCCACCAGCGCGTATATGCGTTGGGTGTGGCGGGGGATGCGCTCGGCCAGGGCCAGCCAGCCATCTGTGGTCAGCAATGCCTTCAACTGCCCCAATGCCGCGGCTTTGTCCGGCGAGTGCAGCAGTGCATTGCGCCCCACAATTGCATCAAAACGCAGATTCGGCTCACCAACCAGCAGCCTGGGCAGGTCGACGATCTCCCCTTCCCAGATTGTCGGGCGCTCTACTGCAGGCAGGAATGCGGCCTGCTCGCGCAAGGCCTGACCGTCGGCGGCGGTTGGCGTCAGGGCATAGACGCCCCCTTCGGGCAGACGGCGCACAGCTTCCCAGGTGAGCAGGCCGCTGGTCGCGTTGACATCCAACAGGACGCTGTGGCGATGGAGGGGACCGGTTGCCAGCAGTTTCTCGCGCAGGGCGGCCAGTTCCGCGCCGCCGCCAGAGATTGTGCGTTGCAGCCAGCGATCCCGGGCGCTGTCCTGGGGCGAAAAGGTGAGAATCTCTGGCGGCGCACCGGATGCGTCCACCATTGCGGCCAGTTGGGCCTCCCGGCGGCGGGTGACGGCGCGCTGGACCCGAGCCTCGTCGCCCCGGTCGCTGGGCTGGTAGAAGAGTTTGCCCTGCATGGAATCGGGCAGGTATTGCTGGGCCACCCAATGCTCCCGGTAGGCGTGGGGGTAGAGATAGCCCTCGCCGTGGCCGAAGCCCTCTTTGTCCCGGTTGGCGTCCCGCAGATGGTTAGGCACGTCGCCTTCTGGTTCTTTGCGGATCGCTTCCAGAGCGTCGAAGAAGGCCATTGTGGTATTGGATTTTTCAGCGGTCGCCAGGTAGAGGGTGGCATGCGCCAGAGGAAAGTGGCCCTCCGGCAGGCCGATGCGGTCGAAAGCGGCGGCGCAGGCAGTGACGACCTGAATGGCCTGGGGGTCGGCCATACCCACATCCTCCCCGGCAAAGATAATCATCCGGCGGAAGATGAAGCGGGGGTCTTCGCCGGCGTAGATCATTTTGGCCAGCCAATAGAGGGCGGCGTCCGGGTCGCTGCCCCGCAGACTTTTGATGTAGGCGGATATGGTGTCGAAGTGGTAGTCGCCCTCTTTGTCATAAAGGACGGCCCGGCGTTGGATCGATTCCTCGGCAATCGCCATTGTGATACGGATGGCTGGTGGGCTGCCTGTGGGCGGAGTGGTCTCCGCGGCCAGTTCCAGGGCATTGAGCAGGGCCCGGGCATCCCCGTTGGCGACGCCGACCAGATGATCCAGCGCGTCTTCATCAATCGTCACATTGCGCTTGCCGTAGCCCCGCTCCGGGTCGGCCAGGGCGTGGCGGGCAATCTGGCGCAGGTGGTCTTCGTTGAGGGGTTTGAGCTGAAAGATGCGGCTGCGGCTGACCAGCGCTTTGTTGACTTCAAAGAAGGGGTTTTCGGTGGTCGCACCGACAAAGATGACTGTGCCGTTTTCCACCCAGGGCAGGAGCGCATCCTGCTGGGCTTTGTTGAAGCGGTGAACCTCGTCCACAAAGAGGATCGTGCGCTGGCTGTGGAGGGCCATGCGTTCCTGGGCCTCATCGATGGCGGCGCGGATATCCTTCACCCCGGCCAGGACAGCGTTGAGGGCGATGAAATGGGCGGCGGTGGTGTTGGCGATGACCTGGGCAAGGGTCGTCTTGCCCGTGCCCGGCGGCCCATAGAAAATCAGGCTACTCAGTTGATCGGCCTGGATGGCCCGGCGCAGCAGACGCCCCGGTCCGACGATCGCTTCCTGTCCCACAAAATCGTCCAGCACCCGGGGGCGCATCCGCGCAGCCAAGGGCGCATCGCTCTCCAACCGTTCTTTGCGGGCCTGCTCGAATAAGTTCATAGAGGTTCCTATCGGGACGGGACTGGGGATTAGGGATCGGGGACTGGGCGTGACACCCGATCCCCAGTCTCCTATCCCCAGTCCCCAATCTCCGCTATCACAGGCCGGTGATCCGACGCTTCCTGGCCCGGCTCTTCTTGCCAGACCTGTACGCTGCGTAGGGAGGGAGCCAGGGATTGACTGAGAAAGATGTAGTCAATGCGCAGAGGGACCGCAGCCCGGATGAATGTACCCTGGCCTGGCTGATCGACGGCGCGCATAGCGTCCACATAGCCGGCCTTCTCCAACTGCGGAATCACCTGCATTCCGCCTTCTTCCAGCAAAGGACCGGCAGGCGGGTGATTCTCCACCAGATGCAGAAGATCGTCCGGGCGGTGGGCAAAATCCCAGGGGGAGATGGCGTTGAAGTCGCCCAACAGCACGTGAGGACGGTTGCGGTCACGCACAGTCCAGCTACGCAGGGCGCGCAGTTGGATGAGCCGGGTGGCCTCGTCTGTGTGGTCCAGATGGGTGACATAGACAGTGAAATTGCGTCCGTCGGGCAGGAGGATGCGGCCTTCCAGCAGCCCCCGCTGCTCCTTCTCCGGCACGGGTGTCAGGTGATGGGCGGCGCTGGCGATGATCGGCCAGCGGCTGAGCAAGGCGTTGCCGTAGCTCTTTTCGGGCATCTCGTCGGTGGCGGGCCAGCGCAGACAGGGGCCAAAGATCGAATACATCCCCAATGCGTCGGCCACCCGTTCCAGCAGCGGCGTCGGGCTATGCGAATCTGCCCCTTCGGCTTCGCGCAAAGGGTGATAGACTTCGTTCAATCCAATAACGTCCGCGCCCGTGGCGCGCAACACCGCGGCCACCTGTTGCCAATTGGGCTCGTCATCTGCCGTGCGCCAGCCGTGGATATTGAAGGTTACAATCCGCATAGAGCAGCCTCTTTATCAATATACGAAATTATCCCACTCTTATCCCCGGCTGTGGATAACTTTGTGATCTGGGGATAGTCCTGGGGATAAGTGGGCGCGAAAGTGGATAAACAACTTGGTGACTGGCTGTGCAGCGCACTTTTCCCCGTTTCCCCCTCTTATCCCCACTTCTTGCGGTCGTTTTGCATCCATACAACATCTTGCGTAACACATCTGTTCGGCAGACGAGTCTCCCCATCCATCCCCGATTTATACCAGCATTTCTGCCCTGCCATACGCTACTTCTGATTCTCAATTCCCCCCAGATATAGAGTGTCTGAACGCCATCACCACTATATCTGGCAGTACCAAATGGCTTTGCTTTTGATTATCCCCATATCCCCAGAGCCTACTGATACATACTAAAAACAATCTATTTATAGGGATAAAAGGATTGACCTTTTTCGTCCTGCACAAAGCATCAAACTCTTCTCCTTATCCCCCAGGCATCAAGATATTCGTCGGGTCTAAAAAGGGGAGCGGATTGGAAAAGCCACCCCAGCCGTCGGAACGATCATAGGGAAAGATTCGGATAGCAAAATGCAGGTGTGGGCCGGTGCTGGCTCCTGTGTTGTTGGAAAAGCCGATCAGCTCGCTCCGCTTTACCATCTGCCCCGATTCAACTGCAAAGCCCTGCATATGGGCGTAGAGTGATTCACCCCAGGTGTGCAACATTTTGATATAGAGTCCGTATCCCTCCGAATCGTTGCCGATCTCGATCACCCGTGCCCGATCCGGGGCCAACAGACGGGAATGGGCAGGCATGGCAAAGTCCAACCCGTTGTGGCCGCGCAGAGGCACACCGCCGGGACGGAACTGTTGATAGACCCCTGGGTTTTCGCCCCACAATTGGCTGATGCGGCGACGACCCTCGAAGGGCGCTGAAAGATAGATTCCTTCCGGTTCGTAGTAGCCCCGTTCGATGGGCCTTTTGAGAAAATCGAACGACACAGGGATTCTCTCCTGAAAGAAGGGGTGTATACACAGATAGAAAGGAACACAGATCAGCCTGACTTTCTGCGTTCTTTTCTATCTGTGTATACAGAATTTCATTCAACCTCACATGGGGAACAGTTCCAATTCGACAGAGACGGTCTATTTCAGTATACTCTGTTAGTTGACGTTCGCCCATTTGTGAGGGTGCCCGCAAATGGGCACTGCTGTTTGTGACATCCGTATCGTGTAGGAGATTGCATGTATGCCCATCTATGAATTCGTCTGTGGCGATTGTGGCTACGAGTTTGAGAAAATTCAATCCTTCTCGGCGAGCACACCGGTTTGTGCCAGTTGCGGGGCCGACAATGTAGCGCGTCAAATGGGAAAGCCAGCCATCCATTTCAAAGGCAGTGGTTGGTATATCAACGACAGTAAAAAGGGCGGCGGCAAGACCGGCAACAACAGTCCTGCCTCTGCTGTCAATGGGGAGAGCGGTGAAGGCGGCGCGGAGAGCGCTAAGTCTGAGGCTGAGGCTGTCCCTACCGCTGAGAAGGGCGGCAGTGCTGAAAGCAAACCGGCCGAAAGCAGCAAAGAAGCCGCGCCCAGCAAAGAGAGCAAAAGCGCGCCCGCTAAGTCAACAGCGGAAGCTGCGTGAAGATGGGACGCTGAAAAGCCTGATTGACGCTGATAAAATCAATTGTTTCAGCGCAATCTACGTCCTCTTTTCGCCCCTATCCGTTTGTATGCACCCTTGCCCACGCGCAAGGGTGTTTGCTATCCGACGGAGTTTAATTGTTGAGAAAGCGAGCAGAACTGTGAGTGTTCCCCAACGGTTTGGTGTTCTCCGTCTGATCGGCACACTGTTGAAGGTGACGGCGTGGATTGTGTTGGTGGCTTCCATTCTCCTGGCCCTGACCGCTGGTCTGGCCGGACCCATCGCCCGTCAATTTTTGGGTGATGCGGTTCTACAGGCCGATCTGCTCTCCATGGGCAGCCCCGGAGCCATAGTCGTCGGTGTCCTGCTCTCCATGGGCAGCGCCGGAGGCATAATCATCGGTGTCCTGTTGATGGTGGCGGGGGTCGTACTTTTCCTCTCCCTCTTTGCCGCGGGGGAGAATATATTTCTGCAATTGGCCATCGAAGAAAATACCCGGATGAGCGCGGCCCTGCTCCTGCGCGCCGCGGAAGAAAAAGCATCCCCCGCCGATCCCGCAACTGCCAGACAGACCTACTACGGCGAGGTATTGGATAGGTGAAAGTGGGTATTGGGTATTGGATATTTCGTTGGGACGACTCGTGGCCTCCCAACGAAAGATCCAATACCCAATACCTTTCTCTCTATTTTGCTTTTTCCAACTTGTCCGTGACCAGGGCTGCCAGGAAAATGCGCTCCCGGTCGCCGTCAAAGAGAATGGAGATGCGCATTTCTGCGCCTTCCCCATCCAGCCCGGTGATGACACCTTCGCCAAAGCTGGTGTGTTTCACCCGCTGGCCTTCGTCCAGCGTTTTGAATTTGCGCACGGCTTTGACAGTATCTACTTTTTGGGCTGCTGCTGTACTCGACTGTTGTAACTCTGTGGAAATGCCTGCTTCCCGGTCCCGCCAGCTTTCGGCCAGGGTTGCCAGGGTCTGTTCCGGTTTGGTGTGCAGGTTGCCCCGGATGCGGTTGGTCTCTGCAATCACTTTTGCCAGATCGTCCATGGCTTTCTTCTTTTTGGCCTTCTCTTTGTCGCCTTGGGCCACAACCCGGCTGGCCCGGCTCAGCACAGTTAACAGGCCATCCATCTGCTTGACCGGATCATCCAGGGGGTCGATGACTGCCAATTGTACGCCATTGGCCTTGCACATCTCCACACGGGTCTGATCCCGCTGCTCGTCTTCCAGGGCATCCCAATCGCTGCGGCGGCCCTGACCTTTGGCTGTCAAGCCCGTGAAACGCACAGCCACATCAATGCCGGGGAAGAGATAGTCCAGCTTCAGTCGGCGCTTGGTAGCCGGGTTGATCAGCCAGTCCGGGCTGACATTGGGCTGCATCGCTTGGCCGTCGAAACCCCGGGCCAGAATCTCCCGCCAGGCGTTCATATGCAGATAGGTAGACATTCTGTCGCTCCTGTGTCAAATCCGTTTTTTTTGCTATAAAGGTGTAGCGATCGTTGAGACAGTGAAATCTTAACGCAGAGCCGCAGAGGCCAAGAGGCGCAAAGAAAATCATCGGCCCTCTGCGGCCTTGCGTCTCTCCGCCTCTGCGTTAAAAAGGATCGTTTCACTGTCTCTCTGATCATTCCATTTTTGCTGTAAAAGGGTCATTTTCTTCTACAAGTTTAGCACATTTGTTCCCTTCCTGGAAATCAGATTGGCTGTGTATGCCCCTCTCGCCTGAAGAAATCGAAGAAGAAACCGGCCACTTCACCCCACCCCGGCAATCCACTGTCACCCCCCGCAGTATGGCGGGCGCGGCTGCGCTGGTGATGCTCTTTTTCATCCTTAGCCGGGCCACGGGTCTGCTGCGCGAGGTGGTCATCGGCGCCCAGTTTGGGACCAGCGCAGAGTTGGACGCCTATCTGGCCGCCTTTCGTGTGCCAGATCTGCTCTTTCAACTGGTGGCCGGGGGCGCGCTGGGCAGCGCCTTCATCCCTACCTTTTCGGCCTCCTGGAGTCGGGGCAAAGAGGCCGCTGCCTGGCTGCTCTTCAGCCGCATCCTCAATCTGGTCACGCTCTTTCTGCTTATCCTGGCGGGCAGCGCCGCACTCCTGGCTCCTCTGCTGGTGGAGCGGGTGATTGCGCCCGGCTTCGACCCCCAGCAACAGGCATTGACAGTGGACCTGATGCGCTGGATGCTGATCAGCACTGTCGTCTTTGGGGCCAGCGGGCTGGTGATGGGTGCGCTGAATGCGGCCCAACACTTTCTGCTGCCTGCGGCCGCGCCGGTTCTCTACAACCTGGCTATCATCGGTGGAGCCTGGCTTCTGACCCCCCGTTTCGGCGTCTATGGGCTGGTGATCGGTGTGGTGATCGGCGCACTGGGCCATCTGCTGGTCCAATTGCCCGGTCTGCTGCGCGGGGGAGTCGTCTACCATTTCAGTTTGGGCATGGGCGACAGGGATGTGCGGGAGGTGGCTCGGCTGATGGGTCCCCGGGTGCTGGGGCTGCTCTTTGTCCAGCTCAACTTTCTGGTCAACACCATCCTGGCCAGCAATCTGCCTCCGGGCAGTCTGAGCGCGCTCAACTACGCCTGGCTGTTGATGCTCCTGCCCCAGGGCATCTTTGCCCAGGCCATCGCCACTGTCGCATTCCCTACTTTTGCCGCCCAGATTGCCACGGGCCAACAGGCAGAGATGGGCCGCTCCCTGGCCCGCATTCTTTCGACGGTTCTCTTTCTTACACTGCCTGCTACTGTGGTTTTGCTTATGTTGCGTCTGCCGCTGGTCCAGTTGCTCTTTCAGCGGGGCAGCTTTTCCCTGGAGAGCAGCCAGAGCGTCGCCTTTGCTCTGCAATTCTACGCGGTCGGTCTGGTGGCCCATTCGGTGGTGGAGATTGTGGTGCGGGCCTTCTACGCCCTGCACGACACTCTGACGCCGGTGCTGATCGGTGTGGGCGCGATGGCGCTAAACATTCTGCTCAGCCTGCTCTGGATTGGCGGGATGGGCTACGGCGGGCTGGCTCTGGCCAACAGTGGGGCCACGGCTGTGGAGATGGTTGTACTGGTCTGGCTGCTGGGCAGACGGATGGGCCGGATCGATCTGGCCGCGCTGGGCAGCAGTTTGCTGCGTTCTGCGCTGGCCGTGGCTGGGGTGGCCGTGGCGCTGATCTTCTGGATGAACTGGATAACTGAGCAGGCAAAACTCGGCACACTCTTGCCGGCGGGCTGGGTGGCCGGACTGGGTGGGTTGTTGCTGGCCGGGCTGGTCTATCTGCTGCTCAGTCTGGCGTTGCGCAACCCAGAGTTGGGCAACCAGGGGTTGCGCGCTTTCACATCACTGCTGGGGCGGCGCTCTTTAACGCAGCGCAAATGAATCGCTAATGAAAAGAATAGAAACCTGTGCTACACT
>CAMDQF010000023.1 GCA_945905745.1 Litorilinea aerophila
TTGAGCATGGCTTCATACTCGGTTGTCTTGTTGGCTGTCTCAATTCGTTCCTGTTTTTTTGCATCGCCTTTGCCTCGTTTTTTACTTCAATTATGCCGCCAACTTAGCCTTCTAGGCTAGTTTGGCCGAAACGATGACCAAGGCCGAATCGGGCCATATGGAATTGGAAGCACAGCCATTCAATCTGCAGGATTGCATTGAGGATGTATTGGATCTGCTGGCTCCCAAGGCAGCAGAAAAGCAGCTGGAACTGGCCTACATCAGCGGCTCTGACGCCCCCCATACGGTGATCGGTGATGTGACTCAGTTGCGCCAGATATTGGTGAATCTGGTGGCGAATGGCATCAAATTTACTGAAAGGGGGGAGATCGTTGTGGGGCTGCGGGGCGAAAAACTTCCCGATAACACTTTCCTTCTAGAGTTTTCCGTGCGCGATACGGGGATAGGAATCCCAGCCGATCGCATGCACAGGCTCTTCCAATCCTTCTCCCAGGTGGATAGCTCAACGACGCGCCGCTTTGGCGGCACAGGGCTGGGGCTTGCCATCAGCCACCGTCTGGCCGAGCTGATGGGGGGCAAAATGTGGGTGGAGAGCACGCCGGGCGAAGGGTCAACTTTCTATTTTACAATCGTTGCCAAAGCCGCGGCCAGCCAAAAGCGCATTATTGGGCAAAGCGCCCCCACTCTTTTGCATCAGAAACGGCTGCTGATCGTCGACGATAGCCATACCAACCGGGAAATTCTGGTTCGTCAAAGCCAGGCCTGGGGTATCTATCCGGTGGCTGTGGAATCGGGCGCAGCCGCGCTGGCCCTGTTGGCCGAAGACAGCCGCTTCGACCTAGCCATCCTCGATATGCAAATGCCGGATATGGATGGGATTGACCTGGCCAGAGCCATACACAATTCCCAGGAGTTTGCATCTATACCCCTGTTGATGCTGACCAGTATTGGTTACCAGGAATTACGCGAAAGACAGGCAGGCGTTGATTTGGCCGGGATTCTGACCAAACCAGTGAAACGCGCCCACCTCTTCGATACACTCACAAGAATTCTGAGCCAAAACCCAGGCAATGCCCAAGAAGTCAACTCAAACTCCGCATTCCATACCAGCCACGTCGGGCAACTCGATCCAAGCCTGCGTATACTTCTGGCCGAGGACAATCCAGTCAACCAAAAGGTGGCATTGCGCACTTTGGAGCGATTGGGCTACCGGGCAGATGCGGTAAGCGATGGTGTTGAGGTACTTGCCTCTCTTCAGCGCCAGGTTTACGATGTGGTGTTGATGGATGTACAAATGCCCATTCTGGACGGATTGGAGACCACCATACGCCTACGGGCAGAACTGCCTGCCAGTCGCCAACCCTATGTAATCGCGATGACGGCCAACGCCATGCAGGGAGATCAGGAACGCTGCCTGGCCGCGGGGATGGATAGCTACCTGAGCAAGCCTTTCAAAGCGGAAGAGTTGGTAACTGTTTTGCGGCACAGCCGGACGCTAGAGGAGAAATTCAACAAGCCCTTTCCTGTGGACGAAGGGCCAGCCACAGGCGGGCTTGAAATTGATGAGACCGAAGTGAATGGGGCAGAAATTGATAAGCCGGAGAGAAAGCGCAAGGGCAATCGTTCCACACTGAACCTGCGCAGGTTCTACACCCAGCAAACCAGCCCAGCCCCTACCGCGCAGAGCGCCTCGCCCACCTCCGATGGCTCGATCCAATGGGATACTCTTGAGCAACTACAACGGGATTTGGGCGAAGAAGGCGGTGCATTTCTGAATGAGTTGGTCGAACAATTTCTGAAAGACACATCTGCCCATCTGCAAAATCTGGAACAAGCCCAGAGAGCCGCCGACCTTGCTCTGCTACATCGCACAGCCCACTCTGTGAAGTCCATCGCCAAAGTGATGGGTGCAGACCTGCTTTCGGGCATGTGTGCGGAGTTGGAAAAGACGACGGCTCACCCCTACGAACCAGCGTCCGTCACAGTTGACCAGGTCCAGGCAGAGAGTACAGACAGGCAGGTACAGAAGATAATTGCTGAGTTCGAGCGGGTCTATGCGGCCCTCCACGCGGCAGATTTCACCAAGAACGCCTCGAATTCGTAGGTTAGCTGACTTGAAAATAGGATGCTGATGGCGCTGAAAAAGATGATTGACGCTGATAAAAATCTGCGCAGATCAGTTGTTTCTGCGTGAATCTGCGTCCCGCTTTTCATTGCTGATTGTGCCCCCTAGGGCATGAACACTAACCTACGAATTCTTGTAACGTTACTACCAGCCCACAGCAGCGCCATCCTTGCGGGGATCGCTGCCGCCGATCAACACCCCACTCTCCGGGTCGCGCAGGATGATCTGCCCGCCGCCGAAGCCTGCCCGTCCAGACCCGGTAATCGGTGCCAGCCGATGCCCTCGCCGGTTCAACTCCGCCATCACCCCGAAATCCCAGCCTTCCTCAATCATCAGCAGACCACCACTCTCCTCGGCGCCCAACCCGTCGTGGGGACCAGAGAGCGCCCAGCGGGGCATATCCAACGCCTGTTGGGGCGTCATCCCCAGAACCGCCATATTCACTACCATCTGCAAATGGCCCTGGGGCTGCATATAGCCCCCCATCACCCCAAAAGAGGCATGAAGTTCTCCATCCTTTGTGGTCATAGCCGGGATGATTGTCTGGTAAGGGCGTTTGTGGGGAGCCAGCGCGTTGGGGTGATCCGGCTCCAACACAAAGAGCGCAGCCCGGTTTTGCAGGCTCACCCCCGTTCCCGGCACCACCAGACCGCTGCCTGCCCCCTGATACAGGCTGTTGATAAAGCTGCACGCGTTGCCCTCGTCATCAGCAGTGGTCAGATAGACTGTATCTGAACCGAACCTCGGGTAACCGTAGGGCACTTCCTGGGCTGCACGCCGGGGATCGACCAGGGGCCGCCGCTGCTCTGCATAGGCTTTGCTCGCCAGCCCGGCCAGGGGAATCTCCACCACCCGGGGATCGCAGACCCACTGCTGAGCATCGGCAAAGCCCAGACGCATACATTCCACCAGTGTATGCAGCCGGTCCGCCTCGCTCATCGCCGCCAGATCAAAGCCCGCGGCCAGATTGGCAGCGATAATCGCCGCCAGCCCCTGGCCATTGGGCGGACATTCATAGAGACGCACGCCGTTGATGTCGGCCACAATCGGCTCGTCCCAGGTGGAGATGTGGGCAGCCATATCCGCAGGTGTGATCCACCCCCATAGCGCTGGACGTGGGCGCTGATTTTCTGGGCAAAATCGCCCGCATAGATGGCGGCCTTGCCTTCGGCAGCAATCGCACGCATGGTTGCACCCAGGGTTGGAATACGCATAATCTCGCCAGCCCGGGGCGAACGCCCGTTGATGAGCAGTTCGTTGCCGCTGGGCTGCTCTGGGCCGTTGTCCAGATCGCCGCTCTGCCAATCAGGGCTGCGCAGGAGTTTTTTGACCTGGGTGGCCCAGCCGTTGGCGATCCACTCAGTCACCGGGTAACCTGTTTCCGCCGTGTAGATGGCCGGCTGCAAGACATCGGCCAGGGTCATCCGACCGTGGCGTTCCAGCAGATCGCTCCAGCCAGCCACCGTGCCGGGAATGCTGACTGAGTGGCCGGTCAAGGCGGGCATTCGATTGTAGCCCAGCCCGCGCAGATCAGCGATAGAGGAACCCCCAGCCGCCCGCCCAGAACCGTTGAGGGCGGTCACGGTTTTCGTCTTGGCGTCCCAATAGAGCGCGAAACAGTCGCCGCCGATACCCGTGGACATTGGTTCGACGACGTTCAGCATGGCGGCTGTGGCAATGGCCGCGTCGGCCGCGTTGCCGCCCGCCTGCAACATTGCCAGACCAGCCTGGGCGGCCAGGGGCTGGCTGGTGGCAACCATCCCCCGGCGGGCCAGCACATTGCTGCGCCTGGAACGGAATGTAAAGTCATGATTCATGGGATTTCCTTTCCTATATCGAAGTGAACAGCAACCAGTCGATCATAGCCGATCCAACCCCATTGTCGCAAGGCAGCTTTTCTGCTTTTTCATCGGGATGGCTGACTCCTTTTTGGCGGAATGATTGGGCTACGGTAGACTGTAGAACGAGACGTAAGAACGCAACGCAACGACGGATCACCAGTATCAGCGGAAACCGTTTCCCGCTGGATGGAGAACAATGGGATTTCTGATCCAGTACCTGGCGGATGCTGCCCCCTGGGTCTACTTCTTGTGTGGGGTGGCAGCCCTTTTTCAACTCTATCGAACCTGGCAGGTTCGCGCCGAGCGACGTCAGGCGATCTTCTCGTTGGAACGGGACAAAGCAGTCGGCGATCTCTACAATATTTTTGTACGGGCGATTCTGATTTTGGTGGCGATGGGGATCACCTATTTTGTCAGCACGACACTTTCGGAAGCAGTAGAACCAATTGTCCAGCGCACCCTGGACCCGAACCCAACGCCCCAGTCCGAGATACTGCTCCCCACGCCCACCAACACACCCCTAGCCGCGACTGCAACTCCCATCACCACACCCACCGCACCAACCCAGGAAGCGCGGCCAGAGGTGACTGCGCAACCCCAGGTTGAGGCCGCGCCCCCCACAACCACGCCAGTGCCACCGCCCGCAGTAGCACCGGCCCTCTGTGCCGATGGCCGAGCCAGTATTGTTTCGCCGGGCAACGGCGCAGTCGTCAGCGGTTTTGTTTCGGTGGTGGGTACAGCCCAACACGACAATTTTAACTTTTACAAGCTGGAATATGCGTCGGGCAACGATGCCGGTCAGGGTTTCGCTTATTTTGACGGGGGCCAAAGCCAGGTGGTAGGCGGTCTACTGGGCACATTCAACAGCCCAGGCTATGCCAATGGCGTCTATACATTGCGCCTGGTCGTCGTGGATACTTCCGGAAACTACCCGCTGCCCTGCCGGGTCACAATCACCGTACAGAATTGACGAGCAAATGTCAGAAGAACAGCAGCAGCCAGAATCTGCTCCCACAAGCCAGCCAGAAGCAACCAGCTATGGGTATCTTTTTACCCGCACCAATCTACTGATCGGTGGCGGTGTTTTTCTTATGCTCTTTGTCTTTCTGATCTTTCTCTTTTACAACATCGGTCTTTCCCAGGGCAGGCTGGCAGACAACCGCCAGGAGACAGCCACCCCCGTAGCACTATTGGGAGCTGACACCCCAAGGGCACCGACCTCTGCGCCCCCGCCCCTGCCACCCACGGCTACGCCGCTGCCCGCAGCCACATCGACAGCTACTCCCGACATCACCGCTCTTGCCAATGCCCAGGTCGATGATTTTGTGGAACGGGCCGCGGCCGCGATCTCCTTGCTGGCTGTGGATGTGCGCCCGGCCGCGGCAGAGACAATCCTGCGGGTATTGGCCGAGGACGAAAGTTTTTCCGGTCAGATAGTCTCATTTCTTCCTCTGCCCGGAGATCGGTGGGCCGCAGTCTCAACGATAGAGATGGATGCTGGCATGCGTCTTCCTCTGCTCTTTTGGGAAGAACGCGCGGGCGAATCCACCGTACTTGGGCAGCGCTTGGACCAATTGCTAGGCGTAACAGGTGGGGATGTGCAGGTAACCCAGGGCGCACTGGCTACGGGACAAGAGGACGAACTGCTCACATTATTGTCTGCGCAGCCTGCCCCAGACGGCGCAAATGCAGATCTTCCGACATTCTACCTGCTCCGTCGCCCTGTGGATGACACATGGCAGGCTGTCTGGCGCAGCGAAGATGACCCGGCCTGGCCTCTGGATGCCACGGAGATTGTACTGGAAGCTGCCGGGCCAGAGGATTTCCCCCTGCCCGCTCTACAGGTTGTCGCGCCGTTGAGTGCCGACGGTCTTTTTGTGGAGCAGCCGCCCTTTGCGCGTCAGATTGGCCGGACACGCTGGCATTTTTCCCAGGAGGGTGGGCCAGCCTATCGGCCCGCAGCTACAACCCTTCTCTCCACACCCCTTGCGGCGCTGACCGATTTCCTGTCAGCCGTACAGACGCTATCGGCCCGGTCAGCCAGCGAATTTGTGACAGATTTCTCTCTGCCAGACACAGCCATTGGCCTGGGCTTGCCGGAGCCTGGCGTCTGGTTCGCCCTCTACGTGGAGCCGGCCAGCGGCGAAGTCCCCGCTCCAGAGAACCGCGGGCAGATCACCGACCAGATACGCTTCTTCGACAACAATGACCGCACCCGCACCTTCGACGCCCGTTTTGCTTTGGGCGACGACGGCGTCTATCGGCTGTCCGAATTGACCGATGCCCCGGCTTTTGCCGACAGTAGCCTGGTTACACCTGTGCCGCCAACCGAGACGGCCACGGCGGAACCATCGGTTACTGTGACGCCAACCGAAACAGCGATTCCAGCGGACACAGAGACAGCCACGCCCACGGCACTGCCAACCGAGACGCCCACGGAAACGCCCACGGAAACGCCCACAGAAACACCCACAGAAACACCGACAGAGACTGGCACAGCGACGCCGTCAGCGACTGCGACAGAGACAGCCACTCCTATCGCGACGCCGACGGAAACACCCACAGAGACAGAGACAGCGACCGTAACGCCAACGCCAACCGCGACGGCTATTCCTACTGCCACCGCTACCAAGACGGCGACTGCTACTGCCATCCCTACCGTCATCGATACGCCGACTGCGCTTCCAACCGCCACGCCAACGGTAGCTGCGCCCACTGCCAGCCCGACTGTCAGCGGGCCGGACCAGCCACCCGTGACCGGCACAATTATCCTCTTCCCGGCCCGGGTGCGCGCCGGACCGACGACCAGCAGTGAAATTGTGGCCCGGTTGGACGGTGGCGTGGTGGTGACGCTGCTCGGCTTACTGGAAGATGGCAACTGGGCGCTGATCCGTGTGGACGATCCTGCGGCGGCCCAGAACGGGCAGATAGGATGGATGGCCCTGGAACTGATGTCCGTAACCGGCGATCTTCAGAGTCTGCCACTTTATGACAGCACAGGCACTCCGGTGGCTACAGCCATCCTAACCCCGACCACAGAGAGCGCATCCCCACCCGCTACTTTGCCGACGGCTACATCCACCCGGATTTCTGTGGCTACTCCGACCGCCACCCTGGGCATTGGCCCGTCCCGCCCGATCTTTGGCACACCTTTGCCTGCCCAGCCGATTCTGCCCACAGCGACCGTAACGCGAATCTCCCCAGCCCAAGCCACCGGTATCAATACGGTCACGCCCACTTCGGCGGCTGACGCGCAAAGCGGCCCAGCATCGGATCGGGGAGAGGGCATCGCCCTGGCCTCTGCCCCTGCGCCTGAGCCAGCCGCGGGGTCGCTGGTTGTCACAGTAGTGGGAAATACTCTACCAGCCAATCCCTTACAGCCGATCCCTGTGCAGGCGGCGGATGGGCGGGCCTTTCAACTGGTGTTGGATGTGACCGACGAGGCTCAAGTGCAGGTGTGGGCTGGACTGTTGGGCGAGGAAGCGGGCCGCTGGATCCCTGCTCGGGGCGAACTGCTCTGGCCTGGAACCCGGCTCTATGTGGAGGGTTCATTGCAGCCCGGCACAACCGAAATTCGAGTTGTCTCGATTCAGATCGTCGGGTTACCCGAGCAGCCCCGCACCCTGACCGGGGAGGTGGCCCCGATTGGCACTGCCCGCGCCGGCAAGAGCGCTGTGGCATTGGTGGGCAGCCGGGACGAACGGGACATCTATCTGCTGGAATCCACAGGCAGCCTGACAGCGATTGGGGCCAATGGACAGAAGGCGATTCCCGTGCTGGGCGCGGCGGGTGGATTGGTGATACCCGCATCGAATGCGCCCAGCGGCCTCAACAGCTTCACCCTGCTGCAGGACAGCGGCGCACTGGTTGAAATTTTCGCCAAACCCTTCTACAACATCCGGGGGATTACCGGCGATAGCGCGGGCAGTCTGTTGTGGATCGAAACGCCCCAGGCTGAACTGGACCAGTGGCAGTTGTGGGAATATCAGATCGAATCGGGAGAGCTTCGCCTGCTGGCCCAGGAGAGTCTGGGCATCTTTGGCAGCAAAGAAGACCCCATCCTTCCTTCTCTGGTGGCGGCGATTCCAGGCGAGGCTGGCAGTTGGTGGTATCTGATGGAGACGGCCAAACCCCAAAACCAACAGAACAATACGGGCTTCTTTCAATTGAATGTGACCAGTGCTGGCGGGGTAGGCGAGGTACGGTTGCTGATACCCGAAGGGACCTATCGCTCGCCGCTCCAAGTCAGCCCGGATGGCACGCGCCTGGCCTATCTCTCCTACGACCCCAATCAACCGAGCCTGACTGCTGGTTTTGTCCAGCCGAGCAACCGGCTTTGGGTGCGCCCGGTGGGTGATCTGGCCTTTGGCAATGACAGCCCATTGGCGGCCTATGCTACGGAAAACCGCTTCGAGTTTCTCACCCCCGGTGTAGCCTGGCGGGACAACCAACGAATTCTTCTCACCCGCAGCCGCTTTTCCACTGTGGGGGTCTTTGCCCTGGATACCTTCGGGATCACAGAAGTCGATCTATCTGGTCAAGAACCTCTGTCGGTTTCTCACCTCTTGCGGGTGGGTAGCACCGTCAAAGACAGCGCAGTCTGTCAGGATGACCAGCGCATCGCGCTGAGTGTGGTGGACGAGGCGGGGGTCTACCGGTTGGCCGAGTGGACGGGCGAGGGTAAGCCGCTGGTGTTGGCCGACCTGCCCCTGCGTATCGACCGCATCTTTGCCTGTTGGCATCTGCCCGATGCGCCCTTCTCCGTCAGCCAGCCATGACAAAGCTGCCCGTCCTTCTGCACCAGAACTCGTTTGCCTGGCCGGACGATTGGCTCCACTTCGCCGGTTGGCAAGACCTGGCCTTTGCAGGGCTAGGGTTGGTGATGGGTGTCCTGTTGCTGATCTGGTGGCGGCAGCAGAGCAGGCGCTGGTATACGATCTTTGCCGGGACGCTGCTGATGGGGATGTTCCTCAATGTGAGCAGCTACTTTCTATTCGTTGTGCCGCCCCACATGGCGGGCTGTCCGGCGGTCTGTCCCGGTCGCCTGGGCTATCCCCTGCCTTTTGCCACCATCAATTTGGACGGGGAAACCAGACTCTTCCTGGTAGACTTTCTGCTCAATTTGACGCTGCTCTGGCTGCTCTGGCTGGGGAGCACTGTGCTGTGGCGGGTATTGAGCGAGGGGGTGGAGCTTTCCTTCCGCTCCCGCCGATTCCGCCTTTTTTTCTTTCTGATTGTGGCTGTGCTGCCCTGGGCGCTGCTCCCCCGCTATTTCAATCCCCCTGAAATCAATCTCCACAACGACGACCTGCGCATTTCCATCAACGCCCGACGGGCTGCCGAGATCACTTACGACGTGACCGGGCTATGGATTCACCGGCTGGCGGTGGAAGACATTCACTATAGCCCGTTGCAGGTTCCATCCATTTTTGGCGGAGCCGACCAGCCCCGTGCCCAGGTCTGTCTGCGGGGCTACACCTGGTTTTACATCCCCTGGCAGCGCTATCTGATCACCCTGGACCGCACAGGTGTCACGGCGCTGAGTATGCAGCGGCTGGGGCTGGACGGGACGTGCTGGGAGTAGGGATTGGGGATCGGGGATTGGAGACTGGGCAGGTGGTAATTCCCCAGTCCCCATTCCCCATTTTTGACATCTGCCCCGGCCTCGCGTAAGATGGGCACAATCGATCACTTGACGTTGACGGAGAACGTGGACGGTGGCCCCCCGCCAGAGAGAGCGCCCCGCTGGCTGTAAGAGCGCTTCGGTGTTGGCCCGTCGAATTCCCTCCTGAGTCGAAAGGCTGAAGGCCGTCGGGCTGGTAGGCATTTCCGGTCCTCGCCGTTACCGAGTTTGAGCGCCCGAACCATCGTTCGATGGTTGGGGAAGTCAGGTGGCACCGCGAGCACATACCTCGTCCTGATCCGGGACGGGGTTTTCTTTTTTGTAGATCGGACGGTCAGTCCGACCCACGCAGGCAAAGAGGAGAAACCAATGAGCAGTCTATTGCAAGAGCTGGAAGCGATGGCGGTCCGGGCCGAAGCAGAACTGGCAACGGCTACCAGCTCGGAAAGCAGCGAGGAGTGGTATCGTCAATACCTGGGCCGCACGGGAGAGATGACTACCGCACTGCGGGGACTGGGCCAGCTCTCTCGGGAGGAGCGCCCGACGGTGGGCAAGGCAGCCAACGAGATCAAACAGCGGCTGGAAGCGGCCCTGCACGAACGCCAGGCGAGTATCCGCCAGGCAGAGATGGAAGCGGCGCTGAGCGCGGAGGGCGTGGACGTGACATTGCCCGGTCGCAGCCAGAATGTGGGGCGCATCCATCCCAGCAACGCCACCCTGCGCGAAATTTCGCAGATTTTCGGCCAGATGGGTTTTCAGGTCTACGATGCGCCGGAAGTGGAGACGGACGAGACAAACTTCACCCTGCTCAATATGCCCGACGGCCACCCGGCCCGGGACATGTGGGACACGTTCTACACGACGACGCCCGGCGTCATCCTGCGCACCCACACCAGCCCCGGCCAGATTCACGCCATGCGGGACTATTGCCCCCAGCCCATCCGGGTGATCCTGCCGGGCAAGTGCTATCGCCACGAAGATGTGACCGCCCGCTCCGAGATGATGTTTCATCAGGTGGAGGGGCTGGTGGTGGGGCGCAACATTACGTTCAGCGATCTCAAAGGGACGCTGGTCAATTTTGTCAATCAGATGTTCGGCGAGGGGCGCAGTCTGCGCTTCCGCAAGAGCTATTTCCCTTTCACCGAGCCGAGCGTAGAGGTGGATGTGGACTGTGTGCTGTGTGGGGGAGCCGGCTGCCGGGTCTGCAAATACACGGGCTGGCTGGAGATTCTGGGTGCGGGGATGGTGAATCCGGTTGTCCTACAGAACGGTGGCTACGATCCGTCCCAATTCAGCGGTTTCGCCTTTGGCATGGGGCCGGAACGCATCGCAATGCTCAAACACGGGGTGGACGACATCCGCTACTTCTTCACGAATGATGCGCGCTTTCTGGAGAGGGTGGGATAGGGATCGGGGACTGGGGATCGGGGACTGGGGACTGGGCTTTTCCCGATCCCCAGTCCCCGATCCCCAATCTCCTACCCAATCACCTTGCGCAGCGCGCCGCCTTCGTTCTTCCACCAGTCGTAGAGAATGTGGACATCGGTGCCGATACAGAAGTGGCGCACGCCCATATCCAAATAGCGTTGGGCGGCGTCGGCCCGCCCCAGCTCGATGCGGGGATGGACGCCCATTTTCAGGCAGGTGTCAATGACCCGCTGCTCGGCGGCCTTGACTTCCGGGTCGCCCCATTGCCCGGCCTTGCCGATGCTCATGGCAAAGTCAGCAGGTCCCCACTGGATCATATCCACCCCGGGGACGGCCAAAATCTCCTCCAAACTATCGAGGGCCGGTTTCTTCTCCAGCATCAGCACAATCACAATCTCCTGCAGGGCCTTCACATAGGCCGCGCTGCCGCCATAGCCCATATAAGTGAAACGGCGGGTGGCGACGCCGTAGGTCCCGCCATCTTCCGGCGTATCGGCCCGCACATAGCGCACACAGTTGCGGGCATCTTCCGCCGAGCGGATATCGGCGAAGAGGACACTCTGAAAGCCAGAGCCGATGGCCCGTTGGGTGACAAATTCATTGCTCGCCATATCGATCTTGATCATTGTGCCCAGATTGTAAATTTCGGCGGCCCGGCACAGGTTGTCCAGATCGTGGAGATCGTAGGGGCCATATTCAGCCACAAATTCCACGTAGTCATACTGACCGGTGTGGCCGATGAGTTCCACAACACTGGGCCAAGTGGCGTGGATGTGGGTTCCGATGGTGGGCAGACCGGCATTGAGCCGTTCTCGGATGGTGTTGGTTCGCATAGGATTCTCCGTTGGGGGTGATGATGTGGAGCGGTTTCAATTTGGCGTTCAACCCGAGTATAGCACAAAATCCATCCTTGCACGAGTGCGTTTTTGGGAGGAATCGAACACGGATGACGCAGGTCTGGCGGATAAAAGCGGACAAGAAAAGTGGATGGGATGAATCTTTCACAAATGAATTTTCTTGAAAACATCCGAGGCAGAGTAGCCGGGTATGCAGCCCGTTTGATGGCGATGCTGTCGCGGCTCAATCCTTATGCCGTGCTGGCGGTACTGTTGGCGATCTTTGCCCTCTGGCCCCTGCTGGCCCCCGGCTATTTCTACGCCAGCCACGACGGACGTCACAGCGTCTTTTACGTCACAATGTTCGACGAGGCCATCCGGGACGGTGCACTCTGGCCACGCTGGGCCATGCACCACAACGCGGGCTATGGCTACCCCACATTTATTGTGCAAGCCCCCCTGGCCTTCTATGCTGCGGAATTTTTTGTCCTGCTGGGCTTCGGCATCACCACAGCGGTCAAACTCACCTGGGCCGCTGGGTTTCTCGTCGGTGGGTGGGGGATGTTTTGGTTGATTAGAGACTGGGGATTGGGGACTGGGGACTCGAAATTTGCCCAATCCCCAGTCCCCGCTCCCCAATCCATGATCCCCGCCCTTCTCGCCGCGCTGCTCTATATTTTCATACCCTATCATCTGCTGGATGCCTATGTACGGGCGGCTCTGGCCGAGACGACGCTGATGGCCTGGTTTCCCTGGGTCTTTCTGGCCTTCGAACGGCTGATCGTGGGCGGCAGTAGGTCGGGCTGGCAGACCCGGCTGCTCCTGGCAGCGCTGGCCTATGCCGGTGTCATCCTCACCCACGTCATCGCGCTGATCGCCTTCACCCCCCTCCTCGTCGCCTTCATCCTCTTCCGCCTGTGGAGCGTCCGCCAGCCAGACAATTCACAATTCACAATTCGCAATTCACAGTTCTTTTTACAGGTTTTTCTCTCCGCCGCTGCCGGTATCGCCGCTATTCTCCTTTCCGCCATCTTCCTCCTCCCTCTTCTGGCCGAAGGGCCGCTGTTAGACCAGAGCGTCTACACCGACAATACCTACAGCTACACCCGTCATTGGGTGCAGTTCAGCCAATTCTTCGATCCCTTTTGGGGCTACGGCTTCTCCGACGATCCGGCGGGGGCCAACGACGGGATGGGCTTTCAGGTGGGGCTGGTGGTCCTGCTGCTGGCCTTGGCGAACGGCTATGGACTCTGGCGCGATAGACGTCGACGATCCCGCGGCTGGCAGTTGGAGGCGTTTCTGCTTGTCATCTCGGCGGCCATCCTATTTCTCATCACCCCGGCAGCCGCGCCCATCTGGCGGCTGCTGCCGATGGTAGAGGTGATCCAATTTCCCTGGCGGCTGCTGGCGTTGAGCGGTTTCACACTCAGCGCGCTGGGTGGATTGGCCGGGGCGCGCCTGCTCCACAACGGTCTGCTAGAAACGAAGGGGGAACCGCTGGCCGGGGGCGCACTCTTGGCCCTGCTGGTAATCTTTGCCAGTCTCCATTTTGCTACACCGGAAACTTTACAACCAGTAGAGGCGTGGCGGGAGGATGGCCGGGCGATCTACCAGTTTGAACAACAGCACCCGGATATGCTGGGCTACACCCGCTGGGTGGAACATCCCTTTACCCAATCGGCGATGACAGACCAATACGCTGCGCCGGATTTTTCCAATCACAAATTGGAGCGGCTGGGGATTCTGAGCGGAGAGGGTACACTGCTCTATCATTACAGCCGGGGCCACTCCTTTGGCGGCGAAGTGGAGATGGCATCGGCAGGGGTAGTGCAGATTCGGGTCTACTTCTTCCCCGGCTGGCAGGTACGAATGGACGACGCGCTGGTCACCCATCGCCTCTCGCCACCGGACGGGCTGATGGAGATTGACGTACCCGCAGGCCGCCACCGCATTGATATGCGCATGGGCAGCACGCCTGTCCGCACAACAGGAATCGCCATCTCCGGGCTGACATTGGCGCTTCTCGTCGGTCTGGCGATTTCGAGACCCAGAAACCAATAAGGCTACTTCCAAGATCCGCAATCTTACAAAATTTCTAAGGCCGCCTTCCACACGGTTGGAATTTTTTCGCCCAGTTTCACAGATTTTGCCCCAATCCAGCGAGCCAGTTCGCCCACAGACCCGGCGACGGCCTGGGCAGTTGCGGGGGTCACATCTGCTTCGTTTTCGGGGTAGAGGGCATTGATCGCATAGACCCCGCTCTTGCGGTCCAGTTTGGAATCCATTCGCCCGATCAGACGCTCGCCGTGGAGGATGGGTAAAACGTAATAGCCGTATTGCCGTTTGGCTTCAGGCACGTAAATCTCGATGCGATAGTAGAAATCCCACAACTGCTCGGTCCGTTCCCGGTCGCAGATCAGATTGTCGAAAGGGGAGAGCAGAACCGTGCGCGGCTGCCAGCCTCCGCTGCGGATGGCCTCCAGGCTGGCGAGACTCTCGTGGTGGATCAGCCATTCGCCGGCCCACATCTCCCCGTCCTGCCCAACAATGCGGGCGGGATGGGCTGTCCCCTCTTCCACCAGTTCGGCCAGCCGCTCTTGCAGGCCGGGATAGCGATGGCGGATGAAATGGTTTTTGATCTGTTTGGCCGTAGCAATGCCCAGGGCGCGCAGGGATTTGTGGGCAGCCCGACGCACCACATCCTCTTCGGTCCATTCCCTGCGATCCGTCCCTGGCGGCAACCAACGCTCGGCCAGATGCCAATATTTGTGGTTCCCTTTGCGCCCGACGGAGAGAATTGTGCCGCCGTTGTAGAGAAAATCCAGCATGCGCGTCACATTACGCCCAGCGTTCCAGCCGGTGGATTCCCAGGGAACCGCCGCGATATCCTCGAATTCCGAGGTCGCCAGGGGTCCGTCCGCGGCCAGCCGCTCCAGAATGTGTTCCTTTAGCGCCGCGTTGGCCTCCATCCAGGCGCGGATGCGTTCGCCCCAGACACCGCCGCCGATGTGTTCTTCGGTCATGTGGTGGGCAAAGAGGGGAAAGTCCTCAGTCAATACATACGATGCGCAGTGTGCCCACGCCTCGAAAATCGTGCGCTCGTCCTGCTGTAAACGGTCCAACAGCGCCGGGTCAAATCCACCCAAACGGCTCCACAGCACCAGGAGTTGGGTGCGATCCACGGCGCGGATGGGGTCGATCTGAATGCAGTTGAGACTTTGGAAAATTTCCATCACCCCGTCGCTTGTGGCGGGAGGACGGGGGCCAGCCAGCCGCTGGGCCAGAATAGCCAGTCGGCGCGCTTCGTCAAGTGTTACGACAATTGGTTGCATCGCTGCTGCCTTTGCTTGTTCCCATCGCTCCGGGTGGGAAGATTCTGAGGACGCTTTGCATCCTCCACAAGAAAACACAAATGTTCTATTCAGTGGCGATAGGAGAATAGCAGAAAACGAAGGGAAGGGCAAACCGGGCAGACTACACGACCGGCAGACACCGATAATGACAAAAATGTAACCCGCACTGTTAGTGCGGGCTGCCGCAAGCTAACAGCTTGCGTTACAACCCTATTTTCCATCAGTGACGCAACAGCGCGAGACCGCGCCACCCGTTGACAGTCTACCCCCATCCAGCTATCATCTTTTCATCCACTCTGTTCTGCCCGCTCCAGCCCTATCCGCGTTCCAATCTCATTCCCAACGAAAGGCAGCCCAATGACGACCCGCAGCCCCATCCATCTGGAGTACGACCCGTCGAGTGACGCGGCCGCCGGTTTTGTCGTCCAGGACGATTTTGAGCGCTTCCCCCAGAAGGATGACCTCTTCCGCCGCTCCTGGTGGGATGATAGCATCCGCTCGGAGAAGGCCCGACTCTTCTACGCCACCTACCGGGAGCCGCTGAAAAGCTGGCGCAACGCCGACGGTTTCACCCAGAAGGACTTTGCCCTGCGCAACGCGGCCTGGCACGTCAGCGACATCTTCACCGAGCTCAAAGAGGGAGAGGATCGGCGGGAGGGCTTCTCCGACGAGTTTACGCTCTATCGGGACGTGGCGGCTGTGCAGCAGGCTATGGGCACGCCAGAGGAAGCCGCGGCGGAGATCAAACGGGTGGGCGCGCAGTTTGGGGCCGATCTGCTGGGCATCACCGGCTTCGACGAGCGCTGGATGTATTCGATGAAATTCAGCGACATGAGCCGCACGGAAAAGCCCCAGGCCATCAGCGGCCAACTGCAAAATGTGATCGTCATCGCCCAGGCCATGGACTACGACCTGATCCGTACAGTCCCCTCTGCCCTGAGCGGCGCGGCTACGGGTCTGGGCTACTCCCACGACGCGCTGGTGGTGCTTTCGATTGCCCAATATATCCGCAATCTGGGCTACAACGCCATCGCCAGTATGAACGATTCCGCATTGGCGATACCCCTGGCAGTCAAAGCCGGGCTGGGCGAATATGGTCGGCTGGGGCTGCTCATCACCCAAAAATACGGTCCCCGGGTGCGGCTGGGCAAAATTTTCACCGATATGCCCCTGGCCCACGACCAGCCCATCCGCTTCGGTGTGCAGGAATTCTGCGAGAGCTGCCGCCGCTGCACCGCTGGCTGCCCGGCCAAAGCCATTCCAGACGGCCCCCCGACCGCCCTGCGTCACAACCGTTCCAACATCGCCGGCGTGGTCAAATGGACGGTGGATGGGGAGAAGTGCTTCCAATATTGGGTGGCCCAAAACAGCGACTGCTCCATCTGCATCCGGGTCTGCCCCTACAACAAAGACTACACGAAGTGGTGGCATCGGCTGGGCCAACGGCTGGCCGGGACTCGTCTGCGCGGGCTGCTGCTTTCACTGGACATCCGTCTGGGCTACGGCGAACGGCTGAAACCGAAGAGTTGGTGGAACGGAGAAAAGGAGTCAATCCTGGGCCGGCTGCGCCATCTGATGCGGAGCATCGTAGCCTGACAAGTCAACCGCTGAACCAGTCAACAAAATAGTTGACTGGTTCAGCGGTTGACTGGCTACACATCTTCTGAACGATCACCCCTGTCTAGCCCGCTTCCGCTTCCCCGTTGCCAAAGTGGCGGATGCCGGGCAAAAAGATCAACACCAGAATCATCGCCACCGACGCTACAATCGCTTGCAAACCGATACCCATCGGCGCGCCCAGCCACTCCACCAGCGCGCCGCCCTGCAACTTGCCCAGAGGCCCGATCCCGATCGCCAAGACAATGACCCCCATCGCCCGCCCGCGCATAGCGTCCGGCGCGGCCATCAGCACAATCGAGCTTTGCATAATGCCAAAGCTGGCCTGGCCCAGACCAGCGATCGCCAGCATCAGAAAGGAAAGGGCGTAGTTGCTGCTGAAGGCAAAGAAGATCAGAGCCACACATTCGGCGAAGGTGCCCACCATAAAAATCCAGCCATAGCCCACCCGGCTGCGCAGCAGATTGACCAGATAGAGACCGACAAAGCTGCCCACGCCGGACGCCGCGCCCAGAATCCCCATCCCCATAGGCCCCTGCTGCAAAATATCTTTGGCAACGATTGGCAGGAAGTTACCGTAGGAGAAGATAAAAACATTCATCAGCGCGGTGGTTATGGCAATGGCGAGGATGGCCTGGTTGTGGCGCACATAGCTCAACCCCTGGCGCATTTGGGTAAAAACCGGCGTTTTGTCGGGCATGACCGTGCGCGCCAGGGGTTCTTTCGAGAGACCGAGCAGGAGCAGGAAGGCGATCAGGGAAAAGGCGGCGAGTGCAATGAAACTGCCCGTAGAGCCAGCAACGGCCAAAATCCAGCCAGCCATAAAAGGGCCCAGGGTGCGCGCCACACTTTGGCCCAGATTTTCCAGCAGAATCGCCTCGACTGTGCGGCTCTTGCCCACCATATCCGGCACCACGGCCCGGCGGTTGGGCCAGTCCAGCGCCCAGGATGTACCCAGCACCAGGGCAGAGACGACCAGATGCCAGTAGGCGATGCGTCCGGTGATGAGGAGAAGGGCAATCCAGCCATAGGCGGCAAAGGTAATCCCCTGCATCCAAATGATTGTGGCCCGCCGCCCGAAACGGTCCGCCACCAGCCCGGAGAGGTTGCCACAGACCAGAAAGGGGACAGAACGGCAGAAGCCCACAATCGCCACCAGCCAGGCCGAACCGGTCAGTTCCAGCACCAGCCAGCCCACCACCAGCACTTCCATATAGAGTGCCTGCCACCAGAGAGTGTTACTGCCCAGAAGTTTGCGATAATCAACGGTCTGCAATGGCGATAGGATGCCGGAGCGCCAGCGGGGGTGATCGAGGAATTGGATCATTGTGCCCCACTCACCGCAATTTTGACAACCGTCTCCCCATCCAACTGGTAGGTCCCGTTGAGGGCGTCGAAGCCGTCGGCCACCCCTTCCAACGGCAGCACATGGCTGACCAGATCGGCGAAGGGGTATTCGTTGCGCTCCAACACAGTCAGCCCGCGCACGAAGTGGTTGTAGCGGCTGCCCCAGATGCCTTCCAGCCGCAGGTTGCGGCGCAGGAAGTGGAGATTGGGGTTGACGGCGATCGTGCCGATGTCCACAAAGTGGCCCACCTCGACAAAAGTACCGTCGGTCTTCACATATTCCAGCCCTTCGGGGAAGGCGGGGAGGAAGCCGGCGCATTCAAAGACCACATCCGCGCCTTCGCCCTTGCGGGTCTCGGCCATCACTACTTTCTGGCGCTCCTTCACGTCGCGATAGACGCCGATGTCCACCGTCACATCGGCGCCCAGACGCCGGGCCAATTCCAGCCGTTCGGGCGGGCCGCCGATGACGATGACTTTGCCCGCGCCGCTGGCCCGGGCTGCGGCCGCGGTGAGCAGCCCAATCGCGCCGGACCCCTGGACGATGACCGTATCGCCGATCTCCATTTTGGAGCGCATGACCGAATGGGTGGCCACAGCAAAGGGTTCGGCCAGCACGCCCACTTTGGGGGGACCGTTGAATTTGACCCAACAGTTCTGCGCGTCGGTCATATAAATGTACTCAGAAAAACCGCCGCTGAAGGGCTGATCTGTCCCGCGGAAGCCGTAGGCTACGCCACTGTTGCGGGGATGATAGACCACCCGATCCCCCTCTTTCAGCGGATTGCCCAAAAAGTCTTCGGTGACACCCTTGCCCAGCCCGGCCACAATGCCGACGGATTCGTGGCCCATCAGCGTTTCGCTGGCAATCCCCTTCTGCCAGTTGTGCAAATCAGTGCCGCAGATGCCGCCCAATTCCTGGCGTAGGAGCAGGCTACCCGGCGCGGGGTCGGGGATGTCGAAGGTGCGAATCTGGAACTCCTGTCCCAGAACGGTGACAGCGCGTGCGGTGGATGGCATAGGTGGACTCCTTTGGAGAGGGGAATTAGGTGAATAGTTGATTGGGCGATTGGTTGCCGGTAGGTTGGGGTGAATGGCAAACGAAAAACGCCCTGTGATAGCTGTACGCTATCACAGGGCGCGCTGACTGTCAAAACCGAACAAAATAGGGGTATCTATCGGCTATCTTCGACGAAGCAGAAAGCCAAAAGTCGGTTCCGGTGGGGGTGCAATCGCCTCCCGCTCTGCCTCCGTTTTTGACCCCCGCCGGGCCAACTCCAATTTCAGGCTCTCTTCGCCCATGCGCATGGCCCAGATGTGATTAGCCGAAAAGAGGGGCTTCATCACAAACGACAAATAGCGCAGCATCGGCTTATCGGCCCGGATGCGCCAGTCGTAAGTGATGGCGACGGTCGCCCCCTCCTGGCGGAAAGTCCACTCGCCCCGGCCCACGAAGTCGCCGGTTGCGTCCAGACCAAAACCGCTCTGCGAAACATCGGTTACCCGGAACTGCCAACGCAGGGTATAGGGCAGCCAGCCTTTGGTGTAGAGACCGATCTCTTTGCCCACCCCCGACGGAGCGCCGGGGGCCAGCTCTTTCACCTCCAGATAGACCGACGGCCACCAGCGCACCAGATCCGGCGCGTTACCGAGGATGTCGGCCACTTCTGCGATTGTGCTCTCCACCCGCCAGTGGGTGACAAAGTGGTACTCGTTGCTGGGCATCGTCTCTTATCCTGTGACTTCCATGCCGAAGACTTCTGCATTGGAAAGACCAATCGAGGCGTGAAGTTGCACCAGCTTCCATTCTCCCTCTTCCCGGTGAAAGACAGCGCCCCAACGGGGATGGACTTCCATCCCACCTGGCATTGTCAGCGTGGGGCGGGTCACACCCCAACCGACGCTCCCCTCCACAAAGGCTTCGGTTTCGCCCAGTGTCACCTGTACAGTGCTGGCCATCGCCTTGACTTCCTCTTTCAGAAAAGCCGCCACCTCCGGCCCGGCCAGCCACTCGCTGGGGTCTGTGCCGATCAGACGCACGCCTGCGCCGCGGGAGATGTGTCGATCTGCCCAGGAGCTATCGCCACTGGCGACAGACGTAAACCAACCGTTGATAATCGCGCGTAACTCAGGTGAGGATTGCATTGCGGGTCTCCTGATTGTTTGATTGATTCTCGGACTTTATAGATACGTAACTGCCTCAGTGCCCCGGTGTGGGGATGGCACCGACCTGTCGCAGCAAACTCAGCATATCAAAGCTGTACCACGACTCTGCGATCTTGCCTTCGGCGAAGCGCACGATATTGACACCCGTTACGCGTACCGTTTTGCCTGTGGCCGGCATACCCATAAGCGGACCGGTGTGCGTGGCGGTCGCCGTCCAGGGGGTGGCAACCCTGTCTCCTTCGGCGATCTGTTGGTCCAGGGTGATTTCCCAATTGCTGAAACCGCCTCCGAAGACAGTGGCGACGGTTTTCGGGCCTTGCGGTCCTGTGGGCCAGCCGCCAGGAGGCGCGTGCGGGTCGTGAATGATGTGGGTGGCAGCGAAAATCTCGTCGGCTACCGCCAGTTGTCTCTGGACGATGATGTCATGAAACCAACGGCGGGCTGTGGCTTTGTTCTGTTCGGTTGACATTCTGTTTGCTCCTTTTGAAATGAAATGGTTGGTTTACCCCGGAATCACACCCAATTGCTGCATCAGTCCCACCTGATCGAAGACTGCTTGGAGTTCGGCAATTTTACCCTCGCGAAAGCTCAGCAAAGCCATCGCGCCGACCTCAACGGATTTGCTCGTGGCCGGAATGCCCATAAAATTGCCCGTATGATTTCCACGCAGGGTGAAGCGCACAACCACTCGTTCGCCTTCCCCCACCACATCATCAATCGTGTGATAGATATCCGGGAAGCCCTGATAGAACATCACACCGAAAGCAGAATGACCAGCCATGTCCATCGGCGGATTGCTACCGATGGTGGCTCGGTAATCCGAAGCAACCAATTCTGAGTCGAGTGGCCCGTTTTGCCGATCCTGGGCCAAAAAGAAGCGGCGGGCATTTTCTTTGTTGTGTTGAGTTGACATGAGATGTTCCTCCTGGATGATTGGTCAAAATGCTGAATGATATTGGTCAGTTAGGCTGGGGATGTCGGAATCACACCCAATTGTTGCATCAGGCTCATCTGATCGAATTGATTCCAGCGTTCGATTATTTTGCCCTCACGAAAGCGCATAATCGTAATGGCCTCAACGCCGATTGGCCGCCCAGTGGCGGGGATGCCCTGAAAAGTGCCTGTGTGGGTGCCCTGCAAACGCACCCGCATGGCAACCGTCTCCCCGTCGGAAACGGAGTCCAGTAGATCGAAGCGGATGTCGGGGAAGCCCGCAAAGAAAGCCCGATAGCCTTCAAGGACAGCCGCCACGTCGAGGGGAACGGGCGCAAAGCCATGCAGCACCGCGTCCGGGTGGTAGATTGTGCAGTATTCGTCCAAATCTTGGCGGTTCCAAGCATCCATCGCCTGCATCGTTCGTTCCACATTGCTTGTCATTGTCGGTTGTCTCCTGTGTGAATTGTAGAGTCGTTGAACACCTGCCCGTAGAATACTCCTCTACACTTCTCACTTTCCAGTCCAAAAAGTGTTCACTTTTTGGCAGCTTTTACCTTTAGAGAAATAGCTGAGGATGGAAAGATGGATGGAAAAAAGACGATTTGAGACAGTTTGCTTTATTGTGCTATACTCCTACAATCCGGTGTGGTTACCGAAGGATGGAGGTTATTTGTGATCTCTGGCAAAGCCTGGACAGAATCAGATCGCTATGGCAATGCGATCTACCTAACCTGGGAACGCTGGGCGCATATCACAGAGATTGACAATCACCCTGAGGTCGAGCCATACTTTGACCAAATACGGGAAACTCTTCGCCTGGGCCGACGACGACAGGATGTATACGATCCTAACGCCTATCAATACCATCGCTCGTTTCCTAATCTGCCTGGCAGGAACAGCCACCTAATTGTCTGCGTACGCTACCGATGGCCGGTCAACTTGGACGGCTCTATTCGGGAAGAAAAATTCGTAACGACTGCCTATTTCCAACATCTGGGGTAACCAACCAAATGGATTCCATCTATACAACCAATTACGACGAAGATGCAGATGTCTTGTATGTCTCTTTCGGGCACAGTAAATCCATAACTGGCGTCGAATTGGCCGATAATGTCCTACTGCGCCTGGACACGGGCAAGACGACCGGCGTGTCACCGCGTGCCATTGGCCTGACTTTCGTCAGCTTTCAGAAGATGCGAGCCGCCCATTGGGATCGTCCACTTCGGGTCTCTCTATCCAATCTGCGTTCATTGCCAGATGATCTGTGGTTGGCTACTCTTTCTGTAGTCACCACCCCACCTGTCAGCGATTTTCTTTCTGTCGATCTGTCGCTTGCTCCTCACTTCCCGCCGTTGCCGCAACCGCTCGCCGCTTGACTAATGTAGTTTATGGCAATGGAGCCAATCCTGCCCGCTCCTCCCCTGCCGGGTAGACGCGCAGCAGACCCCACAGCCCTGCCTCGCGGTAGGGCAGCCGGTGATCGCCGTAAAGATAGTCGCCCACCAGAGCCGCTTCCCCGCCCGCACCGCCCAGTGGTTGCAGCGTGACTGCCTCCAGCCCGCCCATCTGCACGCTGTCCAACAGATCGCTGCCCAATCGTCCCGGCTGCAACTGCCAGCGATGGCCCTCCAGACTGAAGACGTGGGCCTGTTCACTGGAGGGGAGCAGTACGTGCAGCCGGATGGGATCGCCGGCATAGGCTTCCAGCAGCGGCGTGACTGGCAACCCCTCGCCGCTCCACTGGCCCGCGTTGTGATAATTCAGCCCGACGACGCCCGCCACCTACTGCGTATAGGGCATCAGATGGGTGCCGATGACCGTATCCTCGTCCTGCATGAAAAGGACAAAATCCCGGTAAGCCGAACCGTCGGGCTGGCGGACGTCCGCCCGCCAGCCCGCGGACACTTCTGTGCCGCTGGCCGGGTCGGTGTAGACCGCGCCGGGCGGACCGACAATCACCGCGCCGTAGAGTCCCAACTGGGGATTCGTCAGGGGATCGCCGCCGTCCCGCACCAGCGCGGCCCGTTCGCCCAGAGCGGGGTGGGCATAGTAGGTATAGACGCCGCTTGCGCCGGGCAGAACCGTCTGCTCGCCCAGATTGCGGCCCACATTCAGACCGGTCCCGGCTGCGGCGGGTAGGTCGGCGTAGAAGGAGACCGGCCCGGTCGCGGTCTCGTTGTCTAGCGTCACCACCAGACAATTGCCCCGATTAACGCGCAGCACCAGCGGTTCGGGCGGCAACCCGCCGGAAAGCAGCGCTGCCTTCTGCTCCTGCAAAACGAAAAGTTTGCCCGGTTCGTCGCCCAACATTGGCAGCGGGAAATCGATGGCTGCTACGGAAAAGCGACGCACAGGCGCGCCCGGTGGACAAATGGGCGTCGTCTCTGTGATTGGCTGGCGATCTGGCAGAGGCTGCAAGCCGCTTTCCGCCGCGCTTCCCGGCGGCCAGACCCGCAGCAGACCCCAATTGCCCGTCTGCACTTTGGTTGTGCGCCCGTTTTGATAGAGATAATCTCCCGGCTGCTGTTGGGGTCCGCCCGCAGCCGGGATGTAGAGATCGGCCCGTTCGGATATGCCCAAATGGACGGTGTTGGCCCAGGGGGAAGTCGGCTCGAAGGGTTCTATGCGCCACCAGTGGCCGTCTACGTGCAGGGTATGTACGTCATTTGTGCCCGCCACCAGCCCACGGATCACCAGCGGGTCGCCCAGATGGGCCTGCAAAATCGGCGTGGCCGGGTCGCTGAAAACCCGGCTGCTGAAGAGATGGGACAGATCGCTGGCGCGGGGGGCCAGTGGCTCGACGCGCAAATTGAAGCTGCCGCCGCTGTCGTCGGCTGTCTTTGTGCGCGGGTTGTCGTCCTGCGCAAAGAGTACCAGTTCGCGGAAGCTGCCCCGGATGTCGGCGGAGACGACCGCGTCGGTGCGGATGTCGGCCAGGGGGCCGCTGCGCAGCGATTCACCGCTCTGCGGGTGGTGATAGGTGGAGCCGGGCGGCTCGACGATCAGTGCGCCGAAGAGTCCGTGAGGCCAGGAGCGCAGCGCGTTTACGTGATCGTGGAAATAGGCCGTGCCGGTCTGCGCGTCGGGATACCAGCGGTAACGCACAAACTCGGCGCTCACACTTTCGCCGACCATGTGGGATTGTTCCAACGGGCGGTCGAAGATCAGCGCGTCGTCTTCGATGGCCGTGATGCGGCGCACCTCTGGCCCGTCGGCCCTGTCCAGCCCCACGGCCACCAGCACGCCGGGCTGGAAGCGCGCCGTGGAGGTGATCTCTACCCGCATCGCGCCCACTGCTGCCTCTTTTACCAGCCGCTCGCCCTCCACTGTGTAGGGGCGGATCGTCTGCTCGTAGTTGAAACCGGTGTTCACGCCGTCGCTGGCCTGAACATCGAACTGGACGAAATGGATGTGCAGGCTGATTTTGCTCAGGAAATGGTTGGCCCGGTTGTCGGGCAGCGCGTTGGCGAGGAGCAGATCGACGCAATCTTCCTGCGCGTTGGCGCGAATCGCCAGCGGCACGCGGCGCGCTGGGTCGATTTGCAGCGCGGCTATCTCCTCCGCCAGCACAAACAGCTCGCCGTTGGGGTCAGTGAGAGGCGAACCATCGCGCGCCCGCTCGTTTAATACGATTGTGGCGGGCACAGCGCGAATCTGATAGGGTTGGCGACGGCTGGGCGCAGGGCAGAGACTGGTGGGTCCGCTTTCGCCGGGGCCAGGCGGTTCTGCGCCGTTGGCTGTCGGCTCCAAAAAGGGTGCGGGGCCGTGGTTGGGGGCAAAGGGCGGCCGTTTGCCCAGATGCGGGCGCAGGAAAGGATAGGCCAGTCGCCCGCTCTGGGGGTCAAAAAGAATCGGTGGATGTTCGCCGGGTGTGGCGGACGCATAGCCCGGCCAGACCGCCTCCGTCTCCGGCTCGTTGAGCAGCAGATCGCCCGCCTGCGTCCAATCCAGCACAGTGGCGTCGTAGGGGCCGGGGAGGCCGGGGGGTGGGAGTTGGGCAATCAGTGATTGGAGACTGGGGATTGGGGATTGGGTATCGACGGGATTTCCCAGTCGCCAGTCGCCAGTCGCCAGTCCCGCCGATGTCACCGCGGCCAGCGTCGTCCCCGTCCGGTCGAGTAGCTCGAGAAGCGACGGCAGACTGTCGGTGGAGGCGGGGCCGTTTTGCAGGGTGTTGTAGACGCGCCAGATCATCCACATCCCGGCCAGGTAGTGGTGGGCCACGTGGCAATGTACCAGATAGTCCCCCGCGCCCTGCTGACAGCCGCCGCTGACACATTCGTGGGCAACGTCGAAGGTTTCCGCCGGGCCGAGCGACTGGGAATCCAGCCGTTCGGACGCCAGAAGCAGGGGCGGGTTCTTTTCCAAACTGGCGGGGGGCGCAGCGACGAGACCGGGCTGGCGCGGCCAACGGATCGAACCGCCGTGGACGTGATGGACGTGGAAGACCTCCGAGCCGCCGTGGATCACCCGTTCTTTGGCCGGGTCGCCCAGATAGCTGCGCGCGATGGGGGTGGCCGGGTCGCCAAAGCTGTAGGAGCTATAGGCCAGGGATTCGTCGAAGTCGCCCGTCAACTGCTGTTGCAGCGCCAGCCGGTTCATAAAAGGTTCGCTGCGGTAGTTGATGGCGCGGTCGCCGGGGCGATAGGCGTGGGTGTAGGGGTCCACCTGATCCACCAGCTTGCTACGGGCGTTCAAATGGCGGTAGCGTTCGTCGCCAATCTCGTGATAAATAATGGCAAATTCCCGAAAGCTCTGCCCGTCCGGACTTTGAATGATTGCGTCCCAGCCGGTGAGGGTTTGCTCGCCCGTGCGGGGATCGAGAAAACGGCTGCCCGACGGCTCGACGATCAGCGCGCCGAAGAGGCCGTGGCTGGTCAACGCCCGCTCCTCCGCTCCGTGGCTGTGGAAATAGTGGGTACCCTCCGGCTCGTCCGGGCGGATGTACCACTCGTAGCCGACGCTCTCACCCGGCGCGGCCAGGCTGGCCGGGTTGGCTGCGACGGCTGCTTCGCCTGTGGCGGTCACTACCAACGATGCGCCGTGGATGTGGAAGCTGGCGGGCTGGCTGGTCAGATCGTTGCGCAGGCTTACCCGCAAGCAATCCCCGGCGTGGGCGCGCAGGATCAGCGGCTGGATGGCATCCCCCTGCAAACCGATGGAGACGGCAGGCTCGGCGTCTTCGGAGCGGGCGGCTCGGTTTTGCGCTTCCTCGGCGCGCACCCGTTCCACATCCTCCGCCAGGGCGTACATCCGTCCTTGCGGGTCGTAGTCCAGATAGCGGTTGAGGGTGATTTCCATTTCCAGGCTGACCAGATCGAAGTTCTGCACAGGCGCATGCGCTGGGCAGGGGCCGCCGGGGGTGACGCTCTCGGCGTCATTGGCCGGGGCGAGGATCAGCCCCTCGTCGGCGGCGTGGCCGCTGGGGTGGGTGTGCTGGCGGGTGGTGACTGGGAGATTGGGAGATTGGGAGATTGGGGCTGGCGCGTCTCCCTGGGCTGCCTGCATCAGCGGGAGAAAAAGAGCGGTCGGCGGCGTGGCGGCCAGTACGCGGGTCTGTGTATCGGAGGTTGCGAAAAAATGGAAAAGGGCAAGGAGTGCCAGACCTGTCAGCCCAAAACCCATCAGAAAAGAGACAATATCCTTGCGATTCATCAGCTTTCCTCGCCAGAAAGGAAAACGTGAAACGTGAAATCGCCGGGCGATTTCACGTTTCACGTTTCACTCCTCACCTTATCCCTTCGGTTCTACAACAATCGCGCCTTCCATCCCCATTTCGTGATGGAAACCGCACAGATAAGTGTAGGTGCCCGGCTCACTGAAGGTGAGCGCCCAGGACAGCCCATTGACAGCAAGAGGTCCGATATCCCCCGAGTTGAAGTATTGCGCCGGATCGTAGATCGCAGAGGGGCGCATGGGTGCGAAGACCTCTGGGTTGAGGACGAGCAGCGGCGGGCTGCCCTCCACTGGCTGCGGTATCACAGCTTCTGGCGCGGGCGGTGCATCGTCAAAGGTGACGGCGTGGAACTCGGCAGAGGTCCAAACGACTGTATCGCCGGCTTTGATGGTCAGCTCTTTGGGCAGGAACTCGTAGACCTGGGCGTGGAAGTCGCCGGTCAGGGCGTTGAGGTTGCCTGCCCGCACGAACCAGATGGTGCTGCCATCCGCCGCTGGCATACTCACAGGCTGGCTGCCCTGCTGTCGGGCCAGTTCGATCTGGGCCTGGTATGCGGCCAGTTCAGCATCGGCCTGGGCGTCAATGGCGGCCTGATCCGGTACGTCGGCGTAGGTATTCTCGTGGACGATAACGGTGGCGACCATCCACGGGTGGAAGAGACAGTAGACTTTGTAGGTTCCCGGTGTTGTGAATGTAGCGGAAAAGGAATCGTTGGGCGGCGCATCTGGACCGGCCGGGTCGTGAGAAAGGATGCCAGAATTTCCGAAGGTATGGCCATCATGGCTCTCCACTGGAGCGCCGGGCATCCGCGAAGGGAAGGCTACTGCCGGGTTGAACATCACGCCCTTAGAAGGGTCCGCTCCGTCTATCGGAAGGACAATGATAGGCATGGCTTCATCCCCGGCTAGAGAAACTGTGTGGAGATCATCCCCGACCAGTTTCCATGTGACAGTGTCACCGGCGCGGATGTGCAGAGTTTCGGGCAGGAAAGCCTGTACCGTTGATGTGTCCTGACCCTCGCCAGCACGCGCCATGACCTCACGGGGTTCGTAGGCCATCATCGGTTCGGGGGTGGCGGTGACAACGACTTCGACTTCCTTGGGCACTTCCACAGTGACGGGGACTTCCCGGGTCACTTCCATGACAACCGGCGTGGGGGTCATCATCTGACACGCGCTGAGGAACAGTAGAGCGAATGCAAACACAAAGAGAGAGCGAGCCTGCCCGAGCATATCTGCCTCCTGAAAAGTATGCGTTTCCATACGGGTTGCGAAACGGTGAGAACAGTATATGCGCGAACATTGACTCCTGTCCAGCCCAAAAAATGTTCACTTTTTGACCAATTCGATTGGGCATCCGGATCGACTGTCCATAGCGCAAGCTGTTCGCTTGCGCCAGAGCAGGCCAACAGTCCGCGTGGCAGGCATTTATTTCGTCGCGAAAAATACCAAAAGCGCGGCGACCAACGCCACAGCCACATCGGTGACAATGGCCCGTCTGCGGTAGGAAGCGGAGGGGTAAGGTATGACGAGGAGGGGCAAAACAAGCAACCCCGTCTGCTCTCCTGCCCACAGGAGGAGGAAGAAAAGAGTGGCGCGCACAAAAATACGCGGCCAACGCCGGGTCACTACTTCCCACTGATAGTCTGGCGTAGCGTGGGTGAGTACCCGCTCGGAAATGTACCAGACAACTGTGCAGAAGATTAGCCCGATGAGAATGGCTGTCCAGGCAGTAGAAAAGAGGAAAGGTGCGATGATCTGCTGCGCGGTGGTGATGGTCTGCACCCAACCGGCCACAATCACCAGAGAGAGCAGATGCAGGAATTGGTCAAAAATATAGGGCCCGTTGACCCATTGGGGTCGGGTGCGGCTCAGCCAGTTCTTGAAAAAGTCGATGGCGTAATGGATGGCGGCCAATACCACCAGATAGGGCCAGAGAATCGGCAGGCCGCGCCCGGCCAGAACCAACAGTATCAGCAGGTGAATCCCCACGTGCAGGGAGAGTCCCCACCAGGTGCGCTTGACGCTCACCAGCCAGTCGGTTTGCAGGGGATAATCCCCCATCAGATGGGCAAGCACGAGCATCCAAAAGACGGCCATCATACAAACTCAGAGAGTGGGAAGTGGGATGGATTGAGCCAGGACAGGACCGTACTCGAAATTGAAGGGCAGATCGGGCTGAAAGCAGACAAGACCGGCGCTGGAAAAAAGACGCAGATCGATCCGGCATCTGTTTTCGATTATATGGTAGCTACCCCCCAATCCCAAACCCGCACCTTTGCCCGGCAACCTGGTGGTGAAAATAGCGTCATCAGATTCCTACCCCCTGTCAGCAAAGCGCACAGGGCAGATTAATGTAATCGACCATTCACAAGACGGCCCAATGGGATTTCTGCTCCACCCACATACAACACAAGCGGGCCATCGCCCTGATGCAAAATATCCGCATCGCCACGCACAAAATCACCGGCCTGCCACGCGCCTGTGGGAAAAGCCGGGCCGGTCAGGGCTGCGCTGACCTGTTCATTGCCCAGGGAAAGGGTGAAGGAGAGATCGGCGGGCCACTCTGTGGGCAAGGGCGATGGGGCTTGCCAGTAGAGGGTTACGTGCAGAAGCTCGCCCGGTGCAACGGGGTGGGTCGGGTCGTGGGCATATCCGTTGGCATAGGCGTCGAAACCGGTCAGCGTCAGGGGGCCGACGGGCTGGTTCAGCCGGCCACGCATAGGCACAATCCCGGCGGGCAGGGTGCGGGTTGGGCGAGAGAGAGTAACCGCGCCCAATGCCAGCGCATCGCCGCCGGCAACAGGCAAGCGCTTGCCCGTCTCGGCATCATAGAGGGCCAGGATCAACCGATACTCCACGGGCGGCGCGCCGACGGGCACGTAAACGCCCCGCTTGTCCACAATCTGCGCGCCGGGCTGCCAGCCGGTTGTGGGCAATCCACCGCCGCCGGGTTCGCCGTCCTGCTGGCCGATGACCTGATTCTGTTGGTTGAGCAGTTGAAGAGTTGCTTTGTAACGTTGGGCGATGGGCAAGTCAGTCTGCCAGTAGAGTGCGATGGGCAGACTCGTTCCGCCAGCCAGTCTACGCTCGGCGGGCAGACAGAGGCGAGTCAATTGAATCGCTTCGCCAAAACCGATTGGCGGCGTGAACTCTTGGCAGGCCATTTGATTGGGCAGGCTGTATTGGACAAAGCGCACATTCCCCTGCCAGCTTTCCAGCCCTTTGAAGGCGTAGCGGTTGAGCCAGCCCTCCACAATGCCCTCCGGGTCGGATTGTTCCGTGGCCCAGAAGAGGGCGAAAATTTGCCTGCGCTCTGCTACGGCTGCGGTCAACGCGGCTTCGGTTTCAGACCGATCAGGCGGACGCTGGTTGGGTAGTGCCAGCACGGGAAGACCCGGATCATAGATGGCCCATACATCCGCCTGTCCTGGTGCATTGAGAATCACTACATCCGTGGCCGAATCGCCCAACGCGGCCACAGTCGCCGCCATCCCCGCGTAGTTGTCCCGGGCCGCCGGGTCGGCGTAGTAGGCGGGGAGGGTGACGACGGCGAGGAGGAGCGCGGCGAGCGCGAATGCGTAGGGCCTAGTGCGTATTGCGTAGGTGGTGGCGATGGAAGCGTACTGCGTGAAACGTGAAACGTGAGATTCTCTCTGAGTCTCTGCGCCTCTGCGGGAGTCAAAATACGCACTACGCACTACGCAATATGCAGTTAATACGCACCAGGCCGGCGACACCACCAGCAAAAATTTAAGAAACGAGTCGGTGTAGAGTCCCAGGCCGAACATCAGCCCGACAGGCGCAAGCAGCCAAAGGGCGAGGAAAGGCGCGGCTGGGTTGCGGCGCAGCCGCCACAGGCCGATCAGCGGGAGCAGCCCGACCAGAAGCAGCCAGGGCCAGGCCAGTTCGGGTCCGCTGCGGATGGGGCCGACGGCCAGAGTTTGCAATGTGAGGCGCAGACCGTCCAGCGTGGATATGTCTACGCCGCCCGCGGGCCAGTGGAGTACCCGGTCGATGGCGGTGGGGAGCCAGGGGAGGTACAAGAGAATTGCAAGCAAAATGGCGAGGAGGAAAGGGATTAGGGATTGGAGATTGGGGATTGGGCGATTGGGTGATTGGGTGATTAGCGACTGTTCGTCGTCCGCCGTCTGTCGCCTGTCGTCTGCTTTTAGTCTCATCCAATGCCAAAGATAGGCCACACCCACTGCGGCGAGGACGACGGGAAAGATGTAGTGGGTCCAAAGGCCCGCGACGGCTATCAGGGCAAAGAGAATTATGAATTGTGAATTGTGAATTGTGAATTGTGAAGGGGTGATGTACCCCACTTTTGCCTTCCCCTTTTGCCTTTTGCCTTCCTCCAGGGCAATCCAAACCAGTGCTGCGCTCTCCAACATCAGCAGGCTGTACATGCGCGCCTCCTGGCTGTAGAAGATTTGGAAGGGGTTGAGCGCGGCGAGGAGGGCGGCGAGGAGGGGGAGTGGGGAGTGGGGGTTGGAGATTGGGGACTGGGGACTGGGGATTAGTGCCCGTTCTCCAGTCTCCAGTCCCCAGTCCCCAGTCACTGCTTTTCCGATGGCATAGACCACCGCAACAGTCAGCGTGCCAGCAAGCGCCGAAAAGAGCCGCAACGCCCAGGGGTTGACCCCGAAGACGAGACTCCACACTTTCAGCAGCCAGTAGTAGCCCGGTGGGTGGATGTCCGCCGCGGCGTCCGCGGCGATCTGGGCGAAGCCGCGCTGGACCAGCGCCCAGGTATTGCCTTCGTCGTGCCAATAGGACGAGCCGATAAGGCAGTAGAGGCGGAGAAAGAGGGCGACGCTGAGAATGAGGAGGAGGGCGAATTTCTCCACGCGAGGAGAAAGAGGGGATTGGAGATTGGAGATTGGAGATTGGCTAGGGTTTGATTCGTCGGGTTCAGATGGACGACGAGAAGACAAAATCTCCAATCTCTTAATCTCCAATCTCTTTCGTACCCGTATATTCCCGCAACCTCTCATAGACCGGCATCGGCGTAAAGTCGGGGGCGAGCAGGCGGAAGAAGGCTTCGGGCTGGCGGTTTTGCTCCCATACATCCGTGGCCCGTTTCAGATACCAGACATTCGCCACGCCCAGCCAGGGCCATTCGTCCTGGATGCGCTGATAGGCCAGGGGCAGATAGGCCGCCTGCTGTTCCAGCGTGACCCGACCGTAGCGAGCCTCCACATCCTCCGGGCTGGCATTCCAGTTCATCTCGCTGATCCAAAGCGCCTTGGACTCGTCGCCGTTGGCAACCATCACATCCCGCACATATTGGGGGCGGCCAAAATTCATCACCCGGGGCTGCATCCGCCGGTCCGTCGGCCCAGACCAGAGGCCGTAGCCCTGGGCCGCCATCACATCAAACCAGGCAGCCGCGCCGGCGTCGTACATCCGCTGCAAGAAGAACAGATCGTTGAAGTTGCGGCCAGGAATTGTTGTGCCGTCCAGATCGATTGTGGCGGCCAGCGCGCCGGCGATGACGACAATCTCCGGGTTGGCGGTCCGGGCCGCGGTCGCGCCAGCCTTCAACAGTTCCGTATACTGCTCCGGGCTGATAGGATAAACACCCCACTCCGGGTTGATGTTGGGTTCGTTCCAGAGTTGGACATAGTTCACCCGCCCCCGGTAACGGCTGACAACAGCGGCCACAAAATCTGCGTAATCCTGATAGTCGTCGGGCGGAGCGTAGGATCCCACTTCGTTGCCCTGCGCCCGACTCCAGGCAGGCGGGTTGCTCAGGCGCACAATCAGCTCCATCCCATTCGCCTCGGCCAGAGCGACGATCTGGTCGTACTTCTCCCAGGCCGAGCGGTAGGGTTCGTGGCGGCGATCCTCGAAATCCCCTTTGCCGTGGATTTCGATGTCTTCCCAGGGAAATTCCTGACGCAGCCAGTGAAAACCGGCGTCTGCCGCCATCTGCACGGCCAGGGCGCGCTTGTCGGGTTCTACTTCCTGTTCCAGAAAGACATTGACGCCGAAGGGGTTCACATCAGCGTGAGCAGTGACAGCGTGCGGGGCCAACTTCACCTGGGGACGCAACAGTCCGGCAGCCAGATCGCTCAGCCCCTTCACCTGGGCGGCGAAGGCTTCCTCGCCGGTCTGTTGCCACATCCAGGCGCGGGCGGGGGGCGCGCTCAACAGCAAAAGGGCCAGCCCACTTACAACGAGCAGACCGGCCCAGAGGGTGAGGGTTTGTCTAACTGCGGTTGTCATTGAGCCGTTTTTCTATGAATGCAGAGTGCGAATCGAACGAATAGCTTCGATGCTATTCTGCCAATCGATATAATCTTCCCAAGCCGGGTGAGCTACCACGCGTCCTTTGGAGATCGCCTCTTTCAAATCGACAGGCTGTAGCACTGCATAACGTTCTCGCAATTGCCCAATCTCCGCCTCGATTAATGATATTTCTCGCAAAAGAAATGCGGTCAGGCTCTGGTGAAGAAGCGTCTCTTCTGGTAGAGAGAGTTCTTCAGCTACAGCTTGCAGGGTGAGCATATCCAACTCCTGATTCTACAGATTCATCTGTAATTCCGCAATCAGTTCCTCTGCGCTTTGTGACTTCAGCTTTCCCGCCCTGAATAGTTCCAGAGAAACCTGCGCATCAGCGGCAATTTCCCTGCGTCGTTCTGCCACATAGCGATTGTGAAGGATGTCGGCCAACATTCCTCGCTGTTCTAAAGGCAATTCCATCACCGTTTCAAGCACCTGTTCAAATGTTGTCATCGTTGAAATCTCCCGATTCCGCACTCAACCACTCGTTCCACCGACTCCTTTTCTCCTATCTCCGAACAAAAGTAATCCCCGTACACTGGGTACTTTCGTTGATCGTCTTGACCCATTTGGGCGATTGGGGTGTCAGATCGCCGAATCCGGTGGACTCGCTCTGACCGCTGGCGGGCATAGGGCTTGGACATTGAACCACATAAATTTCGACGGTCGTGCCGGCCGGCGCAGGGCCACCGAAGGGCGAGAAACCCCAATTGCCGTCTCCCACGCCGTCGCAACCGGAACATTTGGTGTTACGCGGGCCATAGAAGGCGACATGGATACAGACGCCGTTTTCCAAAGAATTGTCGGCGCGCCGGGCAAAGCCGCTGAAATAGGTGCTACCTGCGTTGGGATCGCAGCGTGTCGTGTCCAAGAGAAGGAAGGGGAAGCTAGGCACGGCTGTGGCCGCGGGTTGAGCCGGGGCCACTGTGTTGGCGGGAGCTGGAACGGGCGTATTGGCAGGCGGCGGCGCGGCGGGAGCGGCGGGGATGTTGGCTGCCACCTGCACACCGCCCGTATTCTCCTGGCTGACCAATTGTCCAAAGACCCAGCCCGCCTGCCCGTTGAAGTTGATCTGCCACCAGTCGCCTGCGGGGTTCTTGCCGGTGACTGGAAAACGCTGACCGGCGTTGGCCGAGCCGATGACATTATAATTTGTGCTTGGCCCTCCGCGCACATTCATAGCGGAAGTGGTCGTCACCGAGGCTTCGGCTGGCGCGGGGGTCTCCGTGGCAGTGGGTTCGGCTGGGACAGGCGTGTCGGTGGCTGCCGCGGCGGCAGGGGCCGGGGTCGGATTAGCCGCTGCCTGGGTAGCTGCTGCGGCGGCGTCTTCGGCGGCTCGGGCTGTGGCCGCCGCGCCGGGATCCACCGGGGCAATCACCACTTCCACAGTCGGTGTAAAGGTGGGGACTGACGTATTGGTGGGGAGCGGTGGTTCTGCCGTCGCGCCGAAATTACAGGCGGCCAGCACAACTGCGGCGGCAACGAGAACAAAAAAGCGAATACGCATTGGGCGAAAATCCTTCGTAATATTTGGCAACAATAGGCCGAGTATAGCACACGCCAGAGCAACGATCAAAGCAGTGGGGGAGTTCCCGGAGGGAGAGTCATCAGTGAGCAGTGAACAGTTATCGGTGACAGGCGACGAGACCCACTGATGACTGATGACTGATAACTGCTCACTGGTCACTATTTACTTTCTTCGAGGCCGCCCCGTCTGGTCCGCGCCGCCCCGATAACTGCGCACCTCCAGCGCGCAGACCTGGCAGCGATCGGCGTCGAAGATACGGCTGCGCAGCCACGGCTCCATCCCGTTCGGATCAGCGCTGGTGGTAATGACCGTGGGCAAATTGGCGCTGTAGCGGTAGTTGAGCAGTTGAAAAAGCTTCTCTTTGGCCCAGGGCGTAGCGCTCTCCACGCCCAGATCGTCGAAGACCAGCATTGGCGTCTTGCGGATTTCGTCGAAGCGGCGGTCATAGGGGACGGGGGATTGGGGATTGAAGGCAGCCCGCAGGAAGTCGAGGAAATCAGGGACGACCACAAACATCGCTTCTGTGTGGCCCTGCTCCCGCTGGTGGTTGGCAACCGCCGCGGCCAGATGGGTCTTGCCAGTGCCGTGGGGTCCCATCAGCACCAGCCAGCCGCTGGGATCGTTGGCAAAGTTCTGCACAGTCTGGCGCACCGTCCGCAGATTGGAGAGTTCTTCCGGTGTCAGATTGCGTCGTTGCACCTCGAAGGTGTGGAATTGCTGCTCCATATGCAGGGAAAGAGTGCTGAGATCGCTCTGCACCGAGTTGGCCCCGGAGCGATAGTCCGGCGCAACGATGTGCAGCCGCTGGACCAGATTGATGTCGAGCAGGCGACTGCGCAGCCGCTGGTCCACATCTTCCAGCCGCTGATTGGTGGTGACAACCGTCGGCAACTGGGCGTTGTAGCGATAGTTGAGCAGTTGGAAGAGCTTTTCCTGCGCCCAGGGGGTGGCGCTCTGGCTGCCCAGATCGTCCAGAATCAGCAGACGGGTGGTGCGCACCTGCTCGAAGGTTTCGTCGTATTGGACTTCGCTGTTGGGGCCGAATGTGGCGCGCAGGTGGTCGAGCAGGTCAGGCACGACTACAAATATCGCCGACTGGTTTCTGTCCAGCCGGTCGTTGGCAATAGCAGCGGCCAGATGGGTCTTGCCACTGCCGTAACTGCCGGTCAGAATCAGCCAGCCTTCAGGATTCTGGGCAAAGGCAACAGCCGCGTCATAGGCCCGGCGCAGGGTTGCATGGCTGGGCTTGGGAAGCCAGGAGGGCTCCGGGTCGAATTCGGCAAAGGTATAGCGGGCCAGGGAGGCCAGGTTGCTCATGGCCTGGAATTCGTGGACTCGCCGCCAGAGCCGCTCCTCCTGCTTGCAGTGACAGGGCAGGGCCTTGCCAAAATCCGGGTGGCCCAGGGGCACGTCGGCCAGGACAAAGCCAACCCCCTGACAGCGGGGACAGATTGCCGAGGCAGGCTGAAAGAGCGCCCCCGCCCGCTGCTCGGTGCGCTTGGGCAACGCGGGGGGAGGTTCCCGGTGCAATGGCTGGGGTGCTTCGTCCTCTCTCCCTCTAGCGGATGATGAGATCGGAGAACTCGTCCGGGGCATAGTTTTTGGATTTTTCCGACGCAGAATCTCGCCCAGATCTTCCATTTGTCTCGTTTTTCCCTTCGGTCTCCCAGCGGCGCAGCACAGCCTGAATATAGCGCAGTGCCCGCTTGTTGGCAACCACCGCAATCTCAAAGGCTTCCTGAATCCACTCCGGGGGGTAGGTGCGTTCCATATCCCGCAACTGCTCGGCGATCAATTCGGTCATCAGGCCAATATTCTGCTCGTAGAGGACGAAAACATTGGGCCGCTCCACGTGCAGTCGGGCCTCGTCGGGGAGTACATTTTGTAGTTCGCTCAGTTTGCCCTGGCGAATGAGGGCTACCATCCGCCGCCCTTTGGCCGTGTTGAGAAAATACCAGTCCGCACGCAGCGGATCGGCCTCGTCGCCGGTCTCCACATCCATGCGCAAAAAAGTATTGCGGGCCACCGCCCGTTCCAGCGCGTCTTCCAAGGCAGCCTGGGGCGTGCGCAGATCGCTTTCCAAATTAAGACTGTTCAGCAGCCGTTCGTCGGCCCGCAGATCGCTGCCAGCCAAGTAGCGCAGTTCGCCGCTCTGCTCATTGAGCAGCCAGAAGGCATAGACAGTCAGCTTCAATTCGGCCAGATCATCGATCTGGGGCAGAAGATCGGTGAAGAAGCTGTCCGGCACAATCACCGGGCGCTGTTTTTCCGGAAAGCCGATAAAGCCGGGTAATGTCTTTGGCATAGCGAGTCAGGAGTGGCAGGTGGCAGGTGGCAGGTGGCAGGTTAC
>CAMDQF010000024.1 GCA_945905745.1 Litorilinea aerophila
GGGTTGCCGTCGGCCCGCTAAACTTAACGCAGAGGCGCAGAGGCAGGGAGTCGCAGAGAGGTCCTCTCCCGCTCTCCCGCTCTCCCCCTCTCTGCATCTTTGCGCCTCTGCGCCTCTGCGTTAAAATCATTCCCACTGAGGAGAAACCCAATGAGCTACGGCATCACCAAAACCCTGCCGCAAACCGAAGGCCCCGGCGCTGTGGAGGAACTCTACACAGTGGCCGGAGAGTACGAATTCCACATGGCGGGCAAACCGTCCAAACTGCAAGTGGGCCACTTCGTCTACACCATCTGGCAGGATGCGATTGTGGGTCGCCTGCCCATCATCCGATTGGAGGTCCCCCGTCCAGACGGGGCGGTCAACCCGGATTCGGGCAAGCCCCGCACACTGATCTTCGTCGCCACCCCCGGCGAGCGGCTGGCCGTGCCCATTCCCCGCACAGGTCATCGGGGCACGCGCTACTACGACGGCGCGGGTTGGCCCGGGTGAAGAGAGTGAACAGTGAACAGTAATCAGTAGCGTCGGCACATCGCCACTGATCACTATTCACTGTTCACGGGGCGTATAGGGAGGTCATTGCGCGCAGGGTAGCGTGGAACTCCGCCGTCTGTTTGTGGTAATAGGCAAAGGGGGATTGCTGGGTGTGATAGGCTATCAATGCCCGGGCCTGATTTGCGAAGAAATCGCCGTCCGGCTGCATCAATGGGGCCAGGGCGGCCCGGTCAATTTTGATCAGTTCCGTCTCCCCAATGGCCTCCAGCCCCAGAGAAACAAAGGGGTGGCCTGCAAACAGGGCCATCTCACCCAGAACCGCACCGACCGGAAGGTAGACGCTGGGCACTTGCGGGGTGTCCGCCAGAAAACGCGCTTGGGCGACCGGGTCTGGGATCTCCCGCGCCACCATCTGGAAGAACTGATAGGGCACAACTGTCTGCTCGGCAGTCGTCTGCACAATGTGGCGGGCGATGGGGCCGATGAAGTGGGACAGCTTTTTTTCCACCTCGTCCAGCACGTCTGGGGACCAGACCTTCAAACCCAGACCGGAGGGCATTGACCTGCCGTTGAGCGGGTTTGCCGTTTCGGGAATCACCGCCTGCAACCCGCCAGCCAGAATGATACAGAGAGCATCAACCACAGGTTCGCCCAGGTCCACGCGCTCGCCTGGGGCAAAGAGCAGCCGCCTAGCCGACCGGGCCAGACGAGTCCGTGCCCCGGCATCAAAAGCGGCAAAGAGCGGGTGTGGGTTCAGCAGGTGCAAAACAGCGTCGAACTCGGATTCTCCACTTTCTGGGGGAGAGAGGGGAACGAGGCTCGGGATGGCAATTCCGTGTCGATGAAAGGCGTACCAGACCCGTTCCAGAATGGTAGATTTGACGCCTCCGTAATCGTCGGTGGCCGGGGAATAGGAGACTTCGTAGCGGATGGAGCCGTTGGCTACGTCGTATTCCGACACGAGGGTGGAGGTGGGTGATTCCTTACTTACGTCGGGGATGCCCAACAGTACATCGTCAATGATCTGGATGACGCGGCGGGGCGGGATGTCCAGGGGGGCGGGCACAACCAGAAAGTCGCCATAGGCTGGCGGTGGGGGAATCACCTGAATCGTCGTCTCTGTGATCTGGCTATTGGGGATAATGTGGAGCACGCCCAACTCGGAGCGCAGGGCGGTCGAGCGCCAGGTCAGTGACTCGATCTGCCCGCGCACTCCGTCCACCTCGACCCAATCACCGATGCCAAAAAGCTGCTCCACCTGGAGCGACAGCCCGCCGAACAGATTGCCCAGGGTGGCTTGAAGGGCAAAACCGAGAATGGCCGCCAGCAGTGCCGAGGTAGCCAGCAGGGGCGCTACGTCCTGACGGAAGCCTATGCTGAAGATAGCAATGCTGCACAGGGAATAGAGTGCAATGGCAACGATCATCCTCAGCAGAGAGGATGGCTCTTTGCCCTGGGCGCGGAAGAAAAGTACATCCACCAGAAAGTAGGTTGTGAGCCGCACCAGCAGAATACCGCCTGTGAAAAGGCCCGCACCCCAGACGATTGTCAACAGTTGGTCGGGGGTGCTGGGCATAACCTGCAACAGGGTATAGGCCAGCCCAATCAGGGCAACTAGAAGCAGCAGCAATAAATTGATCATAGCCGATCCTTCTCCGTCCGCGCGGCGTCGGTATGCGGCCCCGCTTTCGTTCCGCCCTCGTTCTCCGTGAGCAGCTCCATCGCCCGTTCAAAGCTCTGTTGCAGCCGTTTGATGGCGGCGGCGATCTCCCCAATCTCGCCACTCCCTGTAGCGACAACTTCTGCAGTGGGCTTCTGCCCCAGGCTGATGGCATCGGCAGCCGTGGTCAGTTGGGCAAGTGGACGGAGGACAAAGCGGCGCAATAGCCAATTGAAGAAAAGGTAGATCAGAATGGACATACTGAAGAGGGAAATCACCAGTATGCCCAAGGAGCGCTGGGCCTTTTCCTCGGCAAAGTTCATCGGCACAGAGACAATCTGTGCCCCCACCACTTCGCCCATCTTCCAGCCAAACCCATTGCTTGAGCCGTAAAGCTGAATCATCGCCTTTGGCGCGGCGTCCGCTGTGCTGTGACAGCTCAGGCACGATTCATCGGTGATCTGAATCGGATGGGCGAGATAGAGGGCATCGCTCTGCTCTGTGCGGTGGTGTCCTGTCAATTCCCCTATGTTTGGGTCCGCCGAAAAGCGCTGGATGATCTCCACCTCCCAGGCCGTCGCCCGGCTTCTGGGGTTTGTGGGGTTCAGCACAGCCTCCCGATAGCTATACAGCGGGTATTTTTGATGCAAAATGGAAAAGGTCTCGTGGGCGGCGAAGGAAGGCACTGTCTGGGGAAAGAATTGATCACTGCTCTGGGCAGAGATAGCGGGTCGCACCTGCTGAACCGTATAACTGCGAATCGCCAGTGCGCTTTCCAGCATCAGCCGGGCCTGACTCATCACCTCGGCCTGAATCTGTTGGCGCTCGAAGATGAAGGAGATCGAAGCGATGGCGACGGCTCCCAGAAAAAAAGTAGCCAGAAAGATCAGGTTGAACCGTTGTTGAATATTCATATATTGCCCAAACCTTTGCCCCGTGGGGTCGGTGATTGGTGTTATCAACTGGTGCGTTGTAATGGATATGTCGGCACTCGGCGACGATTGGGAGTTGGGTGGAAGTATACCACAGCGGGCTGGGACGCGCCACCGTGGAAAAAAGGGCCGGGTTCGCCCTGGAAATGGATGAACGAGGTAGTGGATTTTTAGTTGTTCGCTAAAACGTCTACACTGGAGGTGGATGATTTTGACGCCACACGCAAAGACAAACTTCCCATACTGAAAGGATATTCTCCCATGACCAATTTGCAATTCGGCTGGCACATGCCCTCCTTCCCCGTGGAAGGCAGCAGCGGCCCGGCTTTTGTCGAGCAGATTCACAACACTCTGCGCCGGGTCCATACCCATTTCGATTCGGTCTGGGTGGACGATCACGTGATGCCCTGGGCAGCCTGGCAGTCGAATGATACCCCCTATCTGGAGTGTATGACGACGATTGCCTACTTTGCCGCGGCCTATCCGACCCTGACCTTCGGTTCCAGCGTTCTCTGTCAGGCCTACCGCAATCCGGGCCTGATGGCGAAGATGGCGGCCAACCTGCAACTGCTCACCGGCGGGCGCTTCATCTGCGGCATCGGCGCTGGCTGGATGGTAGAAGAATACGAAGCCTACAACTGGGAGTTCCCCAAGCCCAGTGTGCGCATTGCCCAGTTGGAAGAAGCGGTTGAGATTGTCAAAAAGATGTGGAGCGAAGCCCCTGCCAGCTACGAAGGCAAATACTACCGCATCGACAATGCCTACTGCGAACCCCGGCCCAACCCGGTCCCGCCCATTCTCATCGGCGGCGGGGGCGAGCAGCTCACCCTGCGTGTCGTCGCCAAGCACGCAGACTGGTGGAATATCCCCGGCGGCACCCTGGAAAATTACGCCCGCAAACTGGATATTCTGCGCCGCCACTGCGAGGCTATCGGTCGGGACTACGACTCTATCGGCAAAAGCTGGTCTTCTGAAGCCATCTCCCTGGCCGGCACCGAGGCTGAAGCCCGGCGCATCGCCGACGCCTCCCCCTACAAAAATGGCCCGATCACAGGCACACCGGAGCAGGTGGCCGAACAGTTGCAGAAGTTTCTCGATCTGGGCGTCAGCTATCTGATCGTGCGCCTGCTCGACTTCCCCCGCACGGAGGGGATTGAGATGTTTGTGGAGGAAGTGATGCCGCTGCTGCGGTGAGAATTTATGACTGAACGTCACTTGATACACAAATGCCCAATCTGACAAGAAGACTTGGAGATCGCCGTATATGAATTCAGTCACCACGTTTGATAGCACGAAAGAAGCCCTCTCGGACATGCTGCGGGCGATCCATGAAACGCGGACGCAATTGCCGGATTTTCAGCGGGGATGGGTATGGGAGGACGAACGGATTCGTAGTCTATTGGCAAGTATCTCCCTATCTTTCCCTGTTGGTACAGTTATGATGTTGGAAACCGGTAATGAAAGTGTGCGTTTCAAGCCGCGTTTGGTGGAGGGGGTTCCTGGGAATGGTGTGGAACCGGAACGGCTGATTCTGGATGGACAACAACGGCTGACAGCACTGTATCAGTCGATCTATTCGGGCCAGGTGGCACAGACTCGGGACGCACGTAGGAAACCAATCAAGCGCTGGTATTACATGGATATCCGACAAGCGGTCAATCCAAACAGCGATAGGGACGAGGCAATTATCAGTCTGCCCGAAGATAAAGCCATTCGCAATTTCCGAGGCCAGATTGTCAATGACTATTCTACACCAGACGCTGAGTATGCAGCCGAGCTCTTTCCATTGTCGCAGGTGTTTTCTTTTTCAAGTTGGCGACGTGATTACAATAAATTCTGGAAATACGATGGGAAGAAAGCAGAACTGATCGACCAGTTCGAGCAGGAAGTGATCAAGCGTTTTGAGCAATACCAGATGCCACTGATTCTGTTGCGCAAACCGACGCCCAAAGAGGCGGTCTGTCTAGTCTTTGAAAAGGTCAACACTGGTGGCGTTTCACTGACGGTGTTTGAGTTGCTCACGGCCACTTTTGCAGCGGATGACTACAGCCTGCGGGATGACTGGAACGTGCGCCACCAACGTTTACGAAAGCAACCTGTATTGGGCGATGTACGCAGCGACGAATTTCTGCAGGCCATGACGCTCTTGGCTACATATGACCGGCGCAGGAAATATCTTGCCAACGGCGAAGCCGTGGACAACGCGCCTGGTGTCAGTTGCAAGCGTCGGGAAATACTACGTCTAACCCTGGACGACTACAAACAATGGGCAGACCTGGTGACCAGAGGCTTTGAGTTAGGTGCCAAGTTGATCTACGGCCAGAATATCTTCACAGATCGGGACCTGCCCTATCGCACACAATTGGTTCCATTGGCTGCCGTCCTCGCTCTCTTAGGTGATGAAGCCCAAAAGGACAGCACACGGGCAAAATTATCCCGTTGGTATTGGTGCGGCATCTTTGGCGAACTGTACGGATCGGCAGTAGAGACCCGTTTTGCCAAGGATCTGCCTGAAATCCTGCAATGGATTCATGGAGAGGGAGAACCGGATACTGTACAAGACGCCAACTTTGTTCCTGCTCGGCTGCAAACTCTGCACACCCGTAACAGTGCTGCCTACAAAGGCATTAACGCTCTGCTGATGAGGGATGGGGGACTGGACTTTCGATCTGGCGAGCGTATCGATATTCAGACCTACTTTGACGACAGCATCGACATCCACCACATTTTCCCCCGAGATTGGTGCATCAAACAGGGAATTGATGCGCGGCGCTATGACTGCGTGGTGAACAAAACACCCTTGGCGGCTAAGACCAACCGTATTATTAGCAACCGCGCGCCCAGCGATTATCTGGAACGGCTGCAGCAAAGCGCTGGCATCAACTCGGAGCGAATGGATGAGATATTGGAATCTCACCTGATTTTCCCCCTGGCCTTGCGGGTAGACGACTTTACTGAGTTTTTTGCCGCACGGGAAAATGCCCTACTCACACGCATCGAGGAGGCTATGGGAAAACCGATCATGCGCGACGCGTACGGTTCGGATGAAAACGACTTCGACAGTGTGGCAGACGAAGAAGAAGGTGAAGTGGGTGGGTAGCAACCCTACCGTCAACACAAACTTTTCTCTTCTTATAAAATGCTGATCAATGAACAGTTGTCAGCGGAGTCTGTACAAGGTTACTGATTATTGATGAATTGTCAGGAGGAAAACCACAAATGTCTACCACCATCGTCATCAACTCCCAGTTCCACGCCGCGCTGGATATGCTGGAGCAGGCAATCGCCAACTGCCCGGATGCCATCTGGTACGACACTGCGCCCAAGAACCGGGCATGGCACATCGTCTACCACGCGCTCTTTTACACCCATCTCTACTTGCAGCCGACCCTGGATGATTTTGTGCCCTGGGCCATGCACCGGGAGGAGGCCAACCGTCTGCCCACCACGGGCGAGGCATACAGTCAGACCGATCTCCTAGAATATCTGGCCATCTGCCGGGCCGAGGTGGATCGCTGCACGTCGGAGATGGACCTGGACGGCGCTTCCGGCTTCCACTGGCTGCCTTTCAGCAAATTGGAGCTTCAATTCTATTCCCTGCGCCACCTGATGCTGCACGTCGGCGAGCTGGCCGAACGCCTGGGCGCACAGGGGATCGATGTGGATTGGCGGGGGCAGAAGTAAGAGACGACAGACCGCTGACGGCAGACCGCTGTCAATGGAGGCTTCAGCCATTTCCAATTCCCCGCGGTCTGTCGTCTGTCGTCCGCGGTCATCTCAACACCAAAGGATACGCGATTGAATATCTCAACAACGACAGGGGAAACAGTGGCTTTTCTCGTCCTCTCCCAGCCCGTGACTGCGGGGATTGTAGCCCGGCGGGTGACGATCGATGGGCGGCCACTGGTGGCGGCCAATCTGCCGCCCCTGCGCCATCAGAGCGCGGGCGGTTTTGACTTCGGTGGCAGCGACGGTGGCAGCGCAGACTTGGCCCTGGCTGCGGTCCAGACGGTGCTGAACCGGCTTGATTATATGGGGCCGAACCGTCGGCTCGCCGATGGCAGCCACGTCTTTGCCCTGGCTTGGCGCCTGCACCCCAACTTCTGCGCTGAATTTGTAGCCAGCGCCACAGGAGATACCCTCGCCATCGACTGGCAGAAGGTGATGGCCTGGGCGCGCAAGGCGATGCTCGATTTTCTGTGGGAAGAGAAGATCACTCTGCAAAAAGTGCTGGACCGCTGGCACGCTGTGGACAAAACATTGCCCACAGCCCCGCCCCGGGTGCCGATGGACCAGCGGGACATCCTGCGCGATCTGGGCGCAGAGGCAATGGAACTCTGCGGGCTGGTGGCGACCCTAACCCACTATCTGGGGCATGAGGGGTGAGCTGTGAAACGTAAAACGTGAGATCACCCGGTGATCTCACGTTTCATCCCTCACGTTTCGTTTGCGAAGCAAGCTACACTTTCTCTGCCACCTGCCACCTGCCACCTTCACCCCTTCCGCACTGTGCACAGTTAGCCGCTCCCTACAGTTCTAATTTCTGGACAGACCCCCGCTCAATCAGACACGATTCCAGCAATTCGTGGCCTGTTGGCTGTTGGCCGCTCTCAATGTAGTCGATCAGCCGGGTGGCCGCGGCCGCGGCCATTTGTCGATAGGGAACACGCAGGCTGCTCAGGGGGGGCGTGAGATGGGCGGCTTCCGGCGAGTCGTTCGTCCCCACGAAGGAGACTTCTCCCGGCACGGCGATGCTCCGTTCGCGTAGCCCGCGCAAAATGCCGATTGCCATCAGATCGTTGGCCGCATAGTAGGCGGTAGGGGCGTTGGCTAGGTTGCGCCGGGTGCGTTCCACCGCCTGGTAGCCCCCATCTTCGGCAAAGTAGCCAAAGTCGATCCACTCCTCCGACACAGGCAGGCCGGCCGCAGCCATCCCTTCCCGGTAGCCCTCCAGCCGCTCCTTGACTACACTGCTGTCTGGGTCGCCACCCACATAGGCAATGCGGCGGTGGCCCAGGCCGACCAGATATTCGATCACTTGGCGGGTAGCTGCACAGTTGTCCGCATCCACCCAAGCCACGTCCGCGTGCTGGGCGGGCGGGTGGCCGATAAGGACGAGGGGGGTGTTGTGTCGCCGCAATTCCCCCACTGTGTCCACATCCAGGCGGCTGCTGGTGACGACAATGCCGTCGGCCTGTCGGGTTGCCAGAATATCCAGCGCCTGCACATGCTCGTCCTGATAGCCGTTGCAGCCACCCACCAGTAGACGGTAGCCCCGTTGGTAGCTGGCTTCGAGCAGACCAGCCATCAATCGGGGGAAGAAGCTGTCGGCAAAGTAGCCGTCGAAAACGTGGGGAAGAATCACTCCTATTGTCTTTGTGCGGCGCACACTTAGCGAGCGGGCAATGGCATTCGGCTGAAAGTTGAGCGACTGTGCCGCCTCCAGCACCCGTTGGCGGGTAGCTTGGCTGATCTGGGCATTGCCCGAAAAGACCCGGCTGACTGTGCTAGGATGTACTTCGGCCCGCGCGGCTACATCGCGAATGGTAGACACTGACAAAACCTGTCCAACGCAAAACATCGGGTTTTACCCGACAGGGGGGAAGAAAACCAACGGTCTTCAGGTGTGTAAGGGAAACACCCGGTGGGGAAGACCGTCCTGCTCTACTATCGTCGGTTGCAGACAAAATCAACTAGTACAGCCCGGCGCAAATAAGCCAATAGATACTGGCGTAGTGCGTAGTTCGTGTACCAGTTCACGCACCACGCATTGCACGAATCGTGGGTCTATTTACGCCCCAGTGTCTAGTGCAACCGATTGCATCAATTATAGGATCGGCGGGAAAAACTTGTCAAGTTCCAGTATACAGACACAGCAATTCCAAATTTGACAGAAATAGAACGCGGATGACGCTGATTGGACAGATCAAAGCGGATAAAAGCAAAAACCTGCGCCGTAAAATCCGCAAAAATCCGCTCCATCCGCGTTATCCGCGTTCTATATTTGGAACTGCTGATACAGACATTTGTGGCTCAAGCGCAGAAATGGGCTGTGCTATACTGTAGGCGAGTGGACAGGAGTCCCCTTCGGCAACAGAGCAGGCTCCTGCCACCTACCACCTACACAAATGATGGGATTGGAGGCTATCATGCAAATTAGTCGCACAGCACTGGAAGAGCGGGAAGAGGCTGGGCTGGCCCCCTTTGCCATGCGCAACAGCCGATCCCGAGGGAGGCTCTACCCGGAGGATGAGCACGACTACCGCACGGCCTACCAGCGCGATCGGGACCGGATTATCCACACCACTGCGTTCCGCCGTCTGGAATACAAGACCCAAGTCTTCGTCTATTCCGAGGGGGATCACTACCGCAACCGGCTTACCCACAGCATCGAAGTGGCTCAGATTGGCCGCACACTGGCCCGTGCCCTGGGCTGCAACGAAGATCTGATCGAGGCCATCTGCCTGGCCCACGATCTGGGCCATCCCCCTTTCGGCCACACGGGCGAGACGACGCTCAACAGCCTGATGACGGAGTGCGGAGGCTACGATCACCAGAAGCAGACCTACCGCATCATCACCGAACTGGAACGGCGCTATCCGGAGCATCCGGGGCTGAATCTGACCTATGAGGTGCGGGAGGGGGTAGTCAAGCACGACACTTCCTACGATGTGGTGGATGCTCGTGATTATTGCCCAGAGGAGAGAGGGACGCTGGAATGTCAGTTGAGCAACCTGGCCGACGAGATTGCCTACAACACCAGCGATCTGGACGACGGCCTGCGCGCGGGGATTTTGCAGGCAAAGGCTGTGGGCGAATTGGCGATTGCCAGACGGGTCTTTGCCAGCTTGGGGTTGGACGCAAGTGCAGATTTGAACGACGAATTGATCCGCCACCGCTTTATCCGCCGTCTGGTGGGAATCGAGGTCAGCGATGCCCTTGGGGCCACGTCGGCTGGGTTGGAACGGCAGAATGTGAAGGATTTGGAAGATCTGCGCAACCTGCCGGAAAATGTGGCCGGCTACTCCGCTGAGATTGCCGAGGAAAATGGAGAGCTAAAAGACTTTCTTTACCGTAACTTCTACCGCCATTACCGGGTAGCGCGCATGGCTTCCAAAGCTGATCGCATTGTGCGTCGCCTTTTCGACGCCTTTGTGACCGAGCCGGACCAGCTACCCACCGCCACCCAGGAGCGCATCGCCTCCCAGCCGGGCGGTCTGCACCGGGTGGTCTGCGACTACATCGCCGGGATGACCGACCGCTTTGCTGTGCTGGAATATAAGCGGCTCTTTGATCCAGAGGAGAGGGTATAGGAGATTGGGGACCGGGAATATTCCCAGTCCCCAATCTCCAGTCCCCAATCCCTATTTCGCCGCTTTCGCTTTCAACTCCACCCGCACTGTGCGCAGGGGGCTGGGCTTTGAATCGGGTGTCAGAAAGTCGGCATTGACAATCCGGCAATCAAGCACCAGGTTTTTGGCGGGAATGCGGAAGGTCACGCCCGGGGCAATGTCCAGGGGTTCGCCGGTGATGGTCCCGGCACTTTTGGCCTGTTCGCCCAGGGCCTCTTTGTCCAGTCCTGGGCTGACCAGATATTGGCTGGATGTGCGGACTTCCAGCCCGTCGTAGAGCCAGACCTGCAACACCCGCACGTTATTGGAGTTCGCCGCGTTTTTGTCCAACTCCTCGCTGATTGCCATTCCACATGCGCCCAGCGGTGAAGCAGCGGTCCCCCCCGCGGCTGTAATGGTGAAACTCTGGTCGTAGGCCATAATCCCGATATTGTATTCGGCGACGTAGCTCCCAATCTCCTTGCCATCCCGATTTTTGGGGACACTCTCCTTCTGGCCCCAGCCCAAATTGCTCAGCACACTCTGCACTGTGGGGAGGAGGCCGGGTTCTGAGGTGTCCTCCTCATCCTCCGGGTCGGGGGCTGGAAGGGCCAGGGGGGCAGGTGCTGGCTTTGATCCGCCTGGCCAAACTGCGGGGAGCGATAGAGTATCCTCCTCACTCTTCCATTCGTCCTCGTCCGAATCAATGGCCGGATCCTCATCCGAAGATTCTTCCCAATCCTCTGCATCATCCCACTCGTCCAGCCCTTCTGCGCCGTCGTCGTCGTCGTCATCCAGCCCGGACGGGAACACCCTCTTTGTTTCTGGCTGTGCATCCTCGGCATTCCAGTTCGTCCAGACACTCTCTTCGCTTTCGTCGTCCTCATCTTTGGCATCAGTGCCTGGGTTGGAATAGTCTATAAAGTCATTGACGCTCGCTCTCTCCTCCTCGCCTCCGCTCCGGCGCGAGGACGTTCTTTTCTCCTGGCCGGGTGTGATCCGGTAGAGCGGTTCGCCATCGTCAGTTGCCGTGGATGGCGGCTGTGACCGGGCGCTGATGGGAGCCGCACTATCCACGGCTGGCTGGATGAAAGCAGGGGCGTCGCCTGGATCATCCCAGGTTTCCATCTGTACAGACCGAGCCGCGGGCGCCGAGTAGTCCAGTCTCTCCGTACTGATACGATCCGGTGGCGTCGATGGCTGCCATCCACCATCGCCAGTCGGTGGCGGGGTGGTCGGAGTGACAGGCGGGAGTGGGGGAACCCAGGCTCCCTGGCTGGCTGGGGTAGATGGACGGCTCGCTTGGGGGGTGCTAGTTCGGTTGACCAGCCAACGGCGGAGAATCCGCCAGCCGCCCAGAAGCAGAAGCAATCCGGTCAAGATACCCAGCAGCCAATTGGTCCAACTGATCGCTGGCCTGTCGCTCTCTGCAGATTGGGCGCCGGAAAATGTGGATAGGGTGGAACCGAGTGCTGACGCCCCCAGTGCCGAGGAGAGACTACGCAGATTGACCACCCGAATTGCCTGCTTGGGATCGTTGCCCTGCTGGAAGTAGACAATAGCATCGGCCACCGCGGCTTGGGGATCGGCAAAGGATTGCATGCGGGCCAGGGCCGTGTTCGGGTCCTGGCCGCCGGATGCCACATAAGCGTCGGCGGTGGCCGAAATGAAGTGGGCGCGGGCATCCCGACGCAGATTGTCTGGTTCGGCGTCAGTCCACTGCACGGGCCAGAAAACCCAGCCGATGAGTAGTCCAATTAGCAGCCCCATCAACAGCCAGCCGATAGCCCGCACGCGCTCCGACGAGACTGGGCGCACTTCACCCCTGTCAGATGCCAGATTGGGTTGATTTGCCATCCTTGCCCCCTTACAGCAGGTCGAGTCGTTCCCCGGCCCGCAGCCGTTGGACTACTTCTTTGATCTTCTGAATCTGCTTTTTGTGGCCGATCAGTAGAGCGTCGCCACTGTCCACCACCACCAAGTCCTCCACACCGACCAATGCGATCAGCCGTTTGCCGCCGGAGACAATCAGCCCCCGGCTATCCACCAGCAGCGTCTCGCCCTGCACCAGAATATTGCCGTCTTTGTCCATCGGCAGAACTTCTTCCAGCGCGTCCCAACTGCCCACGTCATTCCAGCCAGCCTGCAAAGGGATCACTGCTAAGCGTTCGGCGTGCTCCATCACTCCGTGATCGATGGAGATAGGGGTGAGTGTTTCCCAGATTCTGTCCAGCACTCTCTCCGATTGGGGTGTGCCCAGGCTGTCGCCAATCGTCATCAGGCCCGTATAGAGTTCAGGCAACTGGCGTTCAAACTCGGCCAGCATCCTCTCGACCCTGCAGATGAAATTCCCCGCATTCCAATAGTAGCTTCCACTGGCCAGAAAGCCCTCGGCGGTTGCCCGATCCGGCTTTTCCAGAAAACTGTCCACTGCATAGACGGGCAGATTACCCGACGCGGGCAGGGGTTCGCCTGTGCGCTTGATGTAGCCATAACCCGTGTGGGGCGAGGTGGGTGTGATGCCCAGAACTGTAAGATAGTCGGCCTGGGCTGCCAACTCGGCCTGCTGGAGAACCGCTCGATAGGCGGCCACGTCCTGGATGATGTGGTCGGCATGGAGCAGTGCAATGATCCCATTGGGGTCCCTGTGGTGGAGATGGGCGCAGGCCAGCCCGATGGCCGGAGCTGTATTGCGTCCGCTCGGTTCCACAATGACATTTCCGGGGGGGAGGCCTGGCAGCTGTTCCAACACAAGCGAGCGATAGTTGCGGCCCGTGATGATATAGATGTCGGAAATATCCACCATCCCATCCAGTCGATCCACAGTCGTCTGGATCATCGTGCGACCAGAGCCGATCACGTCGCTGAACTGCTTGGGCATTGCCTCTCGGCTGCGCGGCCAAAGACGGGTTCCCACCCCCCCGGCCAGAATAGCTACATACACAGTTGTCTCCTTTGACAAGTGGTTGATTGGTTGATTGGTTGAGTGGTTGAGTGGTTGAACCCGCAAGCCAGTGAACCAATCAACTATCCTTTTATGTACCGCATAGAACCACTCTGACGCACCAGCCCCTTCAACTCCATCATCGCCAACAGACCATTGACCTGGGCGGCGGGCATGGCCGAGAGCCGCACAATCTCGTCTAGATGGACAGGCTCACTGCTCAGATGGGCCAAGAGCAGCCGTTCGGTCGGGTCCGCGGCAATCGTCTGGCGAGCCTCGCGCTGGACGGATACCCGTTCCAGATGAAGCTGTTCCAGCAGATCGTTGATGGAGAGCAGGGGCAGCGCGCCATCCTGGATGAGTGCGTTGCAGCCCGCGCTGCTGGGCTGCAAAATGGAGCCAGGCACCGCGAAAACATCCCGGCCCTGCTCCGCGGCAAACTTGGCTGTGATCAGCGCCCCGCTGCGTTGGCCTGCTTCCACCACCACAATCGCCAAGCTCAGCCCACTGATGATGCGGTTGCGGGGCGGAAAATTGTTGGCCTCCGGTCGGGTCCCCAGGGGATATTCGCTGATTAGCCCGCCCTGCTGGATCATCGCCAGGGCCATCTTACGGTTCTTGGCCGGGTAAATCTGATCAACGCCGCTGCCCAATACGGCAATTGTGCGCCCGCCAGCTTCGAGAGCGGCTTCGTGGGCCGTGGCGTCAATGCCCAGGGCCAGACCACTGACAACAGTGATTCCATTATGTGCCAGCTCTCGCGCCAGCCCCCGGGCCACTTCCCGTCCATAGGCCGAAGCTTGCCGGGTCCCGACCAGAGCCACCGCCAGCCGATCCTCCTCCACCAGTTCGCCCTGGGCAAAGATCACCGGCGGCGAGAGGGGAACCTGGCGCAAGTTCTCCGGGTAGTCGTCGTCGTCCCAGGTGTAAACCCGTACCCCTGACTGGACAACCCGCTGCCAGGCTGCGTCCAAATCCAGCGAACGACGCATGGCCAACAGGCTCTCCAGCGAGCGGCGATCCAGCCCGGCCTCTTTCAGCCGCTGGATGGGCGCTTTCCAGGCAGCTTCTACCGAGCCGCATACATCGATCAGCGCGGCCAAACGGACTGGTCCAATGCCGGGGACCTGATTGAAGGCAATCCAGAAAGCTTTTTCGTTCACAGCCGTAGGGTTCTATTCTTCGAGAAGACCGGGGAGAAGCCGGATAGTCAAGACACTGTTTGTCAGGTCCACCTTCTGCACTACTTCGGCAATGGCGGGAATCAACAATTCTTTGTCCCGATTGATGCCCGGCGCAGGTGTAATGATGTATACGTCGTTGGCCCCGGTTTGCAGAATGTCCGTGACCTGGCCCACAAGCTGACCGGCCTCGTCCACCACAGCCAGACCGATGATGTCGTGTACCCAATATTCGCCTTCGGGCAGTTCCTTCGCTGCGTCGTCGGGGATAAAGAGCCATTCGTCACGCAGGGCCTCGCCTGCCTCCCGGCTGGCCACACCGGCCAGCGTCAGCAGAATCATGCCTTTGTGTTCCCGCGAGGTCTGGACTATCTTGGCAACCAACTTTTCGCCCAGCCAAAGGCTCTCTCCGCTGGCAAAGCGTTCGGGAAAATCTGTATGCAATTCTACCCGCAGTTCGCCGTTCAGCCCATGTACACCTACAATTCGCCCAACCGCCATATGGCCCTCCGGCACGTGGATGGCCCGGTTGCGGTGGACATTTCCAGCGGCGCGTCCAACCTGCGAACCAGGCTGAGAGCTTGGCTGGCGGCGGCGACGCTCTCGTTTTTGGGGCGGCACAGAGGACGGGGAGGGGGTGGAGCTTTCGGTCATGGGAATTCCTTCTGGATTGGCAAAATTGCGTAGCCCACAAAAAAGAGGACACAGATGCAGGAAATGAAACGGCGATCAGCGCGGATCAATCCAGATCATGAAAATCTGCGTCCTTCTCTGGGTTGAACCAAAAAACAGCGGAAGGAGTCATCCCTTCCGCTGTTTCGTCTCTACACTTGTTCGGGGGATCGCTACAGAATCTTTAGGGTGGCGTCGCGTCCGTCGTTGGCTGCGGCCACCCGCATAACGGTTCGGATCGCATTGGCCACCCGGCCCCCTTTGCCGATGACCCGCCCGGTGTCTTCCGGGTCAACCGCCAGGCGCACAACGACACGGTCTCGGTAGGATCGCTGGCTGACCTCTACTGCGTCCGGGTTTTCTACCAGAGACTTCGCCAGGAATTCAACGAGCTTTTCCATCGTTCTGCCTTTCGTTGTTTGCAAACGGGACGCTGACAACGCTGAAAAGAATGATTTGCGCTGGGAAAATCTGCGTAAACCATTTCTTTCTGCGCAATCTGCGTCCGCTTTAAGCGGCCACGGCTTCGGGGGTCTCGGCTGCCGGCGCAATCACAGAGCCATCTGCGTTCAGCACGCCGATCTTCTTGAGCAGGCGGGCCACAGCATCGCTGGGCTGTGCGCCCTGCATCATCCAATGGGTCGCCCGATCACCCTGGATGGCGATGGTGGGAGGGTTGGTCAGGGGATCGTAGGTCCCAATGTTTTCGATGAAGCGGCCATCCCGAGGGCTGCGCTGGCTGGCTACAACCACGCGGTAAAACGGTTTCTTTTTGGCGCCCATACGGCGCAGGCGAATACGAACCACAGTTTCTATACTCCTTGTGAATCAATTGTCCCGGCAAAGATGGCCGGTCTCTGAATGTCTGCTAAGGGAATCACGAACGTCCACCAAACATATCCATCAGGTTGCCGCCGCCAAACAGACCTGTGCCTTCGCGACGACCACCTTTGCGCCCCCGCTTTTTCTTGCGGTTGCCTCCACCCATCACGCCCATCTGTTTCATCATCTTTTGCATGTCCTTGAACTGCTTGACAAGCTGATTGACGTCGTTGACAGTTGTGCCACTGCCTGAGGCAATCCGCCGTCGGCGGCTGCCGTTGAGCACATCGGGGTTCTGGCGCTCGTGGATAGTCATACTGCTGATGATCGCTTCCACCATTTTGAGATTTTTGGTGGCCTCCTGGGGGTCCACGTCTTTCGCCATCTGGCTCATCCCAGGGATCATCTTCAGGAGATCGGTGATCGATCCGAGCCGCTTGAGCTGGCGAAGCTGGTCCAGGAAATCTTCGAAGTCGAATTGGCCGCTGGCGAGGCGTTCTTCCATCGCGGCTGCATCTTCTTCGGTGATGTTTTCCTGTGCCCGTTCGATGAGGGTGAGGATGTCCCCCATGCCCAAAATGCGGCTGGCCATCCGGTCTGGTTGAAAGGGTTCCAGACCATCCAGCTTTTCACTGGTGCCCAAAAACTTGATGGGCACACCGGTCACTTCACGGATGCTGAGCGCAGCACCGCCGCGCGCATCTCCGTCGATCTTTGTCATAATCAGGCCCGTGGTGGGGACCCGGGCGTGGAAGCCCTCGGCCACGTGGACGGCCTCCTGGCCGGTCATGGCGTCCACCACCAGCAAAACGTCGGCGGGGTGGGTGACGAGCCGTATCTGCTCCAGCTCCTGCATCATAGCGTCGTCGATTTGCAGACGGCCTGCCGTGTCCAGAATGACGACGGTATATGCCTTCTCTTTGGCCACCCGAATCGCGTTGCGGGCAATGGTGGCCGGCGGCACATCGATACCCTCGCTGTAGACGGGGATTTCGATCTGTTTGCCCAGAATTTCCAGTTGCTGGATGGCCGCAGGCCGATAGACATCCGCCGCCACCAGCAACGGGCGCTGTCCCTGTTTGCGCAGACGCAGGGCCAGCTTGCCCGCCATCGTCGTCTTGCCGGCGCCCTGCAAGCCCACCAGCATAATGACTGTGGGCGGCTGTCCGGAAAGGTTGAGAGGGGCGGGCTTGCCAAGCAGGTTGATTAGTTCGTCGTTGACAATTTTGACCACCTGCTGGGCAGGGGTCAGGCTGTCCATCACCTCGACGCCGATGGCCCGCTCTTTGATGCGCCCGATAAAATCCTTGACAACTTTGAAGTTGACGTCAGCTTCGAGCAGGGCCAAGCGGACCTCGCGTAGGGCCGCGTTGACATCGGCCTCGGAGAGCTTTCCGTGGGAAGCGAGCTGTGAAAAGACGGCTTGTAGTTTGTCGGACAGACTTTCAAACACGAACTAGCGTCCTGATCGGATGGGCAAGCTGGCAAAATAGTCGGGCGATTCGGTACACAGGCGCGCACGTTCTGCGTCCACACCGAAAGTCAATTCTACTCGACAACCGGCTAGTGGTCAAATGTGGAAGCCCCGGTGGAGTTGACGGATATTCCTTCGGTTGCTATGCTGTTTTCGCAGGCACATACCGATGTGCACATACCGTTGTGTAGATTGGGTTAATACGCACGTATGAAAAGGAAGACAGACTGAATCTGCATGCCCAGTCTGCTGGTTATCCGTGTCAGCCGGTTGTGCTACCTTCTTACTCTTTTCGACCAGCCATTCATCCCTGGGGCTTTCTATGACAAAACAAAGCCGGGCTTCCATGCAGAGCCGGATCATTCTCTTTGTGGCTATCGTCGGTTTTGCGATGATCGGTGCCGCTCTACTCTATGCTCTCTTACCGACGGAGGGGAGCCAACTCTCGGCCCGCTATCTCCGCGCCACTGCCGACGCTCTGGATGAACGAGCCACGGAGATCGCCCAAGCCGCCACCCGTCAGGCACCCTCCGGCCTGATTGATCGATCGGGAATCGCCACCCAGACAGCGCCTACGCCTGCCTCAGTCGATCCGGTAAAAACGGCCAACAGCACATCCCGCCAGTCGCCTGTGCCTTGGGGCCAAAGCTGGTCCACACCGGATGGTCTAGTGATTCGAGTGGTTGATGTGGACCTGGACGCCTGGCCCCGGGTGTTGGCCGAGAATCAGTTCAACGAACAGCCTGCTGATGGAATGCGGATGTTAATCGTGCGTGTGGAAGTGACCAATCAGAACGGAGATAGCATGACGCCCCGCCAGATCGCAGACAGCGATTATCGGGTGGTGGGGGATCGGGGCATCATCTATTCGTCCTTCGATTCCACCACCCGTTGTGGTGTCATCCCGGATGAATTGGATTGGGAACTTTTCCCAGATGCCACCATATCTGGGAATGTCTGCGTGATGTTGCCCCAGGATGAAGGCGAGTTGCGGCTCATTTACAAGCCGGGCAGTGGCTGGGACGAGGACGTTGTCTACTTCGATTTGGCTGAGTAGCCAGAGTTCGATTTTTTGAAAAAGCCAAGTTCGCTATTTGATTGTCTGCTTCCCCGGCAGTCGACCCACTTGGGTGTAGACTTCATAGATGCGTTGGAAAGAGGTTACATTTGTGAAGATCGCCAAAATCCAGAGCGCGGGCAGAACCTGACCCAGAATCAACCCGGCGATCAGAATGGTCAGCCGTTCCGGGCGCTGCAAAAAGCCCCCTTTGCATTCGATACCCAGCCCCTCGGCCCGGGCTCGGGTGTAGCTCACCATCCACGAGCCGATCAGCGTCAGGAAAATCAGAAAGAGGTGGGTTTGACTCTCTGGTTGGTAGGAGAAGTAAAAGACCAGCCCCAGAAAGGTGATGCTCTCCGAGTAACGGTCCAGGGTACTGTCCAAAAATGCCCCAAATGGGCTGACCTGATTTGCATAGCGAGCGAGTGCGCCATCCAGCATGTCAAACATCGAGGCCGCCCACAGGACGATACCGCCCCAAAAGAGCATGCCCATCCCCAACATCACAGTGGAGAGCAATGTGAGGAGAAATCCTGCCACAGTTACCGCGTTGGGTGTCACGCCCCGCTGATGCAGCCAGTGGGCCAGGCGGGCCATCGGGTCGAGAAAGTAGGGCCGAATGTATTTGGACATCATCAGCAGGTTCCCTTTCTCAGGGTTCTGGATGGGTGATTATTGGCGAAATCCAGTATACCATTTCCAGCCATAGCAAATCAAAGAGTTGCCATGGCTGGGCACATCTCCATTTGGGCAGCCATTTGCGGTAAGCCGTAAACAGTAAGCAGTGACCAGACGTCGAAAACTGGTCACTGCTTACTGTTCACCTCTAACTCTTGACTTCTGTGTTTGGCCGGGTCGTGTCTACCGGGCAGTCAGCGGCAGGAAGACCGGTGTGTCTGTGCGGATTGCCACGAATTCGGAACTCTTCAGATTGTCAGGGAAGCTCCCGGCCCGCTCGTCGGCCAGGACAAGCAGAATACCGTGCGCTGCATCTGCGCTCATCAGCGTGGACGAGACCGCTACGGTAATCGTGCCAGGGACAATTGTTCCTGTCGAGGAAGCGCTGACCCCCGGCACTCCCGAAGGCCACTCGCTGGCCGAGGCAGCCCGGCTGGCCGAGGCAGCCCGGCTGCTGTGGGCCGTGCGTGTCAGCGAGGTGGTAAACTCCTGGCGACCATCTCCCAGCACCAGGTTGCCAGATTCGGCAAAGCGGGCCTGGGTGGGTTCTCCACCCAACGCTCTGGACGCTGCCGAATATTCCGGCAGGCTGAGAATAGCCGCAGAAAAGGTAAGCCCTGGCAACCCATTCACGGCCACCTGGTGGGTTGCGGTCATCGGCTCCGATTTGGTCGTAACAATCGCGAAGAAATTCGAGTTCAGCGAAAAACTGGCTTCGGTTACGATCAGTTCGATCGGAATATAAAAGGGTTGATTGAGGACATTGCCGCTGGTCGATGTTACCTTCAATCGGTCTCGATAGGTTCCTGGCGACAGAGTAGATGCGTCAAATTGGGTGACAAAGATTGTGGCTGGTGTGGTGTTGGCCCCCAAGCTGAAGTTAAACCAGCTAGAACCCGTTTCTTTGACAACTGTGATGGGCAGATTCCCGCCGCTGCCAATGTTCGTTAGCTGGATGCTGAGGTTCTGAATCTTGACTGTTCCGGCTTCCAGGCTGATCGAGATGCTGGTAGGCGATGCACTAAAGCGGGCACCCGCGGTGTAGCCGGTTCCGTCCAGATTGGCCATGTGCAAACTGCGGCTGTTGGTGGTGATGCCGTCAAAATCGGTAAACAGAGATGTATTCCCCGATTCCACCGCATAGAAGTAACGGATGCGATTGTTGCGCATGGCGGCCAACTCTTTGCGTCCATCCCCATCAGGATCACCCATAGCCAAGACGCGGTAACCATTGTCGGGGTCCAGAGGCGTCTCGAAGGCTGGCAGCGCATCCGTGCCTCGGTTGACCAGCACCAAGCGTGCTGTTGTCGTGTTGCCGGCGGGCGCTTCCCGCAGCCAGATGATTTCGTCATCGCCGCTGGCGTTGACATCCCCCGTAACAACGTCGAAAGGGTGTGGGAAGTAATGGGCTGAATCGTCGGTTTGGGGGTTATTGGTGTCCTCGATCACCTGCCAGGCAGCGTTGATGAATTGATAGATGAGCATTACCGCGGCTTCAGACGTTCCACTAAACGTGCGCAAGAGGACTGTTTCGCCAGTTCCTCCTGCGTACACCTGACCAATGGCTCCATCCCTTTGGGCAAAGAGGGTGCTGTCTGACCTGCTAAAAATCAGGGCAAAATTGTTGTCCACCTGATGGGCTTCCACCAGACTGTCACCGGGCGTCGTCCGGCCCAGCAACAGATCGTCCGAGCCTTGATTGTCGATATTCCCCGCTTTGATATAAGTCCACTTCGCACCAAAGCCCTGGCTGATGTGGGTGGTCCAGATGCGGCCCCCGTCGCTCGTCTTCAGGACATCCACCCGGTACTTCGTGCCGTTGGCCTCGCTTACGTTATAGCCCACGACAATTTCGTCGCCGGACGCATTCTGATCCAGGTTGCCCGCGCCTATGATATCGGCACCCACCAGTGAGCGCTCATGCAAACGTACCCAGGGCACCAGATTGAAGTCCCCATCCGGGGTGATTGCGTTGCCCCGAACTACCGGGTCAAAGACAGTCAACTTATTATTGCCAATCACTACGATCTCTTTGTCGCCGTCGCTGTTAAAATCACCCGTCGCAAAATCGAACCAGCCGTTGTCCGGGCTGGACCATTGAATCTGCTGGGTTCCTTGGGCAACATTGGGATCAATGACCCGGATAAAATTGCCCGAATCGATATAAATGATCTCGTCGTCGGCTGTGGCGCCGGGTTCTGCCAGGGCCACCGATCTCGCTCCGCCGGGGAACAGGATTGACAGCAGCACGACAATCCCTATGATTCTTGATAACCAAGTTTGTTGCATTGATTCTTCTCCTTGAGCGGTGAAGCCGAGAGGTTGACTTCACATTTATGAATACACAGAACGCGCCCGGCAGGGGCACAAGGGCCGATCTGCCAGGTTAAAAGCCTGGACACAGTGAAGATTGTAGCACAGCGCTTTGGGCAAACCGAATCAACGGCTCGCGGTCAACCCAAAAACGTTGACCTTTCTGGCGAATCGCTGTATCCTGAAGAGAACGGAATAGGTGTGAATCTTGTTCCTTATTCAAGACTATTTTAGTCAATCGTCATCAGGGAGAACAATCCATGACTTCCCCAATTCGTGTGGCTGTAACCGGGGCTGCCGGCAATATCGGCTATGCCCTTATTTACCGCATCGCTAACGGCGACCTTTTCGGCCCCAATCAACCGGTCAGCCTCCATCTTCTGGAGATCACCCCGGCCCTAGCCACGCTGGAAGGTGTGGTAATGGAACTGGACGACTGCGCGTTTCCCCTGCTCCACAACGTCGTTGCCACCGACGACGCCAACAAAGCCTTCGATGGCGTAAGCTGGGCCATGCTGGTGGGCGCACGCCCCCGGGGACCGGGCATGGAACGCAAGGACCTGCTCAGCGCCAACGGCAAGATTTTCGTGGCCCAGGGCAAAGCCATCAATGACAACGCTGCCGACGACGTGCGGGTGGTGGTGGTGGGCAACCCGGCCAATACCAACTGTCTGATTGCCATGAGCAACGCGCCGGACGTCCCCAACGAGCGCTTTACCGCCATGACCCGGCTCGACCATAACCGGGCCGCCAGCCAACTGGCCCAGAAGAGTGGTCGCCCGGTCTCGGCTGTGACGAATGTGACCATTTGGGGCAACCACAGCGCCACCCAATATCCCGACGCCTATCACGCCCGCATCGACGGCCAACCCGCCCCCCAGGTGATCAACGACGACGCCTGGATCAAGGAGAACTTCATCCCGACGGTCCAGAAGCGGGGCGCGGCTGTCATCGCGGCCAGAGGTTCCAGCAGCGCGGCCAGCGCAGCCAACGCGGCCATCAACCACGTGCAGACCTGGTACAACGGCACTACTCCCGGCAACTGGATCAGCATGGCAATCCCCAGCACAGGCGAGTACGGCTCCCCCGCAGGGACGATCTTCAGTTATCCGGTGACTGTGGAGAATGGAGTTTATCGGGTCGTGCAGGGGCTGGAACTGAGCGACTTTGATCAGGCCAAGATTCAGGCCACGGGCGCCGAGTTGCTGGAAGAACGCGCGGCTGTGGAAGATGTACTCTGAGTGGAAAGATGGTTATCAGTGATCAGTTATCAGTGACCGGTCAGCACATCTCACTGATAACTGATCACTCAGGCCGCGCCACTGCCAGTCAGTGTCGACGCCATCAGTGTCTGGTGTGTGCCTACCGCAGCTACCCCTTCTGCCCCTTCCACACTGCGCCGTCGTCGATAGCGGCCATCGGACAACATCTCCCACCCCTGGCGCTGGTCTTGCAAACAGGTGTCCAGCACAATCTGTAGCTGCTGCTGCAACTGGGGTTCTTCAATCGGCACAATCGCTTCCACCCGATCCGAGAGATTGCGCGTCATCCAATCCGCGCTGCCCATGAAATAACGGGGATCGCCACCGTTCTCGAAATAGAAGATGCGGTGGTGTTCCAAAAAGCGCCCGATCACACTGACGACCTGTATGTTCTCGCTGATCCCCGGCAGACCAGGCCGCAGGCGACAGTTCCCCCGGATGATCAATTGAATTTGCACCCCCGCCTGGCTGGCTTCATAGAGCTTTGCCACAATCGGCGAATCATCCAGGGCATTCATCTTTGCCACAATGCGTGCGGGAGCGCCGTTCATTGCTACTGCGATCTCCGTCTCGATCAACTCCAAAAAGCGCTGGCGCATATTGACCGGGGCGACTAATAGTTTCCGGTAATGCTGCTGGCGGCTATAGCCGGTAAGAAAATTGAACAGGTCCATCAGGTCTGCGCCGATCTCCGCGCGACAGGTGAAGAAGCCAAAATCCGAGTAGAGGGTGGCTGTTTTAGGATTGTAATTGCCTGTGCCGATATGGGCATAGGCGCGCAGTTCGTTCTCCTCTTCCCGCACCACCAGTGTCGTCTTGGTGTGGGTCTTCAGCCCCACCAGTCCGTAGGCCACATGCACACCCGAATCCTCCAGTGTGCGTGCCCATTCAATGTTGCGCTCCTCGTCAAAACGGGCCTTTAGCTCCACCAGCACAGCCACCTGCTTGCCCCGTTCCGCGGCCTGAATCAGCGCCTTCACCACTGGCGAATCTGCGCTGGTGCGGTAGAGGGTCTGTTTGATGGCGAGTACCTGGGGGTCTCTGGCCGCGGCCTCGACAAAAAGCTGGGTGCTGGTGGCAAAGCTGTGGTAAGGATGGTGGACCAGCACATCCCCCTTGCGGATGATGGCGAAGATGTCGGCGGGCCGGGATTTCCGGCTCAGCCCGGCCATAGCCGCGTGGGTTTGGGGAACCCACGGCTCGTACTTCAGGTGGGGCAGATTTACATCGGCCAGCGGGAAGAGATCCGCCAGACCCAGAGGGCCGCGGGTCGTGTACATATCCATCTGCTGTAAACCCATCTCCTGCAACAATAGGTCGCGCACGTGGGTCGGCATAGAATCTGTCACCTCTACCCGCACGATCGGCGCAAAGCGGCGCTCCCGTAGCTCCTCACTGATCATATTGAGCAGATCTTCGGCCTCTTCTTCGTTGCGGGCAATGTCTGCGTTACGTGTCACCCGGAAGGGGTGGGCGGCCACAATCTGCATTCCATCAAAGAGCGCGGCCAGATTGTGGATCACCACCTGCTCCAGGGGCACAAAGCGCAGAGAATTCTCCACAGTTACCCAGCGGGCACGGTTCGGGGGTATCTTCACCCGGGCAAAACGGGTCTCTTCCGTCACCGGGTCCTGCAATTCCACAGCCAGATTCAGGCTCAGATTGCTGATGAAAGGGAAGGGGTGGCCGGGGTCAACGGCCAGGGGGGTCAGGATGGGGTAGATTTCTCGGTAGAAAAAGCTATTCAAATAGGCCCGTTCTTCGTCGCTCAGTTCTGCAAATTCAACCAGTTCCATGCCTTCGGCTTTCAGGGCAGGCAACACATCGTCGAGCAGCGAGTTGCTCTGGCACTCCAGCATCTGGTGTACAGCCCGGGAGATCAGATGAATCTGTTGTTCAGGTGTCCAGCCCAGCAGATTCAGGTTGGCGACACCTGCCGCTTGTTGGCGTTTCAGACCGCCCACCCGTTTGCGGAAAAATTCGTCCAGATTGCTGGCCGTAATCGCCAGAAAGCGCAGACGTTCCAACAGCGGGTTGCGGGTATCCAGGGCTTCGGACAGCACCCGCCAATTGAAGTCCAGCCAGACAAGCTCCCGGTTATAGATCAGCGGGGACGAAGCCAGATCATCCAACGACGCCTCTGAAACTGGAAGCGACGACTCACCGGTCACAACCGGAGGCATGAAAATATAGTCAGAATTTTCTGCTTCCAGCCCAGCCGGCGTATCTACTCGATCGTCCCCGATCGCAATCCCAATGTCTGATTGGTTGAACTGGTAGGAATTGGAGGCCATCCATTACACCCCTTGGCGTGGTATGAGGGAATACAATATAGGCAAGTCTACCCGAAAAGCCCTTTGTTGGAAAGTTAGCACTTTTGCAGGTTTGTCTAATGATTTGGTCTGTGCTACACTGGCCGCCAGTAGATTACTTTATCGGTTTAGAAACGGGCTTGGTTTCTTTCCCACGCGTCGAATTTTCCAAAGAGACAACCCTATGTCATCGCTTCCCCAGTGGCGCCGCAATCTTTATATTCTCTTTTCTGTGCAGATTCTATCCACCGCCGGGTTCAGCCTCGTCTTCCCCTTTCTGCCCCTGTATGTGAAGGAATTGGGTGTGGCGAGCGTCGGCTCCATCGAGTTCTGGTCGGGCCTGGTCTTCTCCTCCCAGGCGCTGACGATGATGTTCACATCGCCCATCTGGGGCACCATCGCCGACCGCTACGGACGCAAACCTATGCTCGTCCGGGCCAGCCTGGGTGGGGCGATTCTGGTGGGGGCGATGGGCTTTGCCCAGAACGCAGAGCAACTGGTGCTGTTGCGTACTCTGCAAGGGATGGTCTCTGGGGTGATCGCAGCCTCCAACGCGCTGGTGGCCGCCTCCGCCCCGCCGGAGAAATCCGGGGAAGCCTTGGGGCTGATGCAGACGGGGACGTGGGTCGGGGTCGCCATTGGACCGCTAGTGGGGGGTGTTTTGGGCGACGCTTTTGGCTTCCGCGAGAGTTTCTGGATCACCGGTGCAATGCTCGGCCTGGCCGCCTTTGCCGTGATCGTCTGGGTACGGGAGGATTTCATACCGATGGCCGTCAAGGATCGCCCTGGCTTTCTGAGCAGTTACCGAGCGCTGATCCGGATCCCGGACATGGCCAGCCTCTATTCCAGCACCTTTCTCTTCAGCGTCGCCCGCTCTGTCACCTTGCCGATTGCCGCGCTCTTTGTGCTGGAACTGATGGGGCCGACCGCGGCCGTAGCCACTGTGACCGGGATGCTGATGGGTTTCAAGGCGATTGTGGGTTCGGGCAGCGCGGTCTGGTTTGGCCGTCTGGGCGACAGGCTGGGACATCCGCGTGTGCTGCTTCTGGGCGCGGTGTTGGGTGTATTGCTTTACATTCCCCAGCCTTTTGTCACTTCGGCCTGGCAGCTGGTCGTCTGGCAAGCGCTCACCGGTCTGGTGCAAGGGGCAATGGTTCCCGCCATCGGTGCGCTGATGAATTTGCGCACACCAGTCGGTTCCAAAGGCACTGTCTATGGGCTGGACAACAGTGTGAATGCCGGCGGGCGGATGATTGCGCCGATGCTGGGTGCGGTGGTTGCCGTCTGGTTCGGCTTCCGGGGTGTCTTCGCACTGACCGGGCTGATCTACGTAGGATCGGCTCTGGTGGCTTGGCATATCTATCGCAACAGCCAGCGCACCCCCCAGCGCTTTGCGCAGCCTGCCGCTGTTGAAGTAGGCGACTGATTCCGGCAATCGTTATAGTGTATCCCTCGCCCCGTTCCTGACTCTTCCCCCCGAGGACAGGAACGGGGTTTTTGTATAAAAAGAGGTTCGACCTTTCAGAAAAAGTCGAACCTCTTCGGTCTGTCGTCAGCGGTCAGCGGTCAGCGGCCCATCCTCATACCCACGCCACATCCGGCGCGGATCTTCCTGCTTTTCTCAGCAGCACCACAAAACCTCGCCCCTGGGTCTGCCAGCGTTCGGCAGCATCGGCCAGAATCGCGCGGGCTGTGGCCCATTCCCCCGGCTGGGAACGAGCAAAGGCGGCGAAGTCGTCCAACAGGAGCAGATAGCCCTGCGCCTCGGGCATGGCGTCCGGGTCGTTGACGATCTCCTCGAAGGCATCCCAGTTCTGGCCGAAATAGGCAGGGAAGCGCATGGCCGAGGCCGAACGGTTGAGAAAGGCCGATTTGTCCTGCACCTCCCCGCCAGCTACCCGAAAAGCCGCCCAGCCCAGTGCTTCGGCCCCAGCCAGAATATCAGCGGGATCGTTCCCCTCGTCAATACGGAAAATCCCCGTCTGCTGGCTGTCCGCCAACAGCCTACGCAATTTACCCCTCATCGGATCACCTCCTGGAAGCTGGCGTAGTGATCGTCTGTGTAAAAGAGCAGGCCGTCCTCCCCCTCAACAACCCGCCGCGCGCCCCGATCTCGGGAACCGGGCGTGATGACTGTGAACTCCCGATACCAGTCACGGGATTGGCGGGGCAGAATCCCCTCCCGATTCTGGAAGGTGGAATCGTCCTGGCGGAAGGGGAAGGGGCCATTGTTGTCAATCAGCCGAATGGTCTCTTGGGCCTCCGGCGGCAGGTCGTTGTAGAGAATGAAGGGCAGGCCGCTCTGGGAGCGGATGCGGGTCGGGGCGGCTGTAGCTGCTGCTGTGGCCGTCGGTGGGGCGCGGGTGGGTGGCTTGGTCGCGGTGAAGGTGGCTGTCGGCTGGGGGGTGGGAACCGATGTTTCAATGGCTGTGGCCGCGGCTGCCGGCTGCTCCGTGGCTATCAAAACTGCCGTCGCTCTATCTACCGTTTTCGATTTTTCGATCGATTTGGCCACTGCTGTGGCAGTCGGGTTGATGGCGGCTACGGCTGTGGGCGCTGTCGTCGGCGTATGGGTGGCGGTGTCAGCGACTGTCGCCGTTGTTGTGCCCGGCACACCTTCCAGCAGTTCGTCGGGGAGAGTGCCTGTGCGCAGATAGACGAAGAGTACGACGAGCAGAAGAATAGCCGTCCCCAAGAGGGATTGCCAGCGGGTACGCTTGGGTGGGATGGCTGTCTTTTTCTTCATTGGTCTATTCCGCCTCTTCGTCAGGGTGGATGAACTGTCGTTCGTAGAGTTTTTTGTAGATGCCGTCCAGCGCCAGCAGTTCGTTGTGGTTGCCTTTTTCGGCAATTTTACCATTCTGCACCACACAGATCATATCCGCATTGCGGATGGTGCTGAGCCGGTGCGCGATGACGACGGAAGTACGCCCGGAGAGCAGATGATCCAGCGCCTCCTGAATCAGCGCTTCGGTCACTGTGTCTACGCTGGCTGTGGCCTCGTCCATGACCAGAATTCGGGGATCGGCCAGGACGGCCCGAGCAATGCAGACCAACTGGCGCTGGCCTACGGAGAGGTTGACGCCTCCCTCCACAATTTTGGTTTCGTAGCCGTTGACCAAATCCACAATAAACTCGTGGGCGTTGGAAAGTCGGGCTGCCTTTTCCACATCGGCCAGGCTGGCTTCGGGACGGCCAAAGCGAATGTTGTCGGCCACTGTGCCAGGGAAGAGGAAGGGTTCCTGGGAGACCAGCCCCATCTGTCGGCGCAGAGATTGCTGGCTGACTGTGCGTACATCAATACCGTCAATGCGCACACTGCCGCCGGTCACGTCGTAGTAGCGCCCCACCAGATTGGCAATCGAAGATTTGCCCGCACCAGTTGGCCCCACCAGCGCCACCACCTGTCCCGGCTCGATGACTAGCGAGACACCGTGCAGGACTTCGGTTTCGGGATTGTAGGCGAAATCGACACGCTCCAATTCGATGTGACCCCGAATGGGCGGCATATCCGTGGGCGTCTCCGGTTCTGGCACTGCGGGGGCTGTATCGAGGAGTTCGAGGACCCGCTCGCCCCCGGCCATCGCCTGCTGAAAAGTTGTGTAGAGCTGGCTTAGGTCCTGGACGGGCTGGAAGAAGCGGGTGACGTAGGCCAAAAAGGCGACAATTACACCCAGCGTCAGCTCGCCGGAGGTCACAGCCCGCCCGCCAAACCAGAGAACAACCGCGGTGGAAAGCACTCCCAAAAAGTCCATTGTGGGCAGGAAGATAAAGGAGAGGCTCATGGCTTGTACATTGGCCGCCCGGTTGACCTCGTTGACCTTAGAAAAGCGGTTTTGGGTCTCCGTCTCTTGGGCAAAGGCTTGGATCACCCGCATCCCGGTCAGGTCTTCGGCCAGCGCGCCGATCACAGAAGCTACGCTGCGCCGGGTCTCACGATAGGCGCTCTTGGCGTGGCGGGAAAAGACGCGGGTGACAATCAGCATCAGCGGAATGACGCTAAAAGTGATCAGCGCCAGCCGGGGACTCATCGTCAGCATCACGACGACCGTGCCTACCAGCACCAGCACATCCCCCACCAGTGTAATCAGCCCCTGGGAGAGCAGTTCGTTGATCACTGCCACATCGCTGATCACCCGGGAGATGGTTACGCCGATGATGTTCTTGTCGTGATAGCCCAGGGAGAGCCGCTGCAAATGCTCTACCAGCCGCAGGCGCAGGGTGGCCAGCACCCGCTGTCCGACCCAGGAGAGCAGATAGCGCTGGCCCGCCGTAGCGACGTATTGCCCGGCAAAGGCGGCGGCCATGATCAGGCAAATCTGCCCCAATCCCGCGGCATCCTTGGTGCGGATGGCACCGTCGATGGCGACCTTCATCAGATAGGGCATGGTCAGGGTCAGCCCGGTGGCAACGAACATCAACACAAAGGCCCCAACCATTTTGGCCTTGTGTGGACCCAGAAAGGCCAGCAGTCGCCAGGTCACCTGCGGGTCGAAGGCCCGTCCTTCTTTATCGTTTGCCAGGGCGCGCAGTACGTTCCCTGGCCCTCCACTTCGTCCGACTGATCCAATTGGGAAGCTCATATTAATTGTGAATGGTGAATGGTGAATTGTGAATGAGTGCGTCTGGCAAGTGAACAGTAAACAGTAACCAGTGAACAGTAAACAGCCTGTTGCGCCGATACTCACTGATTACTGATTACTGATTACTGTTCACTGACTTACTTCCGTTCCAACTGTCCGGCGTAGATGCGCTGGTAGAGGGGCGACGGTGCCAGCAACTCCTCGTGGGTTCCCGCGCCGGTCACCCGCCCCTTCTCCAAAATGAGAATCAGATCGGCCATGCGCACAGTACTCAAACGCTGGGCGATGATAACCGACGTGCGCCCTTCCATCAGCCGGGCCAGCGCCTTCTGGATCAGCCGCTCTGTTTCCGTGTCCACACTGGCGGTGGCGTCGTCCAGGATGAGGATGCGGGGGTCTTTGAGCAGCGCGCGGGCAATCGCCATACGCTGTCGCTGACCGCCGGAGAGGGTTGCGCCCCGTTCGCCCACCTCTGCATCATAGCCATTGGCCATCTGCGTAATGAATTCGTGGGCCTGGGCGGCTTTGGCTGCTGCGATCACCTCTTCGTCCGCAGCATCAGGCCGCCCAAAGGCGATATTCTCCCGGATCGTCGTGGCGAAGAGGGTGGATTCCTGCAAGACGATGCCGATCTGGCTGCGCAGGGAAGCCTGGGTGATATGGCGGATGTCGTAACCGTCAATCGTTACCCGCCCCCCACTGGGGTCGTAGAAACGGGGTATCAGATTGATGATCGACGATTTTCCCGATCCGGTCGGGCCAAGCAGGGCCAACACCTGGCCGGGTTTGACGTCGAAGGAGACCCCATTCAAGACCCGACGCGAATGGCTGTAGCCAAAGCTCACATTCTCAAAGCGCAGATGGCCCTGCACCGGGGGCAATGGCTGTGCGTCTGGCTCGTCCTGCACCTGAGACTCGGCGTCCAGAATCTCGAAGACCCGCTCGGCGGAAGCACCAGCCTGGGCAATGGCCGGGATGATCATTCCAAAACGGCGCACCGGTCCGGCCATCTGCCCCAGATAGGTGGTGAAGGCAATCAGATCGCCCAGGGTAATCTGACTGTTGATGACCAACAGCCCGCCATACCAGAGAATAAAAACCACGGACGCATTGGCGATCAGGTCCATCAGCGGATTGTTGACCGCCTGCAGCTGGGCTGCCTCTGCCGAAAGCCTGAACCAGTTGCGATTCTCGCTCTCAAAACGTTCGATCTCTCTGTCTTCCTGGGCAAAGGCTTTGACAATGCGCGCCCCCCGCAGATTTTGTTCCAACCGGGTGGTCAGGACGGCCATCTGTTGCTGGATCGCCAGAGAGAGAGGCCGTAAGCGGATGGCAAAGGTTGTCGCTTGATAGGCCAGGACGGGCATGGAGATCAGCGCCAACAGGGCCAGTTTGGGGTTCATCCACAGCAGGGCGATGGCTGTGCCGATGAGCAGAACGATGGCATTGACCAAACCCAACACGGCCCGCCCATTCAGAAAGCGGATGCGGTCCACATCCTGCATGGCTCTGGAGAGCAATTGGCCCGACTCTGTGCGGTCGTGGTAGTCGAAAGAGAGATGAGTGAGCCGTTCCAGCATCGCATTGCGCAGGTCATAGGCCACGCTCTGGGATGCGATTTCGGTCCAACGACCCTGCCAATAGGTGAAGAGGCCGCGCACGACGGTCAATCCCAGTAAGCCAAGCACTGCCCAGGTGAGCAGTCGGCTGTTGCCCGCGCCGATGCCCTGATCGATGATCCAGCGGATGAACTGGGGCGTGGCCAGGGTGAGCAGAGTGATTCCCACCAGGGCCAGGTATGCGCCGACGGTGAGTTGCCAATAGTTGCGCAGCAGCAAAAAGGCCCGCACAAGATAACGGCGGTGTTGCGGAGTGGGGACAGGCGCGACGAGTGGAGGTGTGGCGGTTGCCGTGGTCATGGCTACAAATCCGGTTTAGTTGGAGGAGCTATGTGACCAGATTGTAACACTGACCACGAAGATTGGGTAGCGCGTTATTTGTATTTCTGTTTGTACATCTCTACGCGCCAATTTATGCGCCAAAGAGTTCCGAGTGACCGCCTGTCCTGACAAGCTGCAACTCATCGTCGGTGAGTCGATAGATGAGCAGCCAATCTGGCCGGATGTGACACTCTCTGTGTCCGCGCCAGTTTCTGGTCAGCAAATGATCCCGGTACTTCTCATCCGACGCTTCTTCTGCCACCAAAGTTATAATCACGGCTTCCAGCAAGGATAGGTCAGCGCTTTGTCTGCCCAACCGCTTGATGTCGCGCCGAAACTGGGTGGATTGGCGAATTTGGAGCGCCATCGGTCAGCTTCTCCAATCCGCAAATAGCTTTTCGCTTGTATCAAATACCTGCCCTCCACCCCTCTCCAGTTCCAGCATCGCGTCCAGCGTTTCCGCATTGGGTCGCTTGGCCGTTGGCTGGAACGGTAGGCCGCCCGAATTGACCGTCTGTTGCAGAAAGACACGTATGGCATCGGCAGTAGACAACCCGATTTCCGCCAAAACGCTCTCCGCCTGCTCTTTGAGTTCGAGGCTAATTCTTGCTTGTATAGTAACGTTTGCCATTCGTTTCTTCTGCTCCTTCTGCTCGTCGATCAATAATAGCTGATTGCATAATACACTGAAATGGCTGCAAATTGCAATGCAAAAATTGCAGCTGATTATCAGGAAAATAGCGTAGCGAACCCATCTTCGGGTATAGTAGACAGCTACAATCTTCACCCGACTCTCCCAAAGGCCACGCCCTATGGTAGCCACCGCAGAACGTCCACTTCTCATCGGTCTGACCTCCAAACACGGCAACCGGGAATGGGTGGAAGAGAATACCCGCAACTATCTGTCCATGCTGGCCGAACTGGGCGCGACACCGGTGCTGCTCTCGCCCGATGAACCAGCGCGCCTGCCCGACGGCACGACCTATCTGCCCGACGCGCGTGGACGTCTGCCGGCTGCGGTGTTGGAACGAATGGATGGGCTGATTCTCTCTGGCGGCGGTGACGTCCATCCCCGCTACTTCGGCGCTGAGATAAATGGGGCGGATCCGAAGTCGATTTCTGAGGCCAGAGATGAACTGGAAATTCACCTTTCCCAGCAGGCATTGGCCCAGGATATGCCTATCTTTGGCATTTGCCGGGGCTGCCAAGTGTTGAATGTAGCTGCCGGGGGCGGGATGGTGCAGGACTTTCCCAATCACCGCTCGGACACGAACAATCCTGTGCTGCACGAAGTTTCTCTGCTGCCTGGCAGTCGTTTGGCGAAAATCGTTGACACTACTTCCCTGGCCGTCAACACCTATCACCACCAAGGCGTAGATATCTCAACCCTTGCGTCGGGGATGCAGGTGGCTGCCCTGTCGGCTGCTCCAGACGATTGGCTGGTAGAAGCCTATGAAAGTCCAGCCCACCGCTGGGTGGTGGGGGTGCAATGGCATCCCGAACGCATCTTTGAGCTGCCAGACGGCCATCGGCGGCTGTGGGAGAGTTTTATTGGGGCGTGTCAGGAGAGGAAGAAAATAGGGAATAGCGAATGAGACGCGCCACCTGCCACTTTCCACCTGCCACTTTCCACTTTCCACTTTCCACCCTATGCAAACTTCACTCTTCGACTACAATCTGCCCCCCGCCTTCATCGCGCAGCAGCCCGCCGAGCCTCGGGACAGCAGCCGTCTGCTCGTTTTGTACCGGGATAGCGGGGCGATTGAGCATCGCCGTTTCAGCGACATCGGCGACTACCTTCACACGGGTGATCTGCTCGTTGGCAATGACAGCCGGGTCATCCCTGCCCGTCTCCACGGCCACAAACCCACCGGCGGCGCGGTCGAAATCTTCCTGCTCCGCCAACTGGACGAAACCGGCATCGAATGGGAATGTCTCGTGCGCGGCCGCGGCCTGAGCGAAGGTGTCGAAATCGACCTGACGCCCAATCTCCAGTCCCCAATCCCCAATCCCCAATCCCTGCGTGTCACAATCGTTTCCGTCCTTCCATCTGGCTCGCGCGTCGTCACTTTCTCCTCCCCTGTCCGCCCCTATCTGGACGAACTGGGCGAGATTCCCCTGCCGCCCTACATCACCGAATATAGCGGCGATGCCGAACGCTACCAGACAATTTACAGCCGACCGGAAGGCAGCGTGGCCGCGCCCACGGCTGGGCTGCACTTTACACCGGAACTGCTGCTGGAGCTGCGAGAAAGAGGGGTGGGCTGGGAGACTGTGACCCTGCATGTGGGACTGGATACCTTCCGTCCGGTCACGGCGGAGGTGGTGGAGGAGCACGCAATTCACACGGAATGGGCGGGGCTGTCGGCCCGTACGGCCAAACAGATCAACGAAACGACCCTGGCCGGAGGGCGGGTAGTCGCCGTGGGCACAACTTCCGTGCGGACGTTGGAATGGGGGGGGACGGGAGCCCAGGGCATCGATCCCTATGACACAACCGCCTGTCCCTGGAAGCGGGTGGCGGCCTTTGAGGGCGCGGTCAATCTCTTCATCCATCCCGGCTACCGCTACCGGGCCGTGGACGGGCTGATTACCAATTTTCACCTGCCTCGCTCGTCCCTGCTCATGCTGGTCAGTGCGTTTGTGGCCCAGTCATACCCCGCCGATCCCGACGCAGGGCGGCGTCTGCTGCTGGATGCCTACGAAATCGCCAAAGCGGAAGGCTACCGCTTCTTCAGCTTTGGCGATGCGATGCTGATTCTATGATAGAGATAAAGAGAAGGAGGGCGGCAACTGCCGCCCTCCTTCTCTTTATCTCTATCTCCCAATCGGCCTCTGTCTGTATCAGCGATTGCTGATCAGACCCAAAAAGATCACATTCTTGCTTGCTTCAGGACATACCCATTCGGCCTCGGCGCAGGTAGCAGAGGTTGATTCTGCATCCTCCACCTCCTCCACATCTTTCTCCTTGGACTTGCGGGCCAGCCAGGCCAGGGATGCCGCAGCGTTCACCCGTCCTTCGCCGAAATAGGCATCTGCGCCCTTCTTGCCCAGGTCATCGGCCCCCTCCTTCAATGCCCTCTCCACATCTTTCGGCTTCATCTCGCCGCCGTTCTGACCGATAATCAGCGCGGCCACACCAGAGACGTGGGCCGCTGCCCCGCTGGTTCCCGATGCAAGAATTTCAGGGAGCAAGGGGAATGGAAATGGACCTAACACAGAATCATAGAGATCACAATCTGTGGACCCGTAGATGGGGTGTGGATTGCATACTAAGTCGTCTCGCCCGAGTAGGGCCGGGTTACCGCCGGGAGCAGCGAAATCTACAAGCGATTTTCCATAATTGGAGTAAGCAGCGAAGCTATCGAGGTTTACCGTTTGGTCAAGTCCCCAGCCGATTGGTCCAGTAGCTGAAATAGCTAACACTTTATCCGATTCGGCGGGCAAGAAGTAGCGCTTGCCATTATGATCCGTGTCGACGCCGTCGTTGCCTGCCGCAGCAACCATCACTGCCCCCTGCTTATGCGCATAGCGGGTTGCCCGGTCCAGCAATTTCTTCAATTCATTGGCATCCTTCTTTGTATAGCACTGCTCGTCGACGTTATCACCACAAGTGCCGTCTTTGTTCAGCCAACCGCCCAAACTCATGTTGATGACATCCGAGTCGATGTTCGCTGCGTAGACAATGCCTGCGGCCAGCCATGAAAACATGCCAACAGACTCGCCGTTCATATATGTCAACACACGCACACCCACAATTTCAGCTTCTGGAGCTACACCGATGATACCGAAACCATTATCTGCTGCAGCAATAATACCAGTCACGTAGCTAGCGTGAGTTTCGAATAGGCTGGAGAAGTCGGTGTACTGCCAAAACTGGTTGTACTGCCAGTCCAGGCTCATGGGAACGAAGGATGTGCTGTGGGTGATATTAAGGTTCGGAGCCAAGTCGGGGTGATCGGCATAGATGCCGTCGTCCAGAATTGCAACGCGCACGCCTTCGCCCCTGGCGCCCATGGCCCAGGCTTCCGGTGCCTGTATCGCGTCCAAATTCCACTGTAGCCCATAGAGTGGATCGGCTACATCCTCATCTCCGCTTACGGGTAAACTGTCCTCTGATGTAGCAGGCTCAAAGCCCGGCATTTCATAGCGTATCTGAATGTCCGGGGCGACCGACTCCACATCGACCACACTTTCCATCTCTGCCTGGAAATTTGGGTTGGCGGATGTGATCACGGCCAACCCGATTGCCGGCACTGTGTAGTTCACAGTGCCACCCTTTGCGGCCACAAGCTGTTCCAGGTTGGCTGGCAGTTTGTCAGCCTTGCCCAATAGTAGATAACTGCGGGCCGGCTGCTGGGCATTGGCTGTCGGTACCATTAAAGCGAGCACCAATACAATTCCTATCAAACGGTATATGCGTTGCATGGATTAACTCCTTGAATTGTTTGAGCAGAGACTTAGGATTTTATCACGTCTTTCAGAATTGAGCAGGAAACTGATTTCATTTGCGCTACAAAATAGGTGTTGAGAATGCAGGTATAGATGTGTCATTTTGGGCTGGGTCGGCGGTCCCCGTATAGAGCTTGCCTGCGCTGCTGTGGCACGCTGATTGGATGTCGCTATTTTCATACGATGTGACCCCGCGTTTGTATTGAATTACATAGAAAGTTTTCTGAAATTCAGCTAGCTTTCTGCATTTGCATGTGTTTGTGATTTTTATTACAACTTGTTGATCATTGTAGCGAATAAATATTACATGGATTGTTACGATGGCGTCAGTCTCCTTTGTGATGGGCTGTTGCACGAGGAAACTTGGTAACCAACAGGTAGGTGGGGCAAAAAGAGGCAAGGAGTTACGCAAGCAAGAGCCGATATACGTGGATTTTACCCGCACATATCGGCTCTTGCTTGCGCCTGCATCGTATACTTTTCACGTCGGGCGACATGCCTGAGGACGATGAAAAGTGGACGCTGATTCACACAGGAACAAATGATCAACACAGATCAATTCAGATCAGCGTCATCAGCGTCCCGCATT
>CAMDQF010000025.1 GCA_945905745.1 Litorilinea aerophila
GCTGTGGGCTGGTGGTGGTTGGTGCTTTCCCTCCTCGGCCTCGCCAGTTGGCCTATCAGTTTCCTTCTTCTGCGCCGCCTGCGCGATCGGGGCTATCTATTCAGCCGAGCGCTGGGCTGGCTGCTGTCGGGCTGGCTGCTCTGGCTCTGCGCCAGCCTGGGGATTACCCAGAACAGTGTACTCAACGCCTGGCTGGTGGCGGCTGTGGTCGGGGTGATCGGGCTGTCGTTGTTGATCTGGCAGTGGCGGGAGATTAAGACGTTTTTGGCCCAGATGTGGCCTCTGTTGCTGGTGGGCGAGGCCCTTTTTGCGGTGGCTTTTGTCTTTTTTGTGTTGATCCGGATGCAGAATCCTGACATCTGGCAGCCCTGGTTTGGCGGCGAGAAGTTCATGGAGTTTGCCTTCCTCAATGGCATTTTGCGCAGCCCTACCTTTCCGCCTGTGGACCCCCACTTCGCCGGCGGCTATATCAACTACTATTATTTCGGCATTTTTCTGGTCGCCTATCTGGTCAAGCTGACGGGAATTTACGCCGAGGTCGCCTTCAATTTGGCGATTCCCTCCCTCTTTGCGCTGACTGTAGTGAATGCCTTTGGGGTGGCCTATTCGGCGGTAGTCGGTAGCAGGTGGCAGGTGGCAGGTGGCAGGCTATCAGTGAGCAGTCATCAGTTATCAGTGGTTAGTGACGAGTCGGCGGAGCTAACCCTTCACAATTCACAATTCACAATTCACCGTTCACAATTTTCTTCCGCCGACATCACCGAACCCGCACCAATTGTCGAAGCACCCGCCGCGCCTATCGACGACATCCTGGACATCGACCTGCGCCCAGCCACCCAATCAACCAGTCAACCAGTCAACCAATCGCCTGCCCCAATCGAGCGGTCAAGCATCGCAATATCCCAGCCTTCCCATCCAGCCACCCAATCACCCACTCACCTCCCGTGGCGCACCGGCCTCGCCCCTGCCCTTCTTGCGCCCCTATTTGTTGCTCTGTTGGGCAATCTAGACAGCTTTGCGCAGGTTGTCAAACGGCTGCTGGATATGAGCCAGAGCAACTTCGAGAGCGCACTTCCTGGCGTGCAGACGGTGGTACGCGCTGCCAGCGGGTTTTGGCAGGTGGCGACAACCGACATCCAGTTGCCTGGCTACGATTTCTGGGCACCCAGCCGGGTGATTCCAGCCACCATCAACGAATTTCCTTATTGGAGCTTCACCTTCGCCGACCTGCACCCCCATATGATCGGCATTCCCTTTTCCGTCCTCTTTCTGGGGCTGGTGCTGGCCCTGCTGCGCAGCTACGACGTAGACTGGAGGCGCGAGTGGGGCCAGGGGCTGCTGCTGCTCGGGGGATTTGGGCTACTGCTGGGAACCCTGGCCAGCATCAATCTCTGGGAGTTGCCCACCTATTTTGGTCTAGGCGTGTTGACTTTGGCGGTCAGCCTCTACCGGGGGCGAGGACGGTTACCATTGCCCCTGCTTATCGGCGGCTCCCTTGGCTATCTGGTCGTGGCTTTCCTTACCTTTCTGCCTTTCTTCCGCAACTATCACAATGTGGGCGCGAGCGGCGTGGGGCTGGTCAACACACCGGACGATCTGGGCGTTTGGCTGCTGATCTGGGGCTTCTTCGCCTTTGTGCTGATCTCCTGGCTGCTGGTGAGCCTGCGGGCGCCGGCCCGGCCCGACGATGCCAAACCCACGGGCCTGGAGCGCTGGCTGGCCCTGGCCTGGGGCAATCTGGAACGGCTGCCCCGCTTGCTGCTCTGGCAGGCGCGGCTGGTGCGCTGGCCGACGCTGGGCTTTTTGGTGGGCGTCTGGTGGATTCCCTTTTTTGTTATCGTCGGTGTGGGGCTGCTGATCTTCACTGAACAAAAGGTGCTGGGGCTTTGCCTGCCTTTCCTGGCTATCGGCTTTCTGCTGCTTTGGCGGCGGGGACGCGCTGCTGATCCGGGCGCGCTGCTGGCCGCGCTGCTGACCGTCACCGGCTTTGCCCTGCTGGCTGGAACCCAGCTAATCTTCCTAAAAGATTTTTTGCAGGGTGGCGACTGGTATCGGATGAATACGCTCTTTAAATTTTTTATTCAAGTCTGGGTTCTCTGGGGCATCGCCGCCGCCGTCGCCCTGCCCCGCATTCTGGAAGGGAAGAATAGAACGCGGATGGCGCGGATGGACGCGGATGAGGCTTTGATGCCTAATCCCCAATTCCCAATCCCCAATCCCCCACTCCTCCGCCCCCTCTGGCTTACAATTTTCACCCTCCTCCTCTTTGCCAGCCTGGCCTATCCCCTGTGGGGAACCGCGGCCCGGCTTGATCAGCGGTTGATTGGCTGGCGCCCGCCCATCGGCACGCTGAACGGGCTGGATTTTATGAATGAGGGAGTCTATACCTGGCCGGATGGCAACAACTCTATAGAACTGCGCTACGATCGGGAGGCTATCAACTGGCTGCTGGCCAATGTACGGGGCAATCTGGTGGTGGCTGAATCGTCCACCCTGGAATACTACCGGGCGGGCGGAAGCCGGGTGGCCTCGATGACCGGACTGAGCGGTGTGAGCGGTATGCACGAAGGCGAGCAGCGCTGGGGCGAATTGGTGGGGGAGCGGGGCGCTCTGCTGGGCGAATTCTGGAATACTACGGATTTGGGCCGTACCCGCCAATTGCTCCGGGAGTTGGAAATTTCGCTGATCTATGTGGGTCAGTTGGAGCAGCACGAACATCCCCAGGCCACAGCCAAATTCACGGAAATGGCAACTGCTGGGGAACTGTCTATCCTCTATTCCAACGACCGAGTGAAAATTTACGCGGTGGATGGGCGGTTGCTCCCACTGGCGGACGGCCAGTTTGTCCCGAATCAACAGTAACTGCATGGGCATAAAAAAGGGCAAGGAATGTTGGTTTTTCTGTACTGGTCAACGACAGCTTGAAGTGCTGATTTTCAACGCAGAGATGCAAAGGAGCAGAGGCGCAAAGAAAGCGCTTTTCTCTCTGCCTCTTTGCATCTCTGCTCCTTTGCGTTAAAAATCAACATTTTCCTGACCGTTTCAGAATTTCGGCTTTTCTTTGTGTTTTGTGCCTTTGTGGTTGAAGAAATAGCGAACGGCGAAACTTGTGGCACAATTCAAATCGGTAGTACTCTCCCGGCTCTGGCAGTGGATACCGGGCCTGTTTCAGTGGTGGATCATCTGGCTGCTGCGGCCCAAACTCTTTGTGGGCGTGAGCGGTGTACTGCTCAATGACGCGGGCGAAGTGCTGCTGTTGCGCCACCGCTTTCATCACCGCTACCCCTGGGGACTGCCTGGCGGTCTGCTGGAACGGGGCGAGAATCTGGTGGAGTGCTGGCGGCGGGAGGTGCGGGAAGAGACGAATCTGACCATCGCCGTTGAGAGGCTGGTTCTTCAGCGCAGTACCCGGCTCAACATCGACTTTATTTTGCAGGGCCGGGTTGTCGGTGGCGAGATGCTCCTCGATTCGACGGAGATACTAGAAGCCGCCTTTTTCTCCCCCGATGCCCTGCCCGGTGATCTGCACAAAAATCACCGAAGCGCTATCTGGAAAGCATTGGCAGGTGAGTCACTGCTGGCGTTGTAATGTAGGGCGGAATGGCATTCCGCCCCCATCGGACGGAATACGATTCCGTCCTACGCGGATGGTTTATGGCTGCAATCATTTCAGACTTTTTCATCTGGTATCTGATCGTACAACTTATTTCCCTGGCCGCACTGCCCCTGGCATTGACGCTCTTTGCCAATCTGCCGGATCGGGGCTATGCCTTTGCCAAAAGCCTGGGCATTCTGCTTGTCGGTGTGATCCTCTGGTTGGGGACGAGCTACGGCGTTCTGCGCAACGAGGTGGGTGGCGCGTGGTTGGCGGTGGTGCTGGTGGCGCTGCTGAGTGTTGTAGCTGGTCGGGAGGAGATGGCCCGGCTGTGGCGGGAGCGACGACTGCCCTTCGCCGGTGGCTGGCGCTATCTGCTGGGGGTGGAAGCGCTCTTTCTCGTCGCTTTTGCTGGGTGGACTCTGGTGCGCGCCTACGACCCCGCCATCAATCACACCGAGCAGCCCATGGACCTGATGTTCATGAATGGCATCTGGACCAGCCCCACCTTTCCGCCCCGAGACCCCTGGCTGGCGGGCTACGCCATCAGCTACTACTATTTCGGCTACTGGCTGCTGACAACCCTCGCCCACTTGACCGGACAGGTGCCGGAGATCGCCTACAATCTGGGCCAGGCCTGCTGGTTTGGGCTGCTGCTGGTGGGCAGCTTCGGCGTGGGCTACAATCTGTTGATGGCTGGGGCTGACGATAGACGGCAGACGGCAGACGGCGGATCGATTGCGGCGGTTGGCGGTCTGCTCTCCGCGGTCGCTATCGGTGTGACGGGCAATTTGCTGGGCATTCTCGAATGGCTCTATGCCCAGGGCGTAAATATTGAGGGGGTCACTCGGTTTTTTGCCGTGCGCAACTTCCCCGCCGAGGCCCGGGTGACAAATCTCTGGCACATTGACGACGGTTGGTGGTGGTGGCGCAGCAGCCGGGTGCTGTCCGACAGGACGCTGCTGGGTGATCACATCGAAGTCATCGACGAATTCCCCATCTTCAGCTACATTCTGGGCGACAACCACCCCCACGTCCTGGCTATGCCTTTTGTGCTGCTGGTAGTGGCACTGGCTCTGAATCTCTTTCTAATGCGGAATGCGGAAGTCGGAATGCGGAGTGGGGAAACATCAATTCGCAATTCGCAATTCGCAATACGTGATCTTCTCGCGCTTATTCCCTTACGCTTCTCCGGTCTCCTCCTGCTCGTCGTCGCCGCGGGTGGCCTGATTTTCTTCAACACCTGGGATTTCCCGCCCTACTGGTTGCTGCTTACGCTCTGCGCCCTGTGGGTGGCGAAGGATACCTTCGGGCTCGGTCGCGGCTTCTGGTTGGCCATCGGGCTGGCCGGGAGTCTGCTGTTAGGCGGGCTGATCGTCTACTTTCCCTATTTTCTCAGCGCGCAGAGCCAGGCAGGCGGGGTTGTGCCCAACTTTTTCAATCCGACCCATTTGCCCCAGTTCCTGCTGATGTTCGGCCACTTCCTGCTGGGTGTGGGCAGTCTGCTGCTGCTGGCCTGGCGCGAAGGCGCGCCGAGTCTGCGCGTGCTGGCGGTTAGCGCTGGGATTGTGCTGGGGCTACCCATTCTCTTTCTGCTGGGCACTCTGGCGATTGCCAATAACACAGAAGCCGGACGTTCTCTGCTGGAGCGGATGCCTCTCTCACCGGAGATGACCGGCTACCCCGCAGCTATCGCGGCCCGTTGGCTGGCCCGCCCGTGGACCTTTTTGCTGCTGGGTGCGCTCGTTTCTCTGGTGGCGGCGTTACTCTGGCAGCGTCTTACCGACCACAATAGTGCGCCCTCCCCTGAGACGGGGGAGGGTCAGGATAGGGACTCTGCCTCGACCTTTGCCCTGCTCCTGGCCGGAATTGGGCTGCTGCTTGTCTATGCGCCGGAGTTTGTCTATCTGCGCGACAATTTCGGCTCGCGCATGAATACAGTCTTCAAATTCTACTATCAGGGCTGGCTGCTGCTGGGGCTGGCCGGTGTATTCGGGATTGTGCGTTCTTTCCAGGCGCGCAATCCTGCCCGGTCTTTGGCTGCGCCTCTTCTCGGCGGGCTGGCGCTCTTGCTGATTCTTGCCGCATTGATCTATCCTGTAGCAGGTGTCTACACAAAAGCCAACCACTTCCAGGGCACTCCGACTCTCAACGGCCTGGCCTACGTCGGTCCGGATGAGCTGGCGGTGATCGAGTGGCTGCGGGCCAATACACCCCCCGATGCCATTGTGCTGGAAGGCAAAGGGGGCAGCTATCGGGCCGAGACTGCCCGCCTGAGCGCAGCCACCGGGCGGGCCACCCTCTTGGGCTGGGACGGCCACGAATCCCAGTGGCGGGGCGAGGCCTACGGGTCAATGGCCCAGGGACGGCCCGAAGCCCTGGACGGGGTATATCGCAATTCCTCTGTCGAGCAATTGCAGGCTGTGCTGGACCAGTGGCAGATTGCATTCGTCGTCGTCGGCCCTGCCGAGCGCAATCAATACGGCATCCCGCCGGGGGTGGAAGATCGGCTGGGGCAGGCGATGGAGTTGGCCTTTGCCCTGGGGGACTATCGCATTTACCGGCAGCGAAAATAAGAAGAACCGAACTTCGTTTTTAGGAACTCTTTGTGAACAAACCGCTTGCGGCAATCCAGCCGTCTGAACCGAACTCTGTTGCTATCCCTACCACTGGGCTGACGATTGAGCAGGCACTCTATGGCCTGCTTCTGCTGATGGCTCTGTTGTTGCGTTTTCTGCGTCTGGGAAGCACCGCACCCCTCAACCCCCTGGAAGCCGGGCAAGCCTGGGCCGCCTGGGCCGGGGCTTTTGGACAGGAGGCAATGCTCCCTGCCCTGGCCCATTCGCCACTTCTGCATACAGCCCAGCGCTTTCTCTTCTGGCTGACCGACGGCGGCGGAGATGGTTGGGCACGGGCGCTCCCCGCACTGGCTGGCGGGCTGCTGGTGCTGGTGCCCTGGCTGCTGCGCGATGCTCTGGGCAAACCCGCCGCACTGATTCTGGCCCTGCTGCTGGCCCTGGACCCCTGGCTGCTCACCTTCAGCCGTATGGGGGACGGTGGGATTCTCTCTGTCGGGTTGGGGCTGCTGTTGATCGCTGGATTTGTCGGTGGAAGGGAAGTTTCACTCGGTGGGCGGTGGGGGCTGGCGGTTGTCGCGGGACTCTTTCTGATCAGCGGACCCCTGGCCTGGCTGCTGCTGCCGGTGGTGGTGGGGACCTTCTTCCTCTTTGGCCGAACCGATCTTTGGCCCAAGGAGCAGAACGAACGCGCCCAATTGCTCAGTATCGCCGGGGTGACAGTTGTGGCTGGCTCTACTGGCTTTCTGTCCCACTGGGATGGACTCGGCGTCATCAGCACAAGTCTGACTGTGGCCCTGGATTCCCTGCGTGCCGATGGGGGCTATTCCCTGGGCTGGGGCTTCCTACGCCTGTTCGTGGATCAGCCCCTGACACTCGTCGCCGGACTCCCCGGACTCATCGCCCTTTGGCTGAAAGTTCCTTCGGTTTCCACTTCGGAAGATGCTGATAACGAAGCATCTGTCCCCTCCCCCAGAATGGGGGAGGGCTGGGGTGGGGGTTCCCCCTGGCGTCTGCTGCTCACAGGCTGGTTTGCCTGGGGACTGCTCCTGCTCCTCCTGCCGGGGCGCAACCCGATGACGCTGCTGGTGATTGGCCTGCCCCTGGCCATCAGCGCGGCCCGCACAGGTGTTTCCTTGCTGGCCTATGCCACCCGCCAGGTCAATTGGCAAGATGGCTCACTGATTGGGACGGCGCTGGCTGTTTTACTGGTCACGACTGCTTTTTGGACAAACCACTACAGCAACGAGTGGAGCAATCCGGGCTTCGATCGGCTGACACTTGCCTTTTACGCAATCCTGCCAGTCCTTTGTCTCTTCTTTGTCTGGTGGGCCGGCTGGCACACGAGCAGCCAGATCTTTTTGCTGATGGGACTGCCCCTGCTCTTGCTGGCCTCCTTCAGCAGCGGATGGAAGATCAACCAGCCAGGGGATACGACGGCCGGCAGCGCACTCTTTGCCGAGGTCGCCCAACCGGGACTGATAGCTCTGGTCCAGGATGTGGAGCGGCTTAGCTCCCTGCGTGCGCTGGACCCATACGAAGCATCGGTGCTGGTGGATGTAGAAACGACGGCGTCGGCGGACGCACAGGCCTTGCTGGGCTGGAATCTGCGTTCCATGCACAAGCTGAGCTTTGTGGAAGGGGTCAACCCTGCCTTTTTGACCGATGCATCCGCCCTGGTAATCGGGAATGAAGCCACGGCTTCCTCCTTGCCCGGCGGCTATATGGGCAGCGACTATCCGGTGTTGGAGCGCTGGCTGCCTACAGATTTGACCGGCGCGGGGCCGACCACCCGCTGGATTTTGATACGTGAATTGAAGATCACCCCACCCACCACAAGCGTTGTGCTGTGGGCCAGAGAGGAATAGAAATGGTACGCGACGAATTTGCCTCCGTATCGACATCAACCAATCGTCCAGCTTGGCTGGAACGCCCCCTGTCTGGGTTGTGGCGTCTCAATTGGGAGAGCGCCGCCTGGATTGCGCTCTTTGTGCTGGCTGTGGTCAGCCGTTTTTATGATCTGGGGGCGCGGGCGATGAGCCACGACGAGAGCCTCCATGCGGTCTATTCTCTTGACCTCTTCCGCCAGGGCAGCTACCAGCACAACCCGATGATGCATGGCCCCCTGCTCTTTCACGTCAACGCCTTCTTCTACTCCCTCTTCGGCGTCACCGATGCCACCACTCGTATCTTCCCCGCGCTGAGCGGTATCGCTGTGGTGATGATAAGTTGGTTCTTCCGGCGCTGGATCGGGCGCACAGGCGCACTGCTGGCCGCGGTTATGCTGCTGATCAGCCCCAGCCTGTTTTTCCACAGCCGCTACATACGCAACGACATTTATATCGCCATTTTTGGGATGATCTGGGCCTATGGGATGTTCCGCTATCTGGAAGACCGGAAGGCCAAATGGCTCTATCTGATGGCGACCGGTATGGTCTTTTCTTTCATCGCCAAAGAGGTTGCGTTTATGACGGGCGCGCTCTTTGGTGCGTCTATCGGCGGGCTGGCCCTCTGGCGCAGTCTGGGCAAGCGCGCATTGGTGGTCATCGGACTTGGCTTGATAGCTGTGCTGGCTTTTCTTTTCCGCCCGGCAGAGGGCAGCGGACATACCCTGGCCCTGGCTATTGTGGGGCTGGCCCTGCTGGGTGCGGCGGGTCTGCTGATCTACGATCTGCGCCAGGCTGGCTGGCGGCGCTTTCTGGCCCTGCCCGAGATGGACCTGGCGGTGATGATGCTCACTCTGGTTCTCCCCTTTACCGCGCCCTTGGGCTATCTGGTGCTCCCCTGGGAAAAGGTGGATTGGTCGTCGCCCGCGATTACCAGTGAAGGTGTGGCCCGTTGGGCGCTGCTGGTGGGAATTATGACCGTCGCCGCGATTGGGATTGCCTGGTATTGGTTCTCGGCGGCGGAGCGGGACGAGGAAGAGTCGCCCCGACCCACGCTGGCGACCTGGGCCGGGGTGATGCTCTTTTTTTGGGTGATTGCCATTGTCTTTTTCACCACTTTTTTCACCAATCCCCTGCGTGGGCTGGCTACGGGGATTGTGGGCAGTCTGGGCTATTGGATCGGCCAGCAGGCGGTGCAACGGGGCAGCCAGCCCTGGTACTACTACGGAATTCTGACGTTGCTCTATGAATTTCTGCCTGCGTTTCTGACTGTAGGCGGCGGATTGGCGATTCTGCGTGGTTTCTGGGGGGGGCAGTGGGCGGCGACACCTCCGACAGACCTCCCCGACAATCTGGCAGCCACATCTGTCCCAACGACAGCGCCCATCGCCAAAACAAAGATCGGATCTGAAACTGGTTCGCTCTTGCTGTCACCCAAAGATGCGGGTATCTATTTCGTCCTCTTTCTGGCTGCTTGGGTGGTGGGTGCCTGGGTGGCCTATTCCTACGCAGGCGAAAAGATGCCCTGGCTGCTGACCCACATCGCCCAACCGATGGCGATTTTGGGCGGCTGGTGGCTGGGGACGGTTTTCAACCGCACCGACTGGGCAGAAGTGCGGGCCAAACAAGGCTTCTGGCTGCTGTTGCTCCTGCCTGCCCTGGGTTTTGCTCTGCTCAGCCTGGGCAAGGCCGGTCTGCCCTTTGCCGGGCGGGATGTGGAGAGCCTGGGTTCGACAGTACGCTTCTTCTTAGCCCTGGCAGCCAGCGGCGGGCTGCTCTATGCGGGCTGGCGCTGGATCGAGCGGGGAGGCGTAGCCCTGGCACTGCGCCTGTCGCTCATCGGCATCGCCGCCATTCTCTTGCTGCTCACTGTCCGCTTCAGTTATATGCTCACCTATGTCAACTACGATATGGCGACCGAATATCTGGTCTATGCCCACGCCAGCCCGGACATCAAGCGGGCGTTGACTGAGATTGACACCATCAGCCGCCGCACAGTGGGTGAGCGGGAGATTCGGGTGGCCTATGACGATGATGTGGCCTGGCCCATGAGTTGGTATATGCGCTTCTATCCCAACAATGTTTTTTATGGCAAGAATCCATCGGCGGATTCCATGAGTGCGCCGGTTGTGCTGGTGGGCAGCGCCAACTACGACAAAGTGGAACCCTATTTGCAGCGAGACTACGTGAGCCGGGACTATCGGCTGGTCTGGTGGCCGGATGAGAGTTACAAAGGCGAGTGGGACGCCGAGGCCGGGCGTTCCAAAGGGCTGACACTAACCCAGATTTGGGGTGCGTTGACCGATCCGGTGCGCCGCTCCCGGCTTTGGCAAATCTGGTTCTACCGCAACCATCCGGGCGAGTCGGTGACGGCCTGGTCCCATCGCCACGAGTTCCGCATGTATGTGCGCCGGGACATTGCCCAAATTGTCTGGGATTTGAATGTGACACCCACCGACGTCGTCGCTTCGACGGCTGGCCCCACTTTTGACTACGAAGAAATCGACCTTTCGGCCCAGATGGTCTACGTCGGCGTCTTCGATAATTTGCCCCTGCTCCAACCTCGGGATGTGGCTGTGGGCGCGGACGGCAACCGCTACATTGCTGACACGGGCAACAACCGTATTGTCGTAGTGGACCGGGCGGGCAATTATGTGCGTTCCTTCGGCAGCACCTGCTTCCTTTCGGATGGGGCCGCGGGCAAGTGTGTGGACCCGGACACTGCCGGCCCTCTGGAATTGGGCGACGGCCAGTTCCGGGAGCCGTGGGGCGTAGCTGTCAGCCCGGACGGCACGATTTTTGTGGCCGATACTTGGAATGGCCGGATTCAGGTCTTTGACAACCAGGGCAAATTCCTGCGCAAGTGGGGCGTCTTCAATATCATCGATGGAGACAACAAAGATCCCAATTCGCTCTTTGGCCCCCGGGGGCTGGCGATTGCCCAGAACGGCAATCTGCTTGTGGCGGACACGGGCAACAAACGGATTCTGGAATATACGCCCGCTGGTGAATTCGTAAATCAGGTGGGCGGGGGCGGCGTAGTGCTGGGCCGCTTTGAGGAACCGGTGGATGTGGCGGTGGACCCAACCACAGGTACAGTCTATGTGGCGGACATCTGGAATCGGCGTATCCAGATGCTCACGCCGGGATTGGAAGCCGTCGCGGAGTGGCCTGTGCCCAGCTGGGAGAGCAAAGACATCTGGGATAAAGCCTATCTGGCTGTGGACGGCAACGGGAAAGTCTATGCCTCAGACCCACAGTTTTCGCAGGTCTATGTCTATGGTGCTGACGGCAAACTCCAATCGTCATTTGGTAAGTACGGTGCGGAACTCAACCGTTTTGCCAAACCCAATGGACTTGCCATCGATCCGAGCGACAATTCCTTGCTGGTGACGGATGCAGACAACAACCGGGTGATGGTCTTTGCCGGGCAATAACGCGCCGGACAGAGTTATTTCTCCTGCCATAAAGGAACGAAAACTGTGAAAGCCATCATTGCAGAAAAATATGGCACGCCCGACGTTCTTCGGTTGACGGAGATGGGTAAACCTGTGCCCAGGGAGGACGAGGTATTGGTGAAAGTCCACGCCTCCTCCCTGAATGCCTACGATTGGCATATGCTGACCGCCGATATCTTTCTGGTACGCTTGGGAGGGCGCGGGCTGCTGCGCCCCAAATACCCTATCCTTGGCGCGGACATCGCGGGGACGGTAGAATCCGTGGGCAGCCGTGTCACCCAGTTCCAGCCCGGCGACCCGGTTTATGGGGATTGCGCCGGACATGGAAATGGCAGCTTTGCCGAGTATACGACGCTTCCCGAAAGCGCCCTCTCCGCCAAACCGGCCAACCTTTCCTTTGCCCAGGCCGCGGCAGTGCCAATGGCTGGGGTCACGGCCCTGCAGGGGCTGCGGGATGTGGGGCAGATTCGGCCCGGCCAAAGAGTACTCGTCAACGGCGCGTCGGGCGGTGTGGGGACCTTTGCCGTGCAGCTTGCCAAATGGTCTGGTGCCGAGGTCACTGCTGTGTGCAGTACCCGCAATGGGGAGCAGGCCCGCAGCCTGGGCGCGGATCACGTCATCGACTACACAAAAGAAGATTTCACCCAAAGCGGCCAACAATACGACCTGATCCTGGCAGCCAACGGCTATCATCCCCTTTCCGCCTATAAACGCGCCCTGGCACCCAAAGGCATTTATGTGATGGCCGGGGGAACGATGGCCCAGATTTTCGGGGCTGTGCTGCTGGGTGGGTGGATGTCCAGAGGTGGGGAGAAGAAGATGACGAACGTATCCGCCAAGATGAACCGGGCCGATTTGGAAATCCTCACCGAACTGCTGGATAGCGGCAAAATCGTGCCCGTCATCGATAGAATCTACGCGTTGAGCGAAGTCCCCGACGCCATGCGCTATCTGGGCGAGGGGCACGCCCGCGGGAAGATTGTTATTTCTATTTCTGGGCAATGAGCAGTCTGCGCCGACGGTTGTCCGATAGTGGGTTGACCTGGCTCGGTCTGGCCATCACAGCCTGGGGCGTGATGCTGGTGCGTGGCCCGGGGGTGATGGAACGTCCCCACGGCTGGATGTGGTGGCTGTTGGCCCTGGGCGCGGGCATGGCCGGTTGGGGACTGTGGCGCATGGAGCGCTGGCTCCCCGAAGCATCACCGGTCGTCAGGCCGGTGGATCCGGCTACTGACCGGCGTCGTCAGTGGGGGCTGCTCTGTCTGCTGGCTGGTGTGGGCATAGCCGGATGGGTGGTACTGCGTCTCTGGCCCGATATTCAGGAGTGGCAGGCAACACCCTTGCCTTGGGCTGTGGCTCTGTGGCTGATGGTCGTGGGCGGCTGGTTGTTAGGGACAGCGGGCCAACCCAGCCGAGACTTCGGGCCAGAGTTGTTTCGCATAGACCCCCAATACTTTCCCCGCTGGCTGGAACTCCTCCTCTTTCTGCTGATTTTGCTCCTGGCCGTGGGTGTGCGCATCTACCGGCTGGACGAAATCCCCCCAGCTCTTTATGTAGACGAGACAAACGCCTCGCTGGATGCCCTCTACATTCTGGAAGGCCGACCTGATTCCCCCTTTGCCACGGGCTGGTATGAGACGCCCAACGGCTACATCTATTATATGGCGGCCCTGTATAAGCTGTTCGGGGCCAACTATTGGACGCTGAAGGCAGCTTCGCTCATCCCCGCACTCCTGACGATCCCCGCCGTCTTCATTCTGGGACGCTATCTCTTTGGCTCCCTGGCCGGGCTGGCCGCGATGTATCTGCTGGCGATCAGCCGCTGGCACATGACATTGAGCCGCTGGGGATGGAATGAACTGATGCCACCCCTCTTTCAGACAGTGGCGACCTTTCTTCTTATCCGCGGGCTGCGCGAGCGGCGCGGCCTGGACTATACAGCCGGGGGGCTGATCAGCGGGCTGATGGTCTACAGCTATCTGAGCAGTCGTCTGGCCCTGCTCACCCTGGCTCTCTTTGCCCTCTACTGGCTGCTGACCGAAGCAGACGGTTTTGTGGTTGCTCTCAACCGCCACGCCAGCGGGCTGCTGCTCTTTGCCGTGGCTGCGCTGGTGGCAATGGCCCCATTGCTGGTAACCTATGCGACCAATCCCTTTCTCTTTTTCAACCGATCTGCTGAAATTTCGATCTTTAACGAAGTCGCCCAGGCTGGCTCCTGGCAACCGTTGGCGGAGAATCTGTGGCGGCACGTTCAGCTATTCTACCAGCTTGGCGATCCGGTCGGACGGCAAAATCTCCCTGGCGAACCCCAGACCGATCCTGTGACGGGAACGCTGCTGGCAATCGGGCTGGCCTATGGGCTGTTCACCTGGCGGGATCGTCGGCGGGGGTTGCTCTGGCTCTGGCTGGTGGTGGCGCTGGCGGGTGGCTTTCTCAGCGAATTGCACGTCAATTCAGCCTTTGCGCCTGCTTATGTAATCTCCCCCAACTCCTACCGCACCCTTTCCGCACTGATTGCGGTGGTGCTGATCGCCGGAGATGTGGTGAGCCGTCTTGTGCGCAGCCCTGTGTGGATCGGGCCGCTACCTGCCAATCGGCGGTACGGCACGTGGGCCGGAGCCGGAATCGGCGCCGTATTGCTTGTGTGGCCTGTGGCTTGGGAAGTGCCGCTCTACTTTGGACCCCAAGCTGCTTCGCTTGGGGTTCAACACAGTTTCAACCAAATGGAGACAAAGGTTGGTCAGACAGTTGTCGAGGGTCTGGCGGAGGGTGCGGATGTCTACCTTTCGCCTAACTTCTACAATTTTTCGCCCCTGCGTTTTCTGGTCTATGGGGCTGTGGCCGACCAGATGGCCGAAAACCCTTTGGACCGCCCCCCCTATCGTCTGGCCCGCCCGGAGGTCGATCTGCCCCTGGCGGCGACTGGCAACGGTGCAATGCTCCTGCTCGATCTGCACTACGAGTCCCTGCTGGGCTACGTGACTGGTTTCTACCCGAATGCGGAGGTGGAACTGATGCGCGGACCGGGGGAAGTGCCGCTCTTTTGGCGAATTGGGATACCCCTGGCCGACTTGGCTGCCTATCAGGGGCTGTGGCGCACGTTGGTAACGTCGGATGGCGAGTCGGCGGCGGCACGGGTGGCCGGGTTTGATTCACCTGCCCAGCCAGCCTTTACCCAACCGGCGCTTCGCGAGGTGCGTTGGGCGGGGAGCTTGCAGGTTCCTACCAGTGGCTTGTATACTTTCACGGTAACCAATGCCCAACTCTATATCGATGGCTCGCTCTGGGTGGCGCCCCGCTATTTGAGCCGCGGGTTGCACGAGATCAGCCTGCGTCAGTCGGACAGCTTCGGGCAGCCGCCCCGATTGGCTTGGGGGCTGGGGGATGGGGCTGTTGCGCCGGTCCCTCGCTCAGCCCTTTTTACTGCGCCAATGGCTGAGCAAGGCTTGACAGGATTTTACTTTGCGGGTGATAATTGGGCTGGCACACCCGTCTTCCGGCAGGTCACTCCCTTTCTCTTGTTGGCCTGGCCTCCCAATGAGCCGCTGCCCCATCCGTTCAGTGCCATTTTTGTCGGGTCCTTGCGCATCGAAACGCCGGGGAGCTATCGTTTCCATCTCCACGCGGATGACGGGGCGCGGCTCGCTCTGGATGGCGTTGTGCTGGGCGAGGCCATGACACCGGATCAGCCCAACCAATTCAGTGTTGAGGTGGCGTTGACGCCGGGCCTGCACGATCTGCGCATCGACTACTTCCAGCGCTATGGGGGGAGTGCGTTACAATTCTGGTGGCGGCCGCCTGATCAGCCCGAAGCGCCTGTGCCGCCGGATGTGCTTATCCCCAAACTTTTCTACCCGTAGTTTGGTTGTGGCTGGGCCTTCCCACACCTTTTATCTGATTGCACACCCGTTTGTTCCACCCGGTATTGGATATTCTATGAGCCTTCTTTTGTTGCTAGGGTCCATTGCCTTGGCAGTCTATGGGGTCAGCACAGGCAATGGACCACTTCTGCTCCTGGCCGTGCTGGCGATGGCAATTGCCAGCAGAGGTCTAAACAGCAATCAAAAGGGGCTTGACCGCATCCGCACTTGGGGCAGCACGATTGGGCCTGCCCCCTGGCTGCCTTTATTGATTGCCACACTGGTCTGTGCAGGGATGGCGATTGTCCGCATTCGTCAGGCGGACCCGGACCCGCTGGGGATCGGACTGTGGGCGATCAGTCTTGTGCTGGCCGTCATCACAGGTATCGTCTATGACCGGGGGACTCTCTTTTGGCGGAGATTCCGGGAGGAAGTCCGCTGGGAACGGGTGGATTGGCTCATAGCTCTGGGGCTGACTGCCGTTGCCCTGGCCCTGCGTGTCTATCTGCTCGATCAGCATCTGCCCGCCATCCACGGCGACGAGGGGGAGATGGGGGTACTGGCCCGTCTGGCGCTTTACGGCCCCGGCGGCGAACTGGGGCCGAATCCCTTGCACTACTTCCGCACCGCCTTTCTGGATCACCCGAACCTTTTCCATTATGTGCAGGCGGCCGGGCTGTGGGCTTTTGGCGATTCGGAGTGGGGGCTGAAGATGGCTTCCGTCGTCTTTGGCGCACTCACTGCCCCGCTGGTCTTTGCTGCCGGGCGGATCGGCTGGGGGCGCACCAGTGGCATTGTAGCCGGTTGGTTATTGGTGGTTTCTCATCTGAACATCCAATTCAGCCGCATCGCGCTGAATAATATCCACAGTGTCTGGTTCGCGGCGCTCTTTTTCGTGTTGGTGCTGATCGTCTATGCGGCCGGCAATATCCGCTCGGAACAACGGGCAACACCGGCAGCAGCGGCAGCAGCAGCGGCAGTAGCCGCCGCAGATGGCAGGGCTGCTGACTCCCATTTCTATCCCGATGCCCGCCTCGCCATCTTTATTCTAATTGGGCTGGCTGTGGGCTTAAGCCAATATTTCTACTACGGCTCCCGCCTGATTGCTGTCATGGCTGTCCCGTTGCTGCTAATGCTCTGGCGGGAAAAGCGGGCTGCTCCCCTCTATATTTTGGCCGCGGGGGCCAGTTCGATTTTGGCCTTTCTGCCGATGGTTGATTTCTACATCAGAGACTTCGCGCCATTTGTGAACCGAATGCGCGGGGTCAGCGTACTCAAACCAGAAGGGATAAAGAGCCTGCTCGGCCCGGATGCCGTCTGGCCCAATGACTTGCCCGCTCTGATCTGGACACAGCTCGAACGCAATATCGCTTTCTTCATCCGCGATGGGGATGCCTCTGCCTTCTACGTGCGAGAGATTCCCGGCTTTGATATGGCTACTGTCGTGCTCTTCTGGCTGGGACTGGGCTTGCTGATCGGTCGTTGGCGCCATTTCCCCAACCAGATGATGGCCTGGTGGTTTGTGATTGGGCTTTTTCTGGGCGGTGTCGTGACCAACGATGCGCCCAATTCCCCCCGTCTCCTCATTGTGGCCCTGGCTGTCTACTTTATTGCATCTCTACCAATTCACTACTTTTTCGATGCGATTCAATCCTTCCTGCCTTCGTTGCATCGCCGCACTCCCCAGGCTCTGGTCGCGATCCTCTGCGCTGTCACCCTGTACCTGAATTTCGATCTCTATTTTGTTCAGTATGCCCGCATCAACCCGATCTTGCCCCTGACCGAAATTGCTATCGCTATGCAGGAACACGGCAAGAGCGAGCGGGTCTATCTCATGGGCGCGCCGGTTCTCTATGCCGAGCACGGGGTGCCCCGCTTCATTGCCAAGGATGCACCCCGTCGGAATCTGTTCGATGTCGCCGACCTGCCTGCTTATGTGGCGGAGGCCCAGGCTTCCGGGCAAGCCACCTATCTGATCATCCTCTCGCCGCGGGTGGGTGATCTGGATGCGATTATGCAGATGTTTCCCGATGGGGTGCGCGAAGATCGCCTGGATCACCTGGGCAGATTCCTTTTCATCTCTTATCTCATTCCCGCCTGAGTCTAACCCCTATGTCACAAATCCTACCCTTTTGGCGACGTTTCACTGGCTTGCCTCTCCTTTTGGGGGCAATTGCGCTTGGGCTGGCGATTGCCGCCCAACAGTTTGTGATGCGTGGCGACGAGCGCATGGGGATCGGCCTCTATGCAATAGCCGTCGTCGTTGGCATCCTCGCCCCACACCGCTCCCGCTCTTCGTTACCCATCGGCCTCGTCACCCAAAGAGTCTGGTCCCGCCCAGCTTGGGCTGGTCTGTTGCTCTGTCTGGTTGCGATTGGGCTGGCGCTCTTTTCCATCCCCCGCTTTCAAGAGGAGCCAACCCCCAGCGTGGCCTGGTGGCTGCATATCGCCAGCCTGCTGGCCTTCGTCGCGGCCGTGGCCCTGCTTGACCGCTTCTGGATTGGCACGCGGGAAGAAGTTGTTGACGAGGAGAAGCGGCCCTGGTCCCTTACAGAAGCTGGCGCGCTGCTCCTGATTGTGCTGCTCGGCGCGGCCCTGCGTCTCTATCGGCTGGGCGATCTCCCCTTTGGCACCTGGTACGACGAAGCCAGCGCCGGCCTGCAGGCGTTGCGTATGCTGGCCGAACCCCTCTTTCGGCCCATTTTCGACGGCGCAATCCAGTCCCCCTCCCACTACGTCTATATGGTGGCGGCCTCCTTCAAACTCTTTGATGTCAGCACGGCTTCGATTCGGCTGGCCAGCGCGGTGCTGGGGATTGCGACTGTGCCCGCGGCCTATCTGGCTGGGCGGGAGTTCTTCGGTCGCCGGTTGATGGGGTTGGTGCTGGCCTTCTTATTGGCTGTATCCAGTTGGGATATCAACTTCAGCCGTATCGGTATGTTCAACATCGCCACCCCGCTCTTTCAGTTGTTGGCGTTGGGCCTGCTTCTGCGGGGGCTGCGCACCCAACGACTGCTGCACTTTGCCTTGGCCGGGCTTTCTCTGGGTTTTGGGTTGGCCTTCTACCGGGTCTTTCAGATATTTTTGCCGGTGATCGGCCTCTTCTTTTTGCACGCGGCCATCGCCCACCGCCAGCTATTGCGCCGTTCATGGATGGGGCAGATGCTGCATCTGATGCTGCTTGTCGGGCTGGGATTGGTCCTGGCGATTCTGCCTGTGCTGGTCTTTGCCTATCAGCAGCCCGATGTCTTTTTATCCCGTACCCAGGACACCTACATTTTTACGGGCAAAGCCCCGGACGAACGCATCCCCGCCCTGCTGGAAAATGTGCGCAAGCACGTGCTGATGTTCAACTATCTGGGCGATCCCAACGGACGCCATAACTTTCCCGGCGATCCGATGCTCGATCCGATTGTCGGCGCGCTGATGGTGCTGGGGCTTGCCCTCAGCCTGCGCCGTTTCTGGCAACCCACCCGCTTCCTGCTGCTGTCGTGGATGGTGATTATGCTGCTGGGCGGCATTCTCTCCTTGGACTTTGAAGCCCCCCAATCCCTGCGCGCTATTGGCACGCTACCGGTGGCCTATCTGCTGGCCGCGCTCCCCATCGACGCCCTCTGGCACGCCTGGCGGCAGACCCGTTTTGGAGGACGCTTCCCCCGGCTCTTTGTTTGGCCTTTGCTGGCTCTGCTGATTTATGTGGGCGTACTGAACGTAAATAAATATTTCGTGCGCCAGGCCAACGATTTTGCCGTCTGGAATGCCCACTCCACGCCGGAAACCATCGCCGCCAACTTTTTGAAAAATGAGGGCGACGAGGCCGATTTTTACATCATTTCGTTTCTCACCAACCACCCTTCTGTGAACTTCCTGGCCCGGGGCCACGGCGAGATTTTCCGCCTGGATACGACCGATCGCTTCCCGCTGCGGGTAGCAGCTGACCGGGATGTGGTTCTGATTATGAATGCCGAGAGCCGCTCGCTGTATGAGGATGCCCGCCGATTCTACCCCAACGCGACTTTCAAGGAAATCCAGCCAGATTTTGGCGGCGATGTGGTGATCTATTATGTGCGGCTGACGCCCGAAGACATCCGCAGCCTGCAAGGGTTGAACGCTACCTACTATTCCACGCCCGATTGGAGCGGCGACCCGATTCTGACCCGCCGGGAGGAGACAATCGCCATTGACTGGGCGAGCGAACAGCCCGTGGCAGAGCCGTTTTCGGTGGAGTGGAAGGGGGTGCTCAATGTGGTCAGGTATGGCCCCTATCGCCTGACCCTGCGCGCCCCTGCCGAAGCCGAACTCTATCTGAACGAGGAGATGCTGCTTTCCGGCAGCGGGGAGTTGACCGCGGACCTGGTGCTGGCCCAGGGCAACCACGCCATACGCCTGCGGGCTGTGGGCGGGGTTGGTCCTCTGGAGCTTGCGTGGCAAGCCCCGGGCAGCGCCACCGAAATCATCCCCACCCAGGCGTTCTATGTGCCGCCGGTGACCAACAATGGGCTGCTGGGCAACTATTACGCCAACGGCGATTGGGCTGAACCGCGCGCGTTGGCCCAGATCGATCCCACCCTCAATCTCTATTTTCACGTCCCTTTGCTGCCCCGTCCCTATACCGTAGAGTGGATCGGTAAGATTCACATCGCCGCGCCAGGCTTTTATCGTTTCGGGCTGGAATCCATCGACGAATCGTCCCTCTTCATCGACGAGCAACTGGTGACAGAGGCAGTGGTGGACAACCAGTATAGCGAAGGCTCGATTGAACTCGGCGAGGGGCTGCACGACATCCAGGTGCGCTTCGGCGACCGCACAGGCCACACCCACATCAATCTCTACTGGACGCCGCCGGGCCGGGGCCAGTCAATTGTGCCTGCGGCTGTACTCTTCCCGCCCCAGGGCAACTACGAATATATTGAGCTGGCCGCTGCGGATACTATCTTTGCCGAGCCGCCCCCCCAGTCGTCGGACATCGCGGGTGTTGCCGGCGACTTTCCCCGAATCTCCGTGGAGGCCCAGAGCGTAGCGGTTGATTTGACATTGCCTCGAGGTTTGGCGATCTCCCCGGATGGGGCGACGCTCTATGTGGCCGATGCCAAGACGGTTCTGGTGATGGATGTCAGCGGCAAAGTCCAGGAGCGTCAGCAGATGCTGCTGCTCCAGCAGGGTGCAGAGCGCTTCCAGGAAATCTCGGACCTGGCCGTGGGACCGAGCGGGGAAGTCTATGTGTTGGATGCAGGCAATGGCCGCGTCGCTGTGCTGGACCCGGCAGGGGACTATCTGCGCGACATACCCATCGACGAAGCCTACAGCGGGCGCGCACGTGGGCTGTTTGTGGACAGCCAAAACCAGGTCTGGATTGCCAATACATCCAATGGGCAGGTGGCCTCCTTCGACCAGAGCGGAACGCTCCTGCGATCCTTCCCCTTGGCTCCCGGGCAGGAAACCCAACCGGTAGATGTGGCGGTCACATCCGATGGCACCATCTATGTCACCGATGTGGTCTCCAATCAACTCTTCCAGATCAAAGCCGGTTCTACCCTGCGTCAGGCCTGGAATATCCCGGTTGCCAACAGTGGCGACGGTCCCCACCTGGCGGTGGGCAGCGACGACACCCTCTACATCACCGCGCCGGAACCGGGACTGATCCTGACATTGACCCCGGACGGCGAACGCCAGGCCTGGGCTGTTCCCTGGCGCACGGATGTCCCGCCGAAACTGGTGGGTATCGCGGCCGGGCCTGACGGCCAAATCTGGGCCGTCGACAGCAGTGGCAGTGTGCTGCTGTCGGCCAGAGGGGGCAACTGATTCAGGAGGTCGGCTTTTCGTAACTGCCAGGCCTTGCCCACATCCCAAGCGACCAACTGTTCGCGCCATCCTCCCATTCGCTATCACTGGTCGCACTTTGCTGCCTGTGCTGAAATTATCCCACCAGGGCAATCTCGTGTAGCCATCGGTTGCTGCGATGCCCGGCAACGCTCCCTCTCCCGGAGGAGACCCCTATGGCAATCCGTCGGCCTCTGCCATTCTTTCTGCTGTTGCTGATCGCGCTGACCGGCTGCGGGTCTGCCCCCGTTGCGACGCCCGCGCCCGCGCCATCTACCCAATCCGCGGCGCTGCCCGCGCCAGCGGATGCGGCCATCCCCACGCCTCCCGACACCGCAGACGAAGAGTTGCTCACCGGCCCAGGCGAAGGCACCCCGGATGTCTACGTGGCGCGGGCAACGCTTGCCAAAGCGGAGTTGGCCGCCTTTCTGAAGACGACGGCAGCCCAACTGGAGCGGCTCAACCCCGACCTGCCCGACCCCATCCCCGCGGACACGCTGCTGACTGTGCCGCTGGATTACATCACCGGCGAGGGAGAGACGCTGGACGCGGTGGCCGCGCGTACGGGGCTGGCCGAGGCAATTCTGCGCCTTGCCAATCCGACAGTCGGCGCTCAGGCGATTCTGCCCGCCGAAACGCGTCTGCTGATACCGCGCCTTTTTGTGGTCTACCAGCCCACTCCACTGAACGAAATCGCCGCGCTTCTGAAGACCACCCCAGAAACGTTGCTCTCCTTCAACCCGGAATGGGTTGGGGTGGAGACGATTCCGGCGGAGAATGTGCTGGTTGTGCCGTTCGAGTGAGGGGATGTAGGGTGAAGAGGAACGTAGAACGAGGGCGAGATGGCTACGTCGATTTCGTATGGGCTTCCATATAGGCGCGTAACAGTGCGTTGATGCGGGTCTGGTAGCCCTGGCCCTGCTCTCGAAACCAGACCACCACATCGCTGTCGATGCGCATCGTCAATTGTACTTTGCGGGGCGGCGCGCTCAATCCCCGACGCACAACAGCCCTGGCAAACATCTCCGGTGTAATCTCCGGGCTGTCGGACAGGTCAATGTCGTCGTCGGTCATGGCGTCAATGCGCGCCCAGTCAGTGGCCGATAGATTGGAAATAGGTTCGTTCTTCATAGTTGGTTGCCTTGCGCATAGAGATCAGGTGAATGACCTGATCGGTTTCCGTATGGACGATTACAACAGCGCGCCCGTTGAGCAGGCCGATGCTTATGAAGCGGGTTTCGCCGTACTCCCAGCGGTCATCTTCAACGGTTACGATATCGTCGGCAAAGATGATCGGGGCGTCGGTAAAATCGAAGCCGTGTTTATTCAGATTGCGGCGCCGCTTGGATTCACTCCATTCGATATTCATAGGCGTATTGTAGCTACAAATTGTAGTCTCGTCAAACTGCTTTTCAAGTTTCGATACGAGACGTTTCCCTTTTCGTAAAGGTGCGCTATAATCCCGTAGGTCGGACTGCCAGTCCGACCTACAAATACCACCCCATCGGGACTCTGCGATGAAGCCCACGTATTCCATCCGAACAGTCGTCTGCGTTGTTGTCGCCCTGGCCGTCCTGGCCGGGTTTGTGATGCGCGTCGCCGAGGCGCAGACGGCTCGCATCGATCTGGACGTGAAGCGGGCAGTGGTGCGCATTGTGCCGGAGCGCTCGACCGCAGCAGAGCCGCGCCGCGTGGAAGACCAGCCAGGCAGCGGTGTGATCATCCATCCCAGTGGCATTGTGCTGACGGCCTGGCACGTCCTGTCACAGGATGAGAACTTCAGCCAGCGCAACTATTGGGATGATTTTGTGGTGGAGGTGATCGAAGACGACGACAGTTCACCGCCGGTGGCCCGTTATCGGGCCAAAATTATCGCCGTGCGCCCGCAAGACGATTTGGCTCTGTTGCGATTGGATCGCAAACTCGATGGCCAGCCGCTGACCCCCGACGATTTGACCGCTCTCGCCTATCTTCCGGTTTTTACGGAAACAGGCGACAACAGCCGTCTGCTCGACCCCGGCAATACGCAATTGCGCGTACTCGGCTACCCCAAACCCTTTGCCGCCAGCGGCGAGGAGAGCGAACTTTACATCGAACCGGCGACACTCAGCAGCCGCTCGCGCAGCCGGGGCGAACTGATTGTGCAGGAAACTTTTGACGCTGGCTACAGCGGCGGACCGGTGCTGGTGGAAGCCGAGGGCCGTCTGGCTGTGGCGGGGATTGTGCTGTCGGCCCGGGGCAGCCGCACCGTTCTGCGCGATCTGGCCGAGCGCTTTCGGGGATTCGAGTGGGTGGCTGGCGAGCAAAACGCTTTCGCCCAGAATGTCCGTGTGACTGAGGTGGTGGAGGGCAACAGCCGCACTCTGCAATTCGATCTGGATGTGCAGAGTATCGGTCTGGAAGGCGCGCCGGTGCAGCTTCAGATCAATTTTTACGATGCGAATCATCGCCCCTGGCGGCCCGGCGCTGTGGGATTGTCCCAGCAGACCAATGGCTCGGTCTATTGGGAGGAGGATATCCGCCCGGATCGACCTGTGGCTGGCTATCCCATGCAGGTGCGGTTTTCTTTGGTAAGTCTGGGCGTGACGGCCGAGGAACTCTCCTTCCGGCTGATGCTGTACGACAAATCGTCGGGACAGCAGTTGTGGAGTGATGCCACTTGGTATCAGGCCCAACCCGCCGCGATTGCCCAGGCGGATACATCCACGGCAACGTCCACCCGTACACCGACACCGACCATCGATCCACGCATCGCCATCGAAGCTGGCGCTCGCGCTACCCTGACCGCGCTGGCACCCACGGCTGTCCCTACCTCTACGCCGACCCGTCCTCTGCCTACGCCCACATTCACACCGACGCCGGATGCCCAGGCGTTGATCGCTGCCGCGGTCAACGCCACTTTGACTGCCCTGGCCCCTACGGCCACACCGACGCCGACAGCAACAGATACGCCCACGGCTACAGCTACACCCAACGCCGCGGCTACCTTCCAGGCCGCGGTCAACGCTACCCTGACTGCATTAGCCCCCACGCATACCTCAACTCCGACAGTGACAGCATATCAGATAGCGACACCATATCCAGTGATGTGGGAGCAGCCGGTGAACCCGTATCGTGTACCGCGCGGGCAGAATGACGGGGATTCATTGGAGATATCCATTGTCGTTGAACGCTCTGCTACAGACGAGCAGAAGTTCTATGTGACAGGTGTAGATGGAAAAGGAACGGAAATACTGCGTCTGCCCCTGGTAGCGGAGGAAGGCGACCGGTTGATTGTCGCGGATGGGACACCCGGTGTCTGCAACCTGCTGTCTGACTTGTCCAAGCAGGGGTTGACATCCTGGGAAGTGGCGGAGGATGGGAAACTGGTATGGATAGCTGATCTTTCTTTGCAGTTGTGGCAGGGTACAGTCAGTGCTGCATCCTCCCGTGTCAATGGACCAGTTTACGCTGTGCGCTTGCAAGCCATGCCCCAAATCGAGTGGCTGGTTAGCGAAAGCTCCCGCACGGAGTTGTTGACAGGCCAAAGTGTGGATGTTGAGGTGAGTCTACATTGTGGCGAAGTCGAACTGACTCTGGATGACATAGATATCTCCAGCGGAGTGACACAGGTGGCAGTTGTCAAGGATGCCTCTGGTCGATCTGTCAGCACTGTGCCGTTGGAGCAAACAAGCCCGAATGCAAAGACATATATCGGCGAGGTTTCCTTTTCGGTGGCAGGTAGTTATAGCATTGAAGTCCAGATTTTGGTAGGAGACGAAGACGCAGGTAATAAGGAATTGTGGACAGTAGTTGTGATTACGCCAACGCCGACATTTACTCCAACAGCGACGGCGACGCGTACGCCTACTGTGACACCAACCCCGACGCCGACGCCCTATCCGGTGACGTGGGAGCAGCCGGTGAACCCGTATTCTGTTCCGCGGGGACAGAATGACGGGGATTCGTTGGAGATATCCATCATCGTTGAACGCTCTGCTACGGACGAACAGAAGTTCTATGTGATAGGTGTGGATGGAAGCAAAGGAGAAGTCTTGCGTCTGCCACTGGTGGCGGAGGAAGGCAACCGGTTGATCGTGGCGGAAGAGACGCCGGGAGTGTGCAGTCTGTTGGCCGATCTATCGGAACAGGGGTTGACTTCTTGGGAAGTGATAGATGGCAAGCTGGTATGGGCGACGGACCTCACCTTGCAGGTGTGGCACGGGACAGTTAGTGACACGTCATCCCGTGCGAATGGGGCCGCCTATACGGTGCAGCTACAGGCCGCTCCCCAGATTGATTGGAAGCCGACTGATGGGACACCTGTGCAATTGCAGGCAGGAGGCAGTGTACTGGTGGATGTGAGTCTGTTCTGCGGAGAGCAAGAGCATGCACTCACACTGGATGACATTAAAGTGAGTGGTGGTGTAAGCCTGGTTGCTGTAGCAAAACAGGGCGAAGAGGTCGGGGGACGCCAGGAGTTACTAAAGAACTCAGGCAGTGCAACTTATGCTGGAAACCTGCGTATTTCTAAATCAGGGCAGTATTGGATTGAGGCCGAGATTCAGGTGAATGGCAAGGGTGTAGGTGGCAGACAACTGTGGCAGATCGATGTGGTTACACCGGTGCCAACTTCGACACGCACACCGACTCCGACACGCACACCGACTCCCACACGTACCCCCACCGCAATGCCTGTGGCGAGAGTGCTGTCGCCGGAGGTGTCCATGAATGTGCCGGGCACGACGGGCGCGAAATTCCCGGTTCAGGTTGAATACAAACTGACTATGCCTGCCGGCGAAACACTGTATTTCTCGATTGCCAATGAATTGCCAATCATGCCTTTGACCAGGGACACGCGCGGTGATACTTATTCGGATAACACACCGGATGATGCATGTAACTTCCTAGAGAAGTTACCTCAACGACGTCTGCAATGGGCTGTCGCGGGTGATGCCTTTACGTTGAATTATGCTTATGCGCTGCGTCTATATAAGGGTAGGTCGGCGGGGGGTGATCTGGACCTACTCACAGAATTTGGGGGGCAGACGATTCGTTATCTGCCAGTGCCGCAGATTGAATTGCAGGAGGCCGCATGGAGCAATCTGCATGTAGGGGATCAGGTGGAGATGAGCGTACATCTTTACTGTGCAAATGGTCGGATTACCAGAGCTTTAAATATTGGCAATACGGATGTTCAACTGGTTGTGGTTGTCAAACCACCGAACTCGTCCACATTGCCTCCCATAGAGTTGCAGTTGGCTGAAGACGGGGAGTTGACTTTTACAGGGAATTGGCGGATAACGACATCTGGCTCTCATGAGATACACGTAGAAGTTCGACACTCCCAGACGGGAACCATTCTTGTTAGCTCGGAGCTTGTTTTTGTTTCAGTGGAGTAGTAGGCAAATTCACATAGGAATATGTGTGTCATCGTATTTGTTGTCGTCGGTTGTCTTCTTTTGCACAGCGCCGGTTCATCTAGTTTAAATCATAGGGCGAATGGCGTCTGCGATTCAATGGCTGGTTTTCTCGTTTCCACGCCTTGCTTGCTCTCGCCGAGTCCGTGATCCGGCGGCAACACCAGCCAGCACTCCACCGCCCGCCGGTCACGGACCGGCGGAGAGCGGACAATCCCGTAGGTTGGGTTGTTGCCGTGGGAAGGGATCGTTGGTGGGACGGGTGGTGTTGGTTGTACAGTCGACAACTCTACGTGCGATCAACTCCTCCCCCAGAATGGGGGAGACCAGGTGGGGGTGAACCGTGGCCGAACCCAACAACCGCAATCCCGATCCAACTTCCCGCCGGATAATTCTCATTATCACCGCCTCCCTTTCCTCTCTGGCTGGCAATGTCGTCACAAATTACATTCAAGTCAACCGAATCTGGCCGATTATCGCCATCTGGCTTCTTCTGCTTGCTGTGGAACTATGGCTAACGATCACTGACGGTGGCGGTCATCTGTCCAAGAGGATCACCCAACTGCTTCAAATTCCAGGCTACGTATGGAAAAAACATCCAATCCCCACAGCCGGTGCCGTTCTGCTCCTCGCTCTTGCCTTTGCCGGGTTCATCGCCTGGCAGTTGCGGACCAATTGTCCCCCTGGCAAAGCTTGCATTCTAGTCGCTCACCTTTCGCCGCAAGAGAACACCAAAGCCATCGAAATCACCACTGCCCTGGAACAGGAGTTGCGCGGCGTGTTGGACGCAGCCGGCGCAGCCGACGTGGCGATTGTGCAGGTGCGCGAGGTGGCCGACAGTCAGGCAGCCAGAATCGTGGTCGCCGAGGAAAGCGCGCTGCTCGTCATCTGGGGCACAGTCTTTCCTGCGGAGGGCAAGACCCGCATCTATTTTGAATTGACCGACCGCTTGGGGGTGGGCGAGAGCGGGCAGATTCGCCCCTACCGGGCCGAGCCTCTGCGCTACGACCCGGTGGCCGAACGCATCGAATGTACAGCCTGCATTGACATCGCGGGCGAAGTCACCCAGCGCACCCACGTCATCGCCTGGTTTGCCCTGGGGCTGGCCCGTTATGCCGTCGGTCAACCCGAAGCAGCCCAGCCCAACTTCCTGGCCGCGCTCTACTGTGCGGGGGAAGAGGTGGACGGGGCTTTGCTTCCCGTCCGCCCGGACTGCGCGCCGTCCAGCGACCCCGACCCCAGCCAGACCGCGTTGATCCGCTACTATCTGGGCAAGTCTTTTGTCCTGCAGGGGGACTATCGGCAGGGCGTCGCCGCGTTGAGAGCGGCAGCCGAGGCCAACCCCCACGACCCCGCGGCCTGGATTGCCATCGGTGAAGCCTATACCAACTGGTACGGCGACGCACTTCCCAACCCGTCCGCGGCCGAGGACGCTTTTGCCCAAGCCGCGACAGCCGCCCACGCCCTCTCCCCGGTCATCTTCGGAAGGCAGCGCGCCTTTGCCCTGGGGCTGATCCACGAGTTGCAGGGCGATCCCGCCGCGGCTGCCGCCGCGTACACTGCGGTCATCGCTGGTTTTGCCGCCGACGATGCGGGCGCGTATGTCTCTCTAGTGGCCCTGGCCCGCGCCCAGACGCAGGCGGGCCTGTCGGACGCGGCCGGAGCTAATCTGAGCCGGGCCACGGACCTGCTGACCAGTGCGCCCTGGGCGCATTTAGAACTGGCCCGTCTGTTGGCTGATGACCGGGCCGCGGCAGATGCGCTCATCGAACAGGCACGGCAGACAACGCCCAACGAAGCCTACGTCGCCATCACACAGGCTGGGCTGTGCGCGGGGTGGGGGGATCGGGCGTGCGCCGAGGAAGCCTATTCACAGGCGTTGGCGCTGCGCCCCAATTCCGGTTGGCTGCACAGCCGGGTGGGGGATTTCTATTTGCCGACGGCTGCGCCCGTGGCCGGGCAAAGCTGGCAAGAAGCCGAACACCACTACCGCAAGGCTGTGGAATTGCGCCCGGCGGACCCGTGGGTACACCAGCGGCTGGGCTATGTGCTGCTCAATGTCCAGAAGAACGCCGAAGCCGCGGCCGAGTACGCTGCGGCCATCGCCCTCCTCCCCGACGACCTGCCGCCGGGCGAGTTGGCCTGTACCCTGGCCGAAGCCCAGAAGCGCGCCCATCTGCCGGTCACAGCGGTGTGCCCGTAGCTGGGCAGGTTGGGTGAATCCCCCACCTGCAACAACCTTTGTCCCGTCAACGGCCCAGGGATTCACCCAACACAGACGAATTCGGTGGGCGGTTGGGGCGTGGGGGCACCCGGCGGAGAGCGAGCGTATTCCTATGGGTATTTGGGCCGTCGACGCAGAAGACGGGCGAGGAGAAGAAAGCCTGTGGTATAATGCCATCACAACCAGTCCTCGCGAATTGGCAGATAGACTGGCGCAGATAGCGGGATTCGGTCCGTGGGACAGCGGCTTATATTTCAGGGAGAAGTTATGATGAGCAACATTCTAATGACCGTACCGGCCTATTTCGACGGTATTCGTATTCAACTGGACGCACAACTCGATCTGGCCCCGAACACAAGGCTATTGGTTACGATCTTGCAGGAAGATATCTCTCACCTGGCGTTGGTTCAGGAGGCAATGAAGCAATCGGAAGCAGCCTTTGCCCACGTTTGGGATAACGAGGAAGATGAAGTCTATGACCAGCTATAGGCAGGGCGATGTGCTGTTGGTGCCCTTCCCTTTCACCGATCAGAGAGGTACGAAACAGCGTCCGGCGGTAGTCTTAAGCGAGGATACTTACAACCGAGTTCACCCTGATCTGGTTATGGCCCCGATCACCAGCCAATTCAAAGGCGGCGCAGACGAAGTGGAAGTGGTAGATTGGCAGAGTGCCGGGCTGCTAAAACCAAGTGTTGTCAAACCCGTCTTGTCGTCGTTTGAAGTCCGTCTGGTACGACGCCCTTTGGGGAAATTGAGCCAGTCAGATTTGGCGCAGGTGCGTAGGCTTTTCGCGCGTATCCTCGGATTGCCGTGACACACAGAGATATCCGGCTCTTTGGGATCTCAGGGGGTTGACAAATGCAGTGACTTCAAACGGTGGCCTAATTTGGGCAGTTTTTCAAAAATTGTGCGCACCGCCATCATCGTTTCGGCTTGTCAACCCCCTGAGATCCCAAAGAGCCAGATATCCTCTAGAGAGACGCCAGCATAGATGAAATCCACAACCGGGTGACAGCGTGGAAGGCGAAACGACAATCCCTAGATCGTCCATAAAGCCCAATCATCCCAAGACCCCAATGACCGAACGGATTGCTGCGATGAACCTGCCCGTCGCTCCCCTCCCCGACGACCTGCCGCCGGGCGAACTGGCCTGCACCCTGGCCCAGGAGCGGGCCGATCTGCCGGTCACAGCGGAATGTCAATGAATCACCCATCGCCCCGCCCCGCCGACAATGAATTCCTGGTCCAAGTACGCATCCCCGTCCAGGCTGTGATCGCTGGTCTGGCAGTGGCGGGTGGGGTAATTGGGCTGGTGGGCGGCACACCCCAATACATTGCGTCCAGTCTGCCGCTCTCTCTGCTGATCTTTGTTCTGGCCGGCGTGATCTGGCTGATCGCCGCCTGGCGCGAGGTTGCGGGTGTGTGGGCCCTGCTGGCTGGCCTAACGGCCACTGTCTTTCTCCTGCGTTTCTGGTTGCCCTGGGAAGGGGCGCTCGTTTTGCTGGCGATCCCCGCTACTCTCGGCCTGATTCTTCTGGGCGACCGGGCTGGGCTGATAGTTGCGGGGTTCTGCACGCTGGGGATCGGGTGGCTATGGGCTACAGAGCGTCTGCCTATCCCGGAACTGCTTCTGGCCCTGGCTGGCGTCTGGCTGATGGCGTTGGTCTTTTGGGGCAGTCTACGCTCGATTGCCCAGTTGGCTGACTGGGCGTGGCGTCACTATCTGGGTGCCCAGGGCACACTGGACGAAGTGCGCGCCAACCGCGCCCAACTACACCAGACACTGGACGATCTGGCCCATGCCAACCGGCAGCTTGATCTGATGAACCGGCGGCTGGCCGCGGCGCAGATGGCCGCCGAAGAGGCGCACAAGACCAAAGCCGCCTTTGTCGCCAATGTCAGCCACGAATTCCGCACGCCGTTGAATATGATCATCGGCCTCTCCGACCTGCTCATCGAAGCCCCCCACGTCTACGGTGCCCCGCTGCCCACCCCACTGCTGGAAGATTTGGAGATTGTGCGGCGCAACACCCAACACCTGCTGGCAATGGTCAACGACGTGTTGGACCTGAGCCAGATCGAGGCCAACCGGCTGGCCCTGCACCGCGACCGGGTAGATTTGTCCGCTGTGGTGGAGCGGGCCGCGGCGGTGGTCTACCCTCTGCTGGAAAAGAAGGCGGTGGCGCTGCATCTGGAGCTGCCGCCGGATCTGCCGCCTGCCTATTGCGACAGCAACCGGGTGCGCCAGGTGCTGGTCAACCTGCTCAGCAACGCGGCCCGCCATACCGAACAGGGCAGCGTGCGCGTGCAGGTGCGTCACGACGACCACTCGCTGACTGTCTGTGTGCGCGACACCGGGCCGGGCATTGCGCCGGAAGATGCCGCGCACATCTTCGAGCCGTTCTACCGGGGCACCTTTGGGGCGCGGCGCAACGAGAATGGCAGCGGTCTGGGGCTGAGCATCAGCAAGCAGTTTATCGAGATGCACAGCGGCCGTATGTGGTTGGAAAGTACGCTGGGCGAGGGCAGCGCCTTCTATTTCAGCCTGCCCATCACCGCGCTGCCTCTGCCCGCCGGGGGCGCGGATCGCTGGCTGTTGGATGAATGGCAGTGGCATGTGCGCGATCAGGCGGCCAACCTGCCCCAGAAAATTGTGAAGCCCCGTGTCATCATCTGCGACGCCAACACCGATCTGTGCGACGCCTTCAGCCGCTTCGACGATCAGGCGGAGTATGTGCGCGTGGCCTCTCTGGCGGAGGCGGTTGGGGTGGTGGCGGAGTTCCCTGCCCACTCATTGATTTTGAACGATGCCTCGCCCCGTCTGCTCCTGGAGATGCTGGCCGAGGCCCGCCAGAAGTGGCCCGACCTGCCGGTGATGGGGTGCAGCTTGCCGCCCCGTCTCGGCCATGCCCTGGCCGCGGGTGCGTCGGGTCAACTGCTCAAACCCATCACACGGACTGAGTTGGCCGCGGTCATCGGGCAGGTGCAGCCGAAACCGCGCACTGTGCTGGTGGTGGACGACGACGGGGACACGCGCCGTCTTTTTGCGCGTATGCTGGTTGCCATTGACGAGACGCTGCGGGTGGTCAGCGCGGCGGACGGACAGGAGGCGCTGGCCCAGATGCGGGCGGAACAGCCGGACCTGGTGCTACTGGATGTGAAGTTGCCCGAAATGGATGGCTGGCAAGTATTGGCCGCCAAAGCGCTGGACGATGCTCTGCGCCCGATCCCCGTTTTTCTCCTCTCGGCGCAGGACCCGGGCGACGAACCTCTCTCCAGCCAGATTCTCGTTGCGGCCGCGGGCGAACGCACACCCTTTTACAAACTTCTACGCGCCGCCCAGGTCATCCCGCTGCTGCTGGGCCAGCCCGACACGTAGGCAGCAGTTCCAAATATAGAACGCGGATAACGCGGATAACGCGGATGGAGCGAATTTTTGCGGATTTTACTGCGCAGGTTTTTGCTTTTATCCGCTTTGATCTGCCCAATCAGCGTCATCCGCGTTCTATTTCTGTCAAATATGGAATTGCCGGCGTAGGAGTCACCGCCAGGGCCGCGTTGAGCGCTTGCAGCAGTTCCTGGCGGCCCACGGGTTTGCGTATGTAGCCGGACGCGCCCAGGGCGCGGGCCAATTCTTCTTCCTGAATCACCGAGCAGACCAGAATGGGGAGCGTGCGGCCCAGGGGGTGCTGGCGCAGATGGGTGAGCAGCTCCCAGCCGTCGGCAGTCGGCAGCATTACATCCAAAACAATGACATCGGGCCGCACAGCTTCCAGCGTCTCCAGGAGCAGGTCGCCATCGGTCAGTGGGATGATCTGGTAGCGGGTGTTTGCCACGTAGCGCCGGTAGAAGTGCAGCAGATCCTCGTTATCATCCACCACCAGTATACGGATGGGGGGCGCGGCAGCCAGGCTGAGGGTCAGATGGGTGGCTGTCTCGCTCTGTTCCAGGCGCAGAGAAGCGCCGAATTGGCTCAACAACTCTTGCAGCAGGGGGTCGTCGGGCATCTGTTGTATGGCGACGGGGCTACCAGCCAGTCGGATCCACACCTGCTCCCCTTCTCGCCCGGCGCCGATGTCGATCTCCCCGCCGGGCAGATGGCGCGACCACTCGGTAAGGATGCGTAGCAGAAGTTGGCGCAAGCCCGCGGGGTGTACGGCCACGGCCAGTCCCGGTGACAGGGTACCCACGCGCAAGAAGATACCCGCTTTCTCTTGCACAGGGGCCAGCAGATCGACCACCCGCTGGATCGTTTCGCCGGCATCGCTTGTGCCGGAGGGTGTGCCCCGCTGCAAGGCCGTCAACTCCTGGCGGAGCTGTGCGGACCACTCGTCTGTGGGTGTCTCTGGCTGCGCGGGGTAGTCCCAGAGCAGACGGGCCAACGCCTGCACCGCGTCGGTCTGTTCCCGGCGCAGGTGGCGGGCGGTGATGTGTAGCTGTTCGGCGGTACTTTCCTGGGTTTCGTTGTGGATGTAGCGCTGGAGCAACACCTGATAGAGGCGCTGCCCTCGACTGTGGGCAGAAGCAGAGGGAGTGGGCTGCAGGCGCTGGATGGCCTGGCGCAGGGGTTCGGCCCAGTTGTAGGCTGCTGCCGGGACGCCCAACTTCTGGCAAAGTGTGGCCGCTGGGCGGAAAGTTGGATCGTTGAGGTGGTTGAGCGCCTTCTGTAAATCTTCCAGAAAAGTTTTGTCACCTGTCATGTCCGCTTTATGTCCGTTCTCGGTCCTTGCGCTTGCTCGATTAATTCTCTATGCTTTATTCACCTCACAGCATTTTAGCATACCGCCTATGGCTGGTCAATCGCCCGTCGCCAACCCAAGCCGTTTCGACAAGTCCCTATTGATTAACATCGCAGTGCAATGTAGGTAGCCGATTGCAGGAATTTTTCGGCGCACGCTGTGGGCGAAATCAGACTCTTGTCACTCCCCCTTGACAAGAAGGCCGATTAGATGTCCGTTTTTTGTGTGTTTCTATTTCAATTTCAGGAGGAATTTGCTATGCAGAATCGAGTAAGCCGAAGAGATTTCCTGCGCGGTGCAAGTCTGGTGGCATTTGGTGTTGCCACCAGCTCTCTGCTGGCCGCCTGTCCAGCCATGCCACCGATTGCCCCGGCACCGGCCGCGCCCGGCAACCAGGCTGCTGCGGAAACAGTGATGAACGCGTTGGGCAAAGAGTTCCCAGCCGATGCTTTGCCCCTTGATCAACAGTTTTGGCGCGAGGCTGTCGGTCAAACTGGCGGCGGCTTCGGGCACATTATGGAATCGCTCTACAACCGTGCCTTTGAGCATGGCGGTGGCGCAGAAACCCTCACCTCACTTGACAACGATTTTAACGTGATTGGTATCGGTGCTGAAAGCTGGAAGGCGTCGGATGACGGCGCTTACTGGGATTTTGCCCTGCGCAAGGAATTGCAGTTTAGCGATGGTTCGCCGATCACTGCCCATGACTGGGTTTACACCATGCAGTATTCGCTCAGCCATAACTACGACTTTGGCTGGTACTACTTCGATATCAAAAATGCCCAAAAGGTCTTGGCTGGCGAAGCCAAGCCCGAAGAGTTGGGCATGGAAGCGGTGGACGATCACACCTTGCGCGTCTATACCGAATCACCGGTCGCCTATCTGCCCGCCGTCTTTGGCTGGTTCATGGTGGCAAAGAAAGGCATCTGGGAAGATGTGGGCGAGAATTGGGCGCTGGATCCCGCTCGTTATATCTCCTCTGGGCCATTTAAGTTGACCGAGTTCAATCGCGACATCAGTCACAAATGGGAATTGAACACCAATTATAAGGGCGTGCGCCGGCCCTATTTCACCGAAATTCGTGAAGAGACCATGCCCAGCGGTCTGGCCGCCTATATTGCCGGTGACGTCCCTGGCTATGGTGTCGGACCTACCACGCCGCCTGCCGAATTGCAGATCATTGAAGCCAACCCGGTGTTAAAATCCGAGATGGCGGAAGGTATTGCCACCGGCACCGACTACATTGGTTTTAACACCACCGGCAAATTTGCTCCGCTCGACAACCCAGATGTGCGGCTGGCGCTCTGCAAAGCCATTGACAAAGACACCCTGGTGCAGGAGATCTTCCGTGGGTATTCCTATACGGGGTGGGGTTTGATTCCGACCGGCTTTCCCAACAATCAGGACGATGCTATCAAGACGCTTGACCCGAATGTCTATGACCCCGAAAAAGCGCGCGAATTGTTGGCCGCGGCTGGTTTCCCCGATGGGAAGGATTTCCCCACTTTTGAGATGTATATCCGTCAACCAAGTGACACCGATTTGGCCTTATGCGAAGCCATGCAGGCGCGTTGGAAGGAAAACCTCAATATCACCGTTGAGTTACGTCCTTCGGACTTCCAATCCTTCACCAGCAGTCTGAAGGAGAACGCGCCAATCTACTATGTGAATTACAACATGGACTATCTGGACCCAGCGACCTTTATGAATGTTTGGCGCTCGAGCGGGCGACATCCCCATACTGACACCTCCTGGGACGAATTTTACACAGCGGCCAACTCAATCTTGAATGATCCGGCCAAGCGCTTTGAACTCCTGCGCGAGGCAGAAAAGCGCCTGATCGAAGGCACCGCCTGGTTCTTTATGAAACACAACTTCGGTATTGGTCTCTCACCTTGTAACCTTAAGGGTGAATGGGCAACCCCCAACAAGAACGGCTTTGTCTTCAAGGGCGGCCCTCCTGGTGTACCCAATGCGCGCGAAGGCGTCTATTGGGCCGAGGCAAGTTGTCGGGCAGGGGTGGCTTAGTGTTGACAGGGTGAGGGGGTGACAGGGTGAAGTTACACAACCAAGTCACCCCCTCACCCTGTCACCCTGTCATAGAATAAAGGTTGTCTATGCTTGAATACGCCGTCCGCCGCGTGCTTGGTATTCTGTTTACACTGCTGCTGCTCTCGCTCTTCACCTTTGCACTTTCGCGCACGGTGCCGGGTGGGCCGTGGTTGCAAGGTGCCGAGATTCCGATGAGCGAAAAGCAGATTGTGCAGTTCAAGGCCAAGTATGGGCTAGATAGACCAGTCTGGCAGCAATACCTGGTCTGGTTGCGCAATGCGCTGGTGTTCGACTTTGGCACCCCCTTTTCCGCGCCGGAAAAGTCGGTGACGGCGATCATTCGCGATCTGTTACCCTACAGCGCGCTGGTTGGGGGGCTGGCGGCAACCTTTGCCGTGACGATTGGCATTACGATTGGCCTGATTGCCGCCAGTCACGCCAATTCCTGGTTTGATCATGGGGTGACGATCTTTTCGGTTGCTTTTGGCATTATTCCCAGCTTTGTGTTGGGCTTTATTCTGGTCTACATTTTTGCCGCCAGGCTGCGTTGGTTGCCGGCCGGTGGCTGGGGCGGGCCGGATCATCTGATCTTGCCGGTGGTGGCCTATGGGCTGCCGGCGGTGGGCGGGGTGGCGCG
>CAMDQF010000026.1 GCA_945905745.1 Litorilinea aerophila
GTTCGTTCTCTACCACGTGCTCCCGAATCCAGCGGTGAAAGACGGGCACCGCGTCGATGATGTCAAAGCCGGGGCCAGCCTCGGCCTGATATTTGATGCTGATCCGCTTAGGAATCGTCATTTCGTTCTCTCCTATGCTATTACCATCCGGGCAGTGCCCAAAGTAGCGATCTTTGTATACACGGATAAAAGAGAAGACTGATTCGGGTCAGCTTTCCGTCTTCTCTTCCATCCGTGTATACAGAATCCTTTGACTTTTGCCCAGAAAACAGAAATTCTAATGAACTGTGCTGATCACAATAATGGCGAAATTTCCAACGCAAAGATGCAAAGGAGCAGAGATGCAAAGATTTGCTGCTTCTCCTCTGCGTCCTTGCATCTTTGCGCCTTTGCGTTAAAAATGGCCTTTTCATCATCCAGTTGACCAGTACAGAAATTCTAATGAACGCTAAATTTCAATCAACACAGTATTGCTGGTTTTGCTCTCACAGGCGTGGACCGCTTCAATAAAGAGCAGGGATTCCTCAATCAGCCGATGGGCCGCGTCCGCGTCCTGCTTGGGGTTGGTCTGGTCGTGGCGGTCGAGCAGATAGTGGGCAAATTTGCCCTTGACAAAGGGATCGAAGAAGAGCTGGGTGTCGTAGAAGCGGCTCTTGAATTCGTCCACAATGCGATTCGGATCGTCGCCCACATCCAGGAATTGGGTCTTGACCAGGGCGCGGGCCGCCGAAATCATCGACCGGTAGGCCTTCTCCTCCGCCTCGACGAAGGACTTTTTCTCCAGGACCAATTGGGCGTCCCAGGCTTCCGATTCGGCCTGGGCAATCTCAAAGGAGAAGAGGGAAACCACCTCGCCCGCGCACTCGCCGATGCCGATGTCGCCCAGGCTGAAGACCCGCGGATCACCCCAATCGGAGAAGAATTCGGGCTGTAGTTCGAAGACGGGCAGGCCCATAAAGGGTTCCAGAAGGGCCCTGGCCTCCTTTTTGCCGATGCGCCCGATCCAGTCCTGGAAGCTCTCGCCCCGCTCCCGGTCGGCCACGTAGCGATTGGTCACAGCGTCCACCACCTGGGGCACATTCTTGCTGGGCACAGCGCCCACAGCCAGGCCATAGCTGCCTGCGTTCTCCCGCCAGCGCCCGCCCAATACTACCTGGAAGTGGGGCACTTTGTGGTTGCCGCTGCGCCGACTGTTGCCAAAGAAGCCGATGTCGGCCACGTGGTGCTGGCCGCAGGAATTGAAGCAGCCGCTGATTTTGATCTTCAGCCCTTTGATGGCGTCGGGCAGGGAGGCACTCTTGGCCGTCAGCCCAGTGAGCAGTTCACCGGCCAGCCCCCGGGAAGAGGCGATACCCAACTTGCAGGTGTCAGTGCCGGGGCAGGAGGTGATGTCCACAATGGTCCCCGCGCCGGGCGCGCCCAGACCGATGGCTTTCAAATCCGCGTAGAGGTTGGGCAGATCGGCCAGGGGAACCCAGCGCAGGACGATATTCTGCTCGACGGTGGCGCGGATGTTGTCGCCCACATATTTACGGGCGATGTCGGCCAGTTGGAAGCTCTGGCGGGTAGTCATATCGCCCAAAGGCAGGTTGACAGTCACCACCGCATAGCCTTCCTGGCGCTGCTGATAGACGTTTGTCTCATACCAGTTGTTGAATTCCGCCGAACGTGCCACACCGTTGAGATGGGCCGGGGCGCGGCTGGGTGTCTCCTTGTAATGGGGCAGTGTGCTGAGGAAGGCTGTCCAGCGGTCATCGTAGGGCAGAATTTTGCGCTCTTCCTCCACCAGACGGCGGAATTCTTCGATGCCCAGGTCGGCCACCAGGAATTTGATGCGCGCCCGGTTGCGGTTCTTCTTCTCGCCCAGCCGGGCAAAGACCCGGGCCACGGCCTGGGCCTGGGGCAGAATCTCATCTTCCGCGGTGAATTCGCTCAGCACTTTGGCCTGGTGGGGTACTGTGCCCAGGCCGCCGCCCACATAGACCCGGAAGCCCCGCTGGGGCTTGCCGTCCACTGTGCGCACCTGGGCCAGGAAGCCCATATCGTGCATCATCACCAGACCACAGGCTTCCTGCTCGCAGCCGGAAAAGGCGATTTTGAACTTGCGGCCAAAATCCTGCACGTCGTCGTGGCCCAGCAGAAACCAGGTCAGGGCGTCGGCGTAGGGGGTGGCGTCGAAGGCTTCTGTGCGGCAGACGCCGGAGAGCTGGCAGCAGGTGACGTTGCGTACGGAGTTGCCGCAAGCTTCCCGGGTGGTGATGCCCACCGCAGCCAGACGTCGCATCAGGTCTGGCGTGTCTTCGATGTGGACAAAGTGGAGTTGGATGTCCTGGCGGGTGGTCACGTGCAGGATGCTGTCCGAATACTCGTCGGACAGTTGGGCGATCACATCCAACTGCTCCGGGTTCAGACCGCCATAGGGTATTTTGATACGCACCATTCCCGGCGCGTCCCAATAGGTGTCCGGCCCTTTTACCCGTTCCGAGGGGAAGGCCAACTTCTGGCTTTCAAAACCGTCGTGGCGCTGGCCGTTGTCGTAGCGCTGGCCGTAGACACCCCGGCGCAGGCGGCTCTCGGCGAAGACTTTCTCGCTCAACTTGCCATCGCCGGTGAGGAACATCTGTCCTTCAAAAATGTCGATCTCGTGCGCCCAACTCTCCTCTATATCTTCCTGGAGGGTATCTTTCCAGGTCAGTGTGATGGGGGTCATTCGTCGGTCTCCTTTGGGTAACAGGTAGCCGTATTGGGTTGAATACGCCTATTGCAAAATGTGTAAATCGGTCACTGCTCGACTGAAACGGAACGCAAAAAGATCACCGGTCGCACAAGAGTCTGCCTTGCGCAACGAAAGCCAGGGATTACAGAACTTCGCTTGGGAAAAGGGCCAAAAACCAGAAATGACAGGCACAAACGCTGTTCTGCAGGATCAACAACAGGGACAGCTATTACAGGAGAAACAACAGGAGAAACAACAGGAGAAACAACAGGAAGGGCGAGCGGGGGCAAAACGGGGGAAGGACGGAGCAGGGATATACATCGCCTGTTCGGGCGGTTGGACACTGGATGGACTACGTTCGCCAGTAAACATTTGGCTTCTCCTGGAAACGACGACGGCCAAAGGGTAAAAAGAATACGCCTGCGGACGAAAACGACAACCGTCGTGGTGTCGTCCTGGCGTATGGGACAAGAAACAAGAATTGTGAACGGAACAAAAGGATTGTAGACGGAACGGCGAGGTTTGTCAAACAGAAAAAGGGGCAGGTGGAAGGTGGAAGGTGGAAGGTGGCAAGTGGCAAGTGGCAAGTGGCAGGTGGCAGGTGGCAGGTGGCAGGTGGCAGGTGATATGCCGATCTTTCATTCCCCATTCCCCATTCCCCCTCCCCTACCCGCTATACCCCATGCGCAGCGCCACAAAAATCCGCCGGTAGAGCGCGGACGAGAGGACAACCAACTCCAGCAACACCATCAACCCAGAAAAGGCCAGGACCAGAGGCAGAATCTCCTCCCCGGCGATGACAGGAATGAGAGGCGGCAGGGGTGCATTGGCGCCGGCCCCCACCCGGAAAAGGGGCACAAAGAGTTGGGCGGCGTAGGAGCCGACCAATACCCCCACCACCGCGCCGTAGGCTGTCAGAATCGCATATTCCAGCATCACCTGCACAGCGACCGCGGCCCGGCGCATCCCAATCGCGCGTAACACAGAAAAGTGGAAGAGCCGTTCGTTGAGCGAAGCGTAGCTGTACGTGAGCAGCCCCAGGGCTGCCATCAATGCCGACATTACAAAACTAACCGTCAGCGTGCCAAAGACGCCCACCCGCTCCATTTGGGCCCGCTGCTTGTCCAGCGCACTATCTGCGCCGACTCTTCTAATGGTGTCCACGCCGGTCAATTGGGGGATCGCAGTCAAAACACCGGCACTCTCAACGCCAGGTTGCAGCCGCAACCAGATATTGTGGGGCATCGTAACTGGAAAATAGGAAAAGAGATAGTCCATATTGCCAATGACGACCACTTCGTCCTCGTAAATAGTGGGGAAGTATTTGTAGATACCGGCAATCACAAACTCGTCCCGCACAGTTGAACCCGGATCAGTAAAGACAAGCAGACCGATGCGATCCCCAATCGAGAGCAGATTGTCGACGAAAAATTTCTCCGACACCAGTACGTTTGGCCCGGCCAGAGCCAAGCGATTCATCAGCCCTCCCAACGACTCCGGGGCCAGATCGCTGCGAAACCAGGCCACTTTGGGAAAGTCGCTGCGATCCACGGCCAGAAAACGCCCCCGCACCTGTCCGTCGGGCAGATATATCTCGGTCCGGTAGTCGCCCACACGGGTCGCCGCAGCCACACCAGGCACGGCCGCGTAATCACCGGTCGGGGGAATCCAATCGGCACCGGGCAGGTTGGCCAGGGCCTCAGTCTCGGAAAAAGGCTCCAATGTCACATCCGCGCCAATGCTGTAGAAGATGCGGTCCTGCAACCATTGATCCAGGCTGGCGGCCATAGAAAAGGTGTAGACACCCAGCGCCAGTGAGACAATCACCAAGAGGAGTGGATTAATATAGGTGTGGCTCTGGCGGCTGAGCTGGCGCAAGGCCATATGCAGCGAAAGCGAGGGAAGTCGGGAGACCAGAGCGTCGATCAGGCGCATAAGCAGGGGAAAGGGACGCATGGCCAGCAGGCTGAAACTCACGATAAAGAGGGCAGGAACCAGCACCAGCAGTGGGTCCTGGAAGATGTCTTCGGGCCGGTTCTTGATCAGCTGGCCCAAAGAGCCAGTCTTGGACAACTGATCGTAGGCATAGAAAGTAGGGATAATGAGCAGAAGGTCGAGATAATAGCGATACCAGAACGGCCCCTGCTGGGGACGCACATTTTCCCGTTCCTGGGAGATTACACTCTCCCGGCTGGCTCCAAAAGATGCCCACAGCCGGGCCAGCAGAACAATACCCATTGTGAGAAGAATCAGCCGCCAGTTGATCCCCAGCCAGGAGACGGGCAAAGGTGCCCGATCCGTGAAGGTTAGAAAGCTGGAGACATAGCCCATCAGCCGGGCCAGAACGATGCCAAAAGCCAGACCCAGAGGCAGCCCAAAAATGAAGAGCAGAGTCGCCTCGGTCAGGGTGAAGTTCAAAACAGTCAGGCGGCCCATTCCCCGGCTGACCAGGACGGCGATCTCCCGCCGCTGCCAATAGGCGATCACAGCCGAAGTCAGAACCAAAAAGTAGAGCAGAAAGCCCAGACCAGGCACATTGAAACCCAGCAGCAGAGTCGTCAGGCTGGTCTGACGATTGACGAATTTTTCCAGAGAGAGGGCGGGGGAGGTCACCCGTGCGCCGGGCAGAAAGCGGTTGATAATGACGGGGGCGCGTTCCAGTGCGCTGACATAGTTACGGCCATCCGCGGGGTTGGCCTGGCTCTCGTCCAGAGTTACCCGCCAGGTAGCAGCCCGCACTTTGATCGCCAGGATCGGCTCAATGCGCCCGATATAATCGGCCCGGCGCACCACCAGGGCCTCCTCAAACGCCTGGTCCGGATCGGTCAGCCAATAGGCATTTTTAGGGTCGGCGGCCTGCCAGACACCGGCTACCCGGCCCGGCACAGATTGCTCACTGCTGCCAAGCGAAAGAAAGATGGTATCGCCCACATCGACACCGATCGTCCCGGCCAGGCGCGCATGTACCCACAGATCGACCTGTTCGCCGGAGGCAGCGCTTTCATCCAGCGCCACGCCCTGGGCAATGGACATATGATCGGCTATGCCGTCCTGATAGAAGACGTTCGTATCGGTGCTGGCTGTGGCCCCTCCCCGTTCTGTGCGCATAGAGACAATGCCGCTGTTGACCTGCATGAGCAGATCGCTCACGGGCAGATTCATCTCCTGGGAAAGGGTGGTGGCAATGCCTTTGCCCAACTCTGTGGCCCGCTCCAACGCGAGGGGCACCGCGGTCGTGGAGGAGCTGAAGACGCGCATGGAGAAAGGTGGTTTGCCGGTGATGCGGCTGTATTCAGCCAACTCCTGGCGCATGACGACCGTATCCACCGCCTGGGAGAAGAAGCCAGCGCTGGTGACCAGTCCAACTGCGATCACTACACCCACCAGGGCAAGAAAGTTGAGTCCCAGATAGTAACGCAGGCGCCGTCGGGCCAGCCCGACAATGCCCAAGATACGGTTCAGCCCCCGGGCAACGCCCAGTTTAGGTATTCGCGCCTTCAGCCGTGCGGAAGAGCCATTCGGTTGATCGGTGAATGACGCGCTGGCTGCTGCAACGTCTTGCGGGGTATTTCGTTCAATAGACAAAGGTCAATCTCTCAGAGTCAGGTATCGTATAGACAGATTAAAGAGAACACGGATCGTCTATCCGTGTTCTCTTTAATCTGTCTATACAAATGATGTCGATCAAAGCTTGCCTTCGCTCTTTACACCGGCAAGAGGTCCGAAAGGGATTCCAGGCTGATCTGCGGGTGCTGGTCGTACAGATAGCAGGTGGCGCCCTGGTCCTGGCTCAAGCGGTACATGGGCGGCGTGGCCCGGCATTTCTCGTGGGCGTGGGGACAACGGGAATAGAACTTGCAGCCCGGCCCAGAATGGCTGCCCTCGGCCTCGCGGACCTGCACCTCAGATTTGCGCCACTGGCGGTTGATGTCCGGCCAGGGAATCGAGTCGATAAGCAGCTGGGTGTAGGGATGTTGGGGCGCTTTGATCACCTTCTCCACCTCGCCAGCCTCCATCACATTGCCTCGATAGAGGACGACAATCGAGTTGGCGATGTGATAGGCGGTGGTCAGATCGTGGGTGATGTAGATGATCGTGACGCCGTAGTCCCTTTGCAGCTTTTGCAGGGTTTCCAGAATGTTGGCCCGCAAGGAGGCGTCCACCATCGAGACCGGCTCATCCGCCACCAGAATTTTGGGGCGCAACACCAGCGAGCGGGCCACATTAATGCGCTGACGCTGACCACCCGACAACTGGTGGGGATAGCGGCCCAGAATGTCCTGGGGATGCAGACCCACCGCGGTCAGGGCTTCGACCATTCGTTCCCGGGCGTCGGTCTTATTGCTCGCCAGCTTGAAGCGCTTGATAGGCACAGAGAGCAGATGATCGACGGTGTAGAAGGGGTTGAAGACAGCGAAGGGGTCCTGAAAGACGGCCTGCACTTCTCGGCGATAGGCCATCTTCTCCGGCCCTTTGAGGGTCCGAATGTCCTTGCCCCGATAGAGAATCTCCCCGGAGGAAGCCTCCAAAAAGCCGAGCAGGAGCATCGCCAGAGTCGTCTTGCCGCTACCGCTCTCACCGGCCACAGTAATAATCGTCGGCTCTTCCGAGCTGACTTTCAGAGAAACATTTTCCAGGGCCGTCGTCGCTGTCTTCTGAATCAGGCCAGAGGTAAAGACTTTCGTCACATTGCGTAGTTCGAGTAGGTCAGTCATGAGGCTACCGGGATTCCGTTGGCTCTGAATAGAGATGGCATTCGACAATGTGATTGCCCAGGGTCTGGGCTTTGGGCCGGGTGGTGCGGCAGATTTCCATCGCCTGGGAACAGCGGGGGTGGAAAGCACAGCCCGAAGGCAGCCGCAGCAGCGCGGGCGCAACACCGGGAATCCCGCTGAAGTGCCCTTTGTTCTCCAGATTGGGCAGGCTGTCGATGAGCGCGTGGGCGTAGGGGTGTTTGGCGTCGGTGAACATCTGATAAACGCCGGTCAATTCGGCCAGACGCCCAGCATAGAAGACCGCCACCTTGTCCACAAACTGGGCCATCAGCCCCATATCGTGGCCGATGAGAATGACTGCCGCGCCCAACTGCTCGCACACCCGGTCGATGGTGTCAATGACCTGGCGCTGGGTCACCACATCCAGGGCGCTAGTCGGCTCGTCGGCCACAATCACCTTTGGCTCCAGCAGAACTCCAATCGCAATGCAGACCCGCTGTTTCATTCCGCCGCTCAGTTCGTGGGCGTAGTTTTCAAAGACCGACGCACGCAGGTCCACCGCTTCCAGGGCGGCGATGCAGCGCTTTTTCATAGCCGCCTTGTCTTTGCCGCCGTGGGCTTTGATGGCGTCCATCATCTGCGCGCCGATGCGCAACACCGGGTTGAGCGAGTTCATCGCGCCCTGGGGAATATAGGCAATGCGGCTCAGACGGGCTTTCAGCATATCCTCGTTGGAAAGACCCACCAGGTCCACCCCATCAACAATCACCTGTCCCCCTTCGATGCGACCCGGCGGCTTGATCATGCGCATCATCGCCAGAGCCATTGTGCTCTTGCCTGCGCCGGATTCGCCCACCAAGCCCAGCTTTTCGCCTGGGAAGAGGTCCAGGCTTACGCCGTCCAGGGCTTTGGCCCGGCCAGCGTCGGTATAGTACGAAACATGCAGATCTTTGATTTGCAGAACCGGCTTGACACCGCCTGATCCTGCTCCATCTGACTGATTCCATTCCAAGCGCACGGGTTTTGTGCTCATTCCCCTACTCCGTCCGACGTACGCGAGGGTTCGCAAATTCATCCAGCCCCATATTGATCAGAGCCAGCGAACCCAGGATAAGGACCAGTGCCAGGGCGGGGAATATGGGCCACCACCACCAGCCGTTGAAAAAGGCACCCTGAGATTGGGCCGCCCAGATGATATTGCCCAGCAGGGGTTCGCGCAGGGGGCCAAGACCCAGGACCGCCAGATAGAAGGAGGCGAAGACCCCGGCGAAGACCTGTCCCACAAAGGCTGCAACAATGAAAGGGAGCAGGTTGGGCAGAATCTCCAGAAAGATGATTCCCAGATCACCCACACCGGAGAGCCGGGCAACCAACACATAGGTCCGCTCTTTCATGGTGAGCACCTGCGAACGCATCACTAGCGTTGGCCCCATCCAGGCCAGCATAACGACGATCAGGGCCATCGTAAAGATAGTCACCGAGCGTCTGTCCACCGAACCGGCGATGACCACCTGTATCAGAAAGACGGGGATTGGGGTGAGTATCTGGCTGATGCCTTTGATGATTGTGTCCGCTACGCCGCCGAAATAGGCGGAGATGAAACCGAGAACCACACCGATCAGCGTTCCGAGCAGACCGGCGATGACGCCGATCAGCGCGGTCTGCCAGGTGCCCAGCACCATCGCAGCGAAGAGGTCCCGACCAAAGAAGTCGGTGCCGAATGGGTACTCGGCGCTGGGGGCCTGTTTGGGCATGGTGGCCAGGGGATAGGCGTCCCGGGTATCGATGGTCAGCATTCCATAGACCGTGAAAATTGTCAGGCCGAGTACCAAGATCAGACCGACAGTGAGACTGGGATTGCGGCGCAGGTAGCGGGTGAAGAGGCGGAGTCGGCGGGGCTGATACCGTTCCTGGACCGGGGCCTGGGATTCTACCAGAGTTGTCATAGGGCTTCTCTTAGCCTTCGTGTCGAATGCGCGGATCCAGCAGCGGGTAGAGAAGCTCTACCGCCACCATCAACGTGGCAATCATAATTGTGATAAAGAGGACAATGCCGTAGATGACCAGAAAGTCGTTGGCGCCGATGGCCTGACCCAGAATCGTTCCCAGGCCGGGCAGGCCGAATATCTGCTCCACAACCACAGCGGAGGTAATAACCGTGCCCAGGGCCAGAGCGAAGGCCGTAACCTGGGGCAGCAATGCGTTGCGCAGATAGTAGTCCCGGAAAATCGTGGTGCCGCTCAGACCTTTATGTTCGGCATAGAGTACATAATCTTCGCCCAGAACCGTCACCCCCATCCCCCGCATACCCAGCACCCAGCTGCCAATCGTCCCCAAAATCAGAGAAAGGGCAGGCAGCACCTGATGCTTGGCCATGTCCAGCATAAAGTCAAGACTGAAACTAGGGATAATGCCGATAGAGTGGGAACCGCTGATGGGCAGCAGCTTGAACTGGAAGGCGACAAAAAAGATCAGGAGAACACCCATCAGGACAGGAGGAACACCTAGCAGGAGAATAAATGAGGTAGCCACGCTGCGTAGCCAGCTAGGGGCTGTGGGCCAGGCTGCCAAAGCTCCCAAAAGATTGCCTATCACAAAAGTAAAGATAGTAGTAACCAGCAGCAGGCCAATGGTCCAGGGCAGGGACTCCATAATCAGATCGATGACCGTCTTGGGGTATCGATACATAGAAACGCCCAAGTCAAAGCGGGCCAGGCTGCCCATATAGGTGAAGTATTGTTCAATCAGGGGTTTGTCCAGACCGAACTTTGTATTATACGAATCAACAATCACTTCCAGGTCAGCCGGAGAGAAACCACCGGAGCGGGCCAATTGAGCGAAACGCTCGCGGACAGGGTTGACATCAGACAAACGGGGGATAAAGAAAGTAATCGTCGAGGCCGACCAAACCACCAGTAGTAAGAAGAGCAGGCGGCGTATCACCAATTGAAGACTCACGGCTTCTTCCTTTGCGCAAATTGGGCCGTAATCAAAAGAGCAGAGAGAGTTACAAAGAGGGGATTCCATCTTGGAATTCCAAGATGGAATCCCCTCTTTGTTTAGAAACTACGTTCAAGCCCGACGCGCTTCCGGCATCGACGATCCAACAGTTCCCCCGTCGAAGCAGGCAAGTTCGCCTATTCGGCCTTCTTCAAGTTTGTCACAACCAACATACCGGTGTGCGCCCAGAAGGCGCCATTGGTGCCCGAACCCAGATTGGTGGTCGTGGGCCAGTTGGTCCAGTAGGTCTGGTTGTAAGCGATGCGGTGCAGCCACTGGATGATCGGGATGTCGAGCTGATTGGCCCAGTAGTGCTCCATCGCCTTGACGGCCAGCTCAGTGAAGCGGGGATCGTCGGAACCCAGAGGCGCCATCTCGTCGAGAATGGCATCATATTCCGGGTTGCTGTAGCGGGAGAAGCGGTTGGCGCCCGCGGTGGTGCCGATGGCTGCGCTGAAACGTCCGTGGTAGAGTTCGAAGGCCGCATAGGGATCGACCAGGCTGGCGCCATGACCGAACATATAGAGGCCCGGCTGACCGTCGGCCATATTCTGATAGGCGTTGGTGCCGAAGTTGATGGTGGCATCGAAACCGGCCTGCAACAGCATCTCGTTCAGAACAGTCACGATGTCGCTGTGAATGCCTTCAAAACCATTGATTGTGGCATCGACGGTCTGGCCGTCTTTCTCCCACAAACCGGCGCTGTTCTTGGCAAAGCCAGCTTCTTCCATCAAGCGATCGCTCTCAGCCAGATCGTACTTGCGGGGCTGGTACTTCTCTTCCAGGGCCTTTACCTCTGGCAGGTCGGCAAAAGCCTGCAAGCCGGGGTAGAGGGGGAAGGGGTAGATGGTGGTGACTTTGGCGCCGCCATAGACGATCTGATCGACAGTGTCGCGGTCGATAGCCAGACTGAGGGCTCGACGTACATTCACATCGTCAAAGGGGGCCAGCTGGGTGTTCACCCACAGGGAGTTGGGCCACCAGTCAAGATAGCCGTAGGGGGCCTCGCTGCCGGTGTGGGAGGTGACTTTCGGGTTCTGCTTCAGGATGTTCTCGATCAGGTCCTGGCGGAAGTCCAAAGCCGAGTCGAACTCGTTGTTGGTCACCCGCTGGGCGACAACTTCCATGCTCTGGCCCACCTGGCCACCAATGTTGACCATCACAATGCGCTTGACATCAGGCATTTGGACCAGACCGGTTTCCACGGCCCACCAGTCGGAGCGCAGGTCCAAAATCTTCTGGGTAGCATCCCAGAAAACGGTGGTGTAGGGGCCGGAATGGGGCATTTCCAGACCACCGACGAAGGCGTTCACATCTTCCTGGCCTTCCAGCACGTGGGCAGGGACAATCGGAATGCCGGTGTCAAACTTCAAGGTCAAAACCTCGAATTTGAAGCGGGGGGCGGGCTGGTTGAAGGTGACAACGACTGTCTGCTCGTCCACAGCTGCGATCGTCTCGACAAACTGTACGAAGGCGGCGTGGTAGGGCAGGGTCTCGCGGTTGAGCTGACCCTCGAAGGTGAAGACCACATCCTTGGAGGTAACAGGCTGTCCATCGCTCCATTTGGCGCCAGGGCGCAGCTTGATGGTCAGTTCCGTGAAGTCCTCTTTGGTGTATTCCATGCTCTCGGCCAACCAGGGCTGTTCCCGGTCTGCAAAGATCTGGAAGTAGGCCAGGCCTTCCCACAGCATAGCGTTGGCTTCCTGGTGGGTGTAGCCGGGGGAAGCCCAGGGATTGGTGACGCCTAAGGGTGAACCGACGCTCCAACCCAGAATCAGCGTATCCTCGCGGGCTACGTCCGCAAGTTCGCCAACCGACAGAGAGTCCGCAGCAGGCTCAGCCGCGGCGGGGGCTTCGGCAGCCGGCGCAGCAGTCGCGGCGGCGGGAGCCTCGGCAGCCGGGGCGTCGGCAGCAGGCGCAGCGGTCGTACAGGCGACAAGCAACGCCATCAATGCGAACAGAATCGCAATGTTCCGTAATTTGCTCATTAATTAACCTCCGAATCCTTCTTCAATTGTGATATGAGGAGAACAGCAGATACGGTCGTGGGGTGGGTGGATACGACCGCAGGCTTACTAATACAGACAGCTTGTCGGCGTTCCAGAGCGTGTAACGGTCTGGTCTGCCAACGCCTTACCCAGTCAATGTACCAGAGGAACCCCCAAAATGCAAAATTATACCCTTACTTTGCGATCTTGATGCAGGAGTTAGGCAAGCCCCGCCCCGTGCATTACGGCGGTCATCCGTTCATCGTGGACTCAAAATGGTTCCTGTTCGGGTTTGACACCCAACCAGTTCTGTCATATACAGTGGATAGTCGGGTGTTGCTGACCGCTGGCTTAGCCGCCAACGGCGACAATGCAAGACTGACATTCGTAGTGAATATCGACGAATAACGATTCCGAACCTGTCAACCAATGCACTATTCAACCGCTTGATTGGTTCATTGGTTGACTAACACCCCCCATTGGACAGATACTTATGGCAACCTTTTACGATTCCATCTCCCCGGACCTGCAAGAATGGATTGAGCAACAGCATATCTTCTTCGTTGCTTCCGCGCCCTTGAACGCCGAGGGCCACGTCAATCTCTCGCCCAAAGGACTCGACTGCTTTCGGGTGTTGGGGACAAATCGGGTAGCCTATCTGGACCTGACCGGCAGCGGCAACGAGACCTCTGCCCATCTGGCCGAGAACGGGCGCATCACCTTTATGTTCTGCTCCTTCGACCGCGCACCCCGCATTACCCGTCTCTTTGGCCGGGGAGAGACGATTCTGCCCGGCGACGAGGGTTGGGATGGGCTGGTCGGCCACTTCCCCGCTGGCTATGAGGGCGTGCGGCAGATCATCAGTGCGGAAATCTATCAGGCCCAGACCTCCTGCGGCTTTGCCGTGCCTTTTATGCAGTTTGCCGGAGAACGGGAAGCACTGCTGAACTGGGCGGCGAGCAAAGGCGAAACCGCGATAGCACACTATCAGAACGAGAAAAATACGGTGAGTCTGGACGGACTCACCGCACCCCTGGCAAGAGAAGGCTGATGGGGATTACATACGCTACTGACATCGGTCAGATAGACTGGGATGCGCTGAAGGCTGCCGTGGCTGCCGACGACTTCGACAACGGGCGCACGCCGGAGCAGATGCGTCTCTCTGCCGAGAACAGCGCTGTCAACGTCTTTGCCTATGCCGGTGATGAAATCGTCGGTACGGCCCGCGCCCTCTCCGATGGGGTATGCAACGCCTACGTCGTGGATGTTTGGACAAAAACCCCTTACCGCAAACGGGGCATCGCCCGCCGGATGATGGAAATAATCGACGAACGGGTTCCCGGCCAGCACATCTACCTGGCGGCGGATGAAGAAGTCCGCCCTTTCTACGAAAAGCTCGGCTTCACCCGCTGGGATATAGGCATGGGCCGGGTCGTCGGCCAATGGCTGCAAAGCAGGTAGCGGGGGGCAGGTAGCAGGTGGCAAGTGGCAACCGCAATTCATAATTCGCAATTCGCAATTCACCATTCCTTCCCTCCCTTCCCGGAGACTCCAATGAGCAAACAGATTCTCACCCTCTTTCTCTCCCTTCTCCTCCTGGCCGCCTGCCAGTTTCCGCCGTCCGCGGTCATTAGCGACCCGGACCTGGCCGCAGCAGCCGCAGGCAGCGCCGACGCGCCCGGCCCCCTGGAAGTCAGCCTGGACCAGATCATCCCCATCGATCCGGCTATCCGTACGGGCAAGCTGGACAACGGGCTGACCTATTACGTGCGCGCCAACAGCGAACCGGCCAACCGGGCCGAACTCTGGCTGGCTATCAATGCCGGTTCCCTGCAAGAGGACAACGACCAGCAGGGGCTGGCCCATTTTCTGGAGCATATGCTCTTCAACGGCACGGAAAACTTCCCCAAGCAGGCCCTCATCGACTTCTTTGAGAGTGTGGGCATGACCTTTGGCCCGGACATCAACGCCTACACCTCCTTTGATGAGACGGTCTATATGCTGCGCTTTCCAATGGACGACCCGGCAGCCGTAGACGCCGCTTTTGCCGTGCTGGTCGATTGGGCGGCCAACGCCTCCATCGAGCCGGAAGAAGTGGAGTTGGAGAGGGGCGTTGTACTGGAGGAGGAGCGGCTGCGGGAGCAGAACGCCAATGGACGCATCAACAAAGCCATTCTGCCCTTCCTCCTGGGCGATTCCCGCTATGCAGCGCGCCTGCCCATCGGCCAGGTCGATGTGATCAGTAACGCGCCCGCCGAAACCGTGCGCCGCTTTTACGAAGATTGGTATCGGCCTGATCTGATGGCGGTGATCGCTGTGGGCGACTTTGACGCGGAACAGTTTGAGACCCGCATTCGGGAGCAATTCTCCGGCCTGACCAACCCGGACCAGCCAAAAGAACGCGCAATCTACACCGTCCCCGCCAACGATGAACCGAACTATCTGATCGTCACTGACCCGGAATTTCCGGTAACCTTTGTGGAGATCGACTACCAGCAGCCGTCCCGGCCACTGGACACTGCCGGGGCCTATCGGGATATGCTGGTGGGCGGCCTTTTTGAGCGGATGCTCAATCTACGCCTGGAGGAGATCAGCCGGGAGGCCGATTCGCCTTTTGTGGGCGCGGGGGTGGGCAGCAGCAATCTGGTGCGCACATTGGAAGCCATCAGCGTCAGCGCGCAGGTGCAGGACGAAGAAGTGCTGTTGGGGCTGGAGGCCATTCTGACCGAAGTGGAGCGGGTGCGTCGTCACGGCTTTACCCAGTCCGAGTTGGAGCGGGCCAAGGAGGAGATACTCAACCGCTACCAGCGCCTCTACAACGAGCGGGAAAACAACGAAAGCGGCAGCTTTGCCGACGAATACAAACGCAATTTTCTCGAAGCTGAAGCCATCCCCGGCATTGCCTACGAATATCTGCTGGCAACCCGCTTTGTGCCGGAAATTACGATTGACGAAGTAAACCGCCAGGCCGACCGCTATGTGGGCGAAAAGGGGCGGGCTGTGCTGGTCGTCGCCCCCCAGAGCGCGGCAGACGCGCTCCCGGACGAAGCGGCCCTGGCCGCGGTCATCGCCGGGATTGATGGGAAAGAGATCGCCGCCTATGAGGATGTGGAGGTCGCCGATGCCCTGTTGGACGAAGCACCCGCGCCGGTAGATATTGTCAGCCGAACAACCCTGGAAGCCATTGATACGGTCGATTTGGAGCTGGCAAACGGCGTGCGGGTGCTGCTCAAAGCCACCGAATTCAGAGAGGATGAGGTAATCTTCAGCGCCTTCAGTCCTGGCGGATCTTCGCTGGTCAGCGACGCTGATTATACCGAGGCCGCCCTGATTTCGAATGTTGTCAACCAGAGTGGGCTGAATGGCTACACCTACAACGAAGTCCTGCGTATCCTCTCCGGCCAGTCGGTCAATGTCTCGCCCTATATCGACGAGACCGAAGAGGGCTTTGTGGGTGGCGCGGGCGACGATTTCCTGCTGACCCTCTTCCAGATGATCTATCTATATGGCACAGTGCCCCAGGCCGACGAAGCCGCCTTCGACACCCTGCAAGACCAGGCGCGAGCCTTCCTGCGCAACCGGGCCACCCTGCCCAACGCGGCCTGGGAGGATGCCTTCACCACAGCCCGCTACGGCGACAGCATCCGCCATCAGGTCTTCTCCCTCGCCGATATCGAGGAGATGGACAGAGAGCGGGCCTTTGCCATCTTCCAGGAGCGCTTTGCCGATTTCAGCGACTTCACTTTTGTCTTTGTGGGCCGCTTTGACATCGAGCAGATGGTCGAATGGTCCCAAATCTATCTGGGCAATCTGCCCTCCGCAGGCCAGGAAGAGAGGTGGTTGGATGTCTCACCAAACCCGCCCGCTGGTGTGGTGGACGAGGATGTCTTCGCAGGCCAAGAGGCCCAAAGCCTGACCCGCCTGCTCTTTACTGGCCCGGTCGAGCCGACACCGGAAAACCGACTGCGTCTGCGTCTGTTGGAAGGGGTTATCGACATTCTGGCCCGGGAGGAGTTGCGGGAGAAGCGTTCGGGGGTCTATTCCTCGTCGGTCTCGGCAGGACTGCTGGCAGAACCCGACGAACTTTACGAAGTGAGCGTTGTCTTTGGCAGCGACCCAGAACGGGCCGAGGAGCTGGTGGACGCGCTCTTTGCCCTCATCGCCGATGTACAGGTCAACGGTCCCCGGCCCGATCTGATGGAAAAGGCCAAAGCCCAGGTCTTGCGGCAGCGGGAGGAGGCATTAGAGGACAATGGCTTCTGGCTTGATCTGTTGGCCTCCTATGCCGCGGACCAAAGCCAAGACCCGGCGGAAGTGCTGGACCTGGCCGCGCGGCTGGACGCCATCGACGCCGAGGACATTCAGGCCGCCGCGGTGGAGTTTCTGCCAGCGGATCGGTATATCGAGGTTGCGCTCTACCCCGAGGGGTTTGTGAAACCGTAGGCGGGCTGCGTAAGGAAAAGGCAAAATTCGGTGGTTAAAGTGAAACGTGAGCATCGCGGGCGAGCTCACGTTTCACATGCGTAGGGCGGATTTGGCGTGCACAATTGAGACGGGCAGATTGTTGGACGACGGGTAAGTGCATACCCTATCAAGTTGCACGCTGAGAACAATAAGGTTACAATTGCCTCATGATCAGAAGCTTTGCGCATAAGGGAATAGAGCAGTTTTTCCTCACTGGCAATAAGGCAGGCATTCAGCCACAGCACGCCAATCGGATCCGCCTGATTCTGGCTCAGTTGCAGCAGGCACGATCTATAGACGATATGCGCGTCCCGACCCTACGCCTTCACGAACTCAAAGGAGATCGCAAAGGCACCTGGTCCGTAATCGTACAGGCTAACTGGCGCATCACGTTTCGCTTTACTGCTGGCGATGCAGAGGCTGTGGACTACGAGGATTATCACTGAGGATTAAGAGATGATAAAGATGCACAATCCACCCCATCCCGGAGAGATCATCAAGGGGCTGTGGCTTGACCCGATGGGTGCCAGCATCACCGATGCAGCACAGGCCATGGGGGTGAGCCGCAAAACCTTATCCAAGATTGTGAACGGCAGAGGGCGCGTGACGCCAGATATCGCGCTGCGTTTGTCTATCACATTGGGAAGCAGTGCAGAAAGCTGGCTGGGGCATCAAGCGGCCTTCGATCTGTGGGAAGTCGAACAACACAAAGACGATACGCGGGCTGTCCCGCTCTTCACGCCCAATCTTGTCACCGCCGTGCGCGCCTGACAGTACCTTGCGATGAAGCTCTGGGTAGACTGCTTCTGATGCATGAAAGGCAAAAGTCAATGTTGAGTGTCGGCATCAGCGAGTTTCGCTCGAATATGAACGCGATCCTGCAAAAAGTTCAGGGTGGAGAGATCGTCTCTCTACAAGTACGCGGACTGGAAGTGGCAAAACTTGTGCCATCGGATCTCGCCAGCGACCTTGCCCTATTGGAACTTGAGCGCCTGCGCGAGACAGCATACGTTGGCGATCTGCTTTCCAATCTTGATGAGACGTGGGACATCCTGCGCTGAGTCAGCTTGACATACAATGTCCTCAATCTCTGTCAACTCCACCCAACTCCATTACACCCACAGCCCCGTACTTGCTGACCGGCCAGCGCTCATCTTTGTCCACGGCGCGGGGGGCTGCGCGGCGGACTGGCCCTATCAGTGGCAGCAGACGGACATCCCGCCCAGCCGGGGCGATCCCCGCTGGATCAGCGACTATCCCCGCTATTTTCTCGACCTGCCCGGCCACGGACGCTCCCAGCCACCAGCACGGACGGGCATCGACGAATACGCGGCCGATGTGACAGCATTCATTCAGGCTTTGGGGATTCGCGCCGCGGTTGTCGTCAGCCACTCGATGGGCGGTGCGATTGCATTGACGGTTGGATTGTTGAAACCTGCTGCCCTGGCCGGGCTGGTCATCCTGGGCAGCGGACCGACGATGCCCGTCAGCGATGTTATACTGGACGGTCTGGCTGCCAACTTTGCCCAGACTGTTGGGCTGATACAGAAGTTCAGTTGGCGCAAAGAAGCGAGGCCGCTCTACCGGGAGGTAGCAACCCAGCATATGCTGGCCGCGGGGTCAGCGGTGGTATATGGGGACTTTGCCGCCTGCAACGCCTTTAACATTCGTGAACGACTGGGGGAAATCAGCGTGCCCACACTCGTTGTGGGCAGCACAACTGACCGGATGATGCCCCTGGCCCAGAGCGAAGCCCTGGCCGCGGGCATCCCTGGCGGTCAATTGGCAGTGATTGCGGACGGCGGCCATTTTATGATGACCGAACGCACCGGCCCGGTGACCGATCACCTGCTGGATTTTCTGAGAAAGATAGAACGCGGATGACGCGGAAAGGACGGATTACCGCAGATTTTATCCGCGCACATCCGTCCTTTCCGCGTCATCCGCGTCCTATTCTTCAGTGGCCGTACATATGTTCAACCGAATCGAGTACTTCCCCTTGCCAATCGAGAAAATCTGCTGCGGTTTTCAGGTTGGCCACTTTCCCCTCATCCACCATCTCCTGCAAAACCGCCGTCTGCCTGGGCGTTAAGGCATCCGCAGCCAGGGCCAGCGCCCAACTGTTGAATTCGTGCCGCTCGTGGACCTGGGCCATCAGTGCTTCCTGTGTAGGACGGAATGGTATTCCGTCTGCTTTGGGCGGACTGACAGTCCGCCCTACGATACTGCGGACTCTGGCCCGGCGATAAAAAACTCCGCGTCACTGCCATCGGTGAAGTAGAGTTGCAGGTGCTTGGCGTTGAGCCGAAAGAGGCGAATGGCCTGGCAAATGCCATCGGCCATGCTTGGCTCGGCGCTGGCCTTGGCCCAACGGGTATCGATCCCCGTGTGTGACAATTGCAGATAGCTGCCATCGGCAAAAAAGAGTACGGCTTTGTCAAAGCTGCCATTCGCCACATAGCGGACGGCCTGAGCGTGGGCACTCTCGGCGCTGGTCACAGGTGACCGCCCGGCCCGATATGACCGCCCGGTCCGATATGACCGGCCGGCCCCAGATGACCGGCAGCTTCCGCCTCGGCCAGCACAGCCTGAATCGTCGCCACCAGGGAACGGGCCGCCTCCACACTCAACTCCACCGCCACCCGCGCCCCTGGCCCTTTGGCTTCATTCACAAAATCGATGTTCAACGCGTGTTCATCGGGCAGACTGAAGGGGTGATCGTAGGAGACATTGGCCTGTTGCAGGGGAAACCAGCCCTCCCGTCCCTTGCCGCTACCGTTGATGGGTGCTTTGTGACAGATCATTGTACACATACGGTTTGCCCCGTGAGATTGTGAGAGTGACCAGTGACCAGTTATCAGTAAGCAGTAAGCAGTAAGCAGTATCGGTGCGATCCCACTGATAACTGGTCACTGATTACTGATTACTGATTACTTACTTATCAAGTGTTTGCCCAAAAATGTCCAAATCTTCCCCCACCCATCCATCGTCTGCTCCTGACGATAGGCCCCCCGGTCATAGTAGAAAAAGCCGTGGCCGGCGTTGGCGTAGCGGTGAAATTCGTACTCTTTGCCGTGCTGCTTCAGGGCTGCTTCCAGAATGTCCACATCCTCCGGCGTGGGGCTGCGATCCTCCAGCCCAAACAGACCCAGAATCGGGCAGGCGAGGTCTGGCGTGTAATCCACCGGGGCTACGGGCCAGTTGGCGGTGAGCTGCTCCGGCGACATTACCACCCGCCCGCCCCAACAGTTGATGATCGCGTCAAAGCCCGGCGCGCGACAGGCGGCCAGAAAGGCGTGGCGTCCGCCGGAACAGGTGCCAAAGACGCCCACTTTGCGGTTGCTCTGGGCCTGGCTTTTCACAAAGCGCATGGAGGCGGCCATATCACCCACCGCCTGGTCGTCGGGGACGCCACCAGCAGCCCGGGCTGCTGCGCCCATATCCTCCGGCGTGGCGTGCCCCATCCGCTCGTATAGATTAGGCGAGATGGTCAGGTAGCCGTGATGGGCAAATTTGCGGGTCGCCTCCCGATACCACTCATCCCAGCCGGGGAAGTGGTGGACCAACACCATCGCGGGGAAGGGACCAGGCCCCAACGGGCGGGCGTAGTAGGCCCGGATGGGGTCGCCGTTGTGGCCGGGAATGACAACGGTTTCGGCGATCATTCCTTCGTATTGATCGGTGGTGTACATGAAACGTCCTTTCGTAGGTCGCAACTTGCGCCTGAAAACGTGAGGTGTGAAACGTGAGCAACCCTCGGTGATCTCACGTTTCACACCTCACGTTTCAGCGGGCGACTTTCATTGCCTTCACTTCACATTGCTTACTTCGTCGACTCCGCCCGCTTCTTCAGCCCGGCAGCAAAATTCTTGAAGCTCTCGCTCAGGTCGGGAATGGTCCTGCCCATGAGGAAGAGCAGGGGACCGCTGAACTCCTCTTTTGTCACGACCTCCACTTTGCCTTTGCCCACAGGGGTAAGGGTGAAGGTGCGCTCCCCTTTGAAGAGGCCCAGGGGCATACTGCTGCTCCAGACCATCTTTTGGCCGGGTTCAAAGGCGCTGACAGTGACGGGAAAGGCCCGATCTGGGCTGAGTTTGGTATGGACGGTAATCTTCTCACCGAGAGCGATTGTGCCTTCGATACGGACGACATTGGGTTCCCACTGGGGGAACTTGGCGCCGTCGGTCAGAATTTTCCAGATTTTGTCGGGGGATGCAGTGATGGTGGTGGTGGCGCTGAACGATTTCACGGGTGCTCCTTGTAGGCAGGAATATAATTGCAAATGGCAAGATAGGGATGAGGCTCTATGCCACAGAGTGTAACACGAAACCGAGCCGGAAAGAAAGGTGGAATCAGCGTTGAGCTAGCTCGTGTAACGCGTTGACACTGTTCCAGTTACGGGCAGACCCGGCCACACCCAGCGCTCGCTCGAAGAAGGCTCCGGTGATTTTGGAGCGCCCGGAACCGTCGGGGTAATGCAGGTAGATTTCACGACCCGCCAGCAGCCACCCTTCCCCTTCGGCCACAGGAACGTTTAGCGCTGCGGCTACCCCAGGAGCAGGCGCTGCCGAAAGAAAAAGGACTTGCAGATACTTTGCCTCTGCGCCGGGGAAGGGATTGTTGTCCAGAATGTGCTGCAGATCGTCTGCGCTACGCATAAGAACGGTCACGTCGAAGCCAAAATGGGCTGCGATGGCGGCTTCGATACGAGTGATCAGAGTGGGTGCATCTGTTGGGTCTGCGTCGAACACTACATTGCCGCTCTGGATGTACGTGGTCACAGCGCGGAAGCCGAGAGATTCGTAGAGCGCCTTTAGATCGGCCATGGGGATTTTCTTGTGCCCGCCGACGTTGATGCCGCGCAGGAGGGAGATGTGGGTGGGCATTGGCTTCCTTCCATTTTGTCTCTGGGCCTCCCCTTTTATGGGAGACCCTTCCTTTATTATATACGCCTGATCCCTGTTCCGCCTACAAAAGCTGAACTTTTTGTGACCTTGCGCCCTCCTCCGCTTTGGTGATACGATGGAACTCTCACGCAATATCCGGACCAACTGTACACACAGCACAACTACCAGGAGGAAAGATGCGCACTGGCGATTGGATCAAACAATTCAACATTACGGTCAAAAGCTGTGAAGAACGGCCCGACAAGCCCCAGGGGGAGATTGTCTACCGGGTCAAGGACATCTTCACCACCCGAGATGGCTCCTGGGAGTCATCCTCCACCCCCGGTGCGGTCAACCGCTGGGCGCGGGATGAGTATCTGAAGCCCTGGGGCGCGGCTGATTACTTTGATGACGCCGGCGCCGATCACCACCTCTTTGCACGGGTACTCGACCTCAACGGCAATCCAATCAAAGAGCGGGATTCGATTCTCTACTGGTCGGACGGCTTCGACAAATTGGGCGATCCCAACTACAGCGGCTACGTGCGCCAGACGCCCAAGGAGAGGTCTGGCTGGTCGAATATCGTTATCTTCAGTGGGTATGTGCCCGAACGCCGGGAGATCGGCCCCTGGAGTTGGTGCCCTGTCGGCGCGGCTGATGTGGTGGTGGGCGGTGGACTGCCCGCCAACTGGCACGTTTCGATTTTTGTGGTTTGGCAGGCCGAAAAGCGCTCTGCCGCTCCCAAACCCCAGCCGCCAGTTCAACCCCAGCAGCCAGAAGCGCCAGCCGAGAAGGTAGACCCCAGTTCCGGCGCAGATGTGGCGCTCTTGACCGGTGTGCGCCAGGCCGCGTGGCGGCTGGCCGGTGTGGAGTCCAGTCCAGATTCCGCCTTCGCCAACCACGCCCGTGCCCACGGCCTGGGTATGCCTGTGACCAACGAATATACCGTCGGCGGCGTGCGCGCCCAGGGCTTTAGCCGGGGCATTGTCTACAGCAGCGGGTCAGAAGGTATCACCCACGCGGCCTGGTAGATGGGTGGGGGAGTGAATGTTCGTCAGAGGAGTTCGACTTTTTGGAAAAGTCGAACTCCTTTTCGTTTCAGCAAGATTTTTCTTCCCTCCCATTCTGTGCTAAAACAGGTGTGCTATACTTACAATGAAAACGTGAGGCGTGAAATCGCCGCCTGTTCTCACACCCTGCGCCCCACATGAAAGAACTGTGCCAATGCCCCTTTCCCAGAACGAAGCCCGTGCCCGCATCGGCCAACTGATCGACAGATACCGGGCCATGAGCGCCCAGGACAAAAGGCTGATCACCGAAGCGGGCGTCGTCCATCAGTTCATCGACCCCCTGCTGGAAGCCCTGGGCTGGCCCATCGACGACCCGGCCCGCTACAAATACGAGCTGCACACCCAGGCCGGTCGCCCGGATATGACCCTCCTCCCGGCCAGCGGCGGCACAATTTTTGTCGAGGCCAAACGCTTCGGCCTCATCACCCAACTGGCCCAGGCCCGCCAGACCATCGCCGGTATCGTCACCCCCGGCCAGTTGGCCCTGCCCGGCATGGCCGTGGACCGCACCCCCCAGGAGCAGCAGGCCATCAACTACGCCTTCCAGAACGGCGGCAGTTGGGCCATTCTCACCAACTTCGAGAAGCTGCGCCTCTTCAACGCCCGCCGGGACTGGCTCGTCCTCTCCTTCGAGGAACCCGCCGCCTATCTGGGCGAGTTTGACCTGCTCTGGCAGCTCTCCTACGAACAGGTCTGCAACGGCGGGCTGGAGGCCCTGAGCAACCAGCGCCACCGGGAAGATGTGGACACCGACTATCTCAATTTCATCAACACCTGGCGGCAGCGGCTGGCCCAGGACATTCTCAGTAGGCGGGCCGACAACCCCTGGGCCTTTGCGCCCGATGGCAGCATCCGCCTGGCCGAACTGCGCTCGGTGGTCCAGCGCATTCTGGATCGGCTGGTGGTCATCCGCTTTGCCGAGGATCATCTGATCATCCCGCCGGGCACCCTCCTCAGCATCGAAGAACACCGGCGGGTCAACCCCTACGCCTTCACCCTCAGCGAGTCTTTGGGCCGCCTCTTCCGCCGCTTTGACGAAGAACACAACTCCGCGCTCTTTGCTCTGGATTTGGCCGACCGGGCGGTGATCGGCGACGCCGTCTTCAGCGGGCTGATCCAGAAGCTCTACGAAGCCCGCTACCGGGCCCTCTCCGCCGACATTATGGGCAACACCTACGAGCAATACCTGGGCAAGACACTGGTGCAGGTGGGCGGCTCTGTGCTGACCGCGGACAATCTGGAGACCCGCAAAAAGCAGGGCAGCTACTACACCCCCCAGGTGATCGTGCGCTATCTGGTGGACAACAGCCTGGGCCGCTACCTCTACGCCAGCGCCGACGGCAGCCCGCACGGGGAACCCCTGCCCGACGAAACGCCCAAACGGGCCGCCGACATCCGCCACCTGCGGGTCATCGACCCGGCCTGCGGCAGCGGCTCCTTTCTCATCTACGCCTATCAGGTGTTGGCCGACTTCTACCGGCGGGAGATGGCCCGGCTGGAAAGGGAGCGGGCGGCCCGGCTGACCGAACTGATGGGCCAGGGGGTGACGACGCCCTTTGAACTGGAAATCCAACTGGCCCCCTGGCGGGCGGAGATCGAGCGCATTCAGCACTACCCGCGGCTGATTCTGGAAAATCATCTCTACGGGGTGGATTTGGACCCCCAAGCCGCCGAGATCGCCACTGTCAATCTGATGATGCGGGCCATGGCCGACCAGCCCAGCACAGAGCGCCGCCTGCCCCTCATCCTCAACCAGAACATCAAAGTGGGCAACGCCCTCATCGGCAGCCCACCCGACGACCCCCGGCTGGCCGACTTTGCCCCCCAACTGGCCGAATTGCGCCGTCTGCGCCGGGAGCTCGCCAGCCAGGGCAACGACCACACGGCCACCCTCCTGGGCATCGCCACAGAGACGGGCCGCCTCTCGGCTGTGCTGGACGAGAGCCTGGCCGCCCACTTTGGCGACCCGGCCCCCCACCGCCCCTTCCACTGGGGGGTGGAGTTCCCGGAGGTCTTTGCTGGCGGCGAGAGCGGCAGCGGCTTTCAGGTGGTCATCGGCAACCCGCCCTGGGAGATCGTCAAGCCCGACCTGCGGGAGTATTACGCCCAGTTCGACGACCGGCTGGAGAGCAAATTCACCCGTGCCCAGGCCGAGGCGCGCATTGCCGAACTGGAGCGTCAGCGACCAGAGATCGCCGCGGGCTGGGAGCAGCAGAAGGCGCGCATCGAGACCGAAGCCGCCTGGTACAAAGCCAGCCCGGACTTCACCCGCCAGGGCCGGGGCGACACCGCCACCCACAAACTCTTTCTGGAGCGGGGCTACGGGCTGTTGGCGGAGGGGGGACAGGGGACTGGGGACAGGGGATTGGGGACTGGAAACGGCGGGCGGCTGGGATTTGTGGTGCCGTCGGGTCTCTACTCGGATTTGGGCACGAAGGAATTGCGGGAGATGTTGCTCAACGACGGGCGCATCGAGTATCTCTACAGCTTCAGCAACGAGCGTTTCTTCTTCCCGGATGTGCATCACTCGTTCAAGTTTACACTATTGGGCGTCCAAAAAGGAGCAGAATGCGACGGTTTCTGGGCGACTTTCCGCCTAAATCCACGGGTTGCGGTCAGCCCGGATGAATTGCCGGAATTTCTGGGCAATCGGGAAAATCTGATTTACGTGCGTCAAAGTTCACTGGCCCGTTTCAGTCCGGACAGTTTGAGTGTAATGGAATTTCAGAGTCAGCGGGATGTGGATGTAGCATCTGCGGTTTTCAGCGACCACCCGCTGATGGGTGAGGAATCGGACGTCTGGAATGTAAAACTGAGCAACGAAGTCCACTTCACAAATAACCGAGACCTCCTCAATCAGCGGGGCGAAGGTCTCCCGCTTTTCGAGGGAAAGACAATTCACCAGTTTGACGCAAGCTATGGCGAACATCAATTTTGGATTGCCGAAGATAAAATTGTGGAGCTTTCGCCGGAAAAGCAGGCACAACTCCAAACGTATCGGGTCGCTCATCGGCGTATTGCGCGCAGCACAGATGCCCATACTCTCATTGCTGCGATTGTGCCACCCCGAACTGTTTGTGAAGTGAACGCCACTGTAGCGCTTGTGGTTGGAAACGACGATCCGAAAACGCTACTCTTCCTCTGCGCTCTCCTGAATTCGCTGGCATTGGATTACGTCATCCGTTACAAAATCTCCACAACGCTGACTATGTTTTATCTCTACCAACTCCCCGTCCCCCGCCTGAGCGCGGGCGACCCCTTCTTCGACGCGATTGTGCCCCGGGCCGCCCGGCTCACCTGTACCAGCCCCGCCTTCGCCGATCTCTGGCAGGCGGTGATGGGCGAGGCGTGGACATCCGCTTCCGGCGTCACCGACCCGGTGGAACGCCAGGCCCTGCGCGACGAACTCGACGCGCTGGTGGCCCACCTCTACGGCCTCACCCGCGCCGACTTTGCCCACATCCTCGGCGGCTTCCCCCTCGTCTTTCCGGACGACGCGTCGGGTCAGGCGAAGAAGGCGGCGCTGTTGGGGGTCTACGAGCGGATGAAGGGATGATGGGATGATGGGGATGGGCATTCGTTAGACTAGCGCCGGTTGAGGTCTTACCGCGAATGGGAGGATGACGCGAATAGATCGATTGTGGCGTTACGATCTCTCCACGGCGAAGAAACTGTCACCGTCACTTCCCTGCCAACCATTCGCTCTTTCCTCCCATTCGTTGTCACCCCACCGCGCAAGCTGACAGCTTGCGTTACAACACCATTCGTCATCCGCACCACTTTTGCCTTTTTTGCCTTGCCCTTTTGCCTTTTGCCTTCTTTCCCCCTTCCGGCGATAATTCCCCAATCAACCATTCAACCAATCGCCCACCCCCAAAGGAGAACCACCCTATGACAGTCACCGCTTCCTCCGCCAACGGCCACATTCCCGTGGACACCGGCGATACTTCCCTCTTCGACATCATCACCCACGCCGCCGGGCCAGAGGGCAGCCTGCCCCTGGACGACGACTTTCTGCGCCACGCCCCCAGCGGCGACATCTTCGGCATGAGCCAGAACGCGGGGATGGGCTGGGACCCCCGCTGGCTGCGCCGCCCGGAATTTCTGATTCTGAGCACCCAGGGCGGCATCCGCGCCGAGGATGGCTCCCCCATCGCCCTGGGCTACCACAGCGGCCACTGGGAGGTCGGTCTGCTCATGCAGGCCGCGGCCCGCACCATCGCCGAAATGGAGATGGTGCCCTACGCCGGTTTCGTCACCGACCCCTGCGACGGGCGCAGCCAGGGCACAACCGGGATGATGGATTCCCTGCCCTATCGCAACGACGCGGCCATCGTCTTGCGCCGCCTCATTCGCTCGATGCCTACACGAAAGGGCGTCATGGGTGTCGCCACCTGTGACAAAGGACTCCCGGCGATGATGCTGGCCCTGGCCGGGGCGAAGGAGCTGCCGGTCATCCTCGTCCCCGGCGGTGTGATGCTCCCCCCCACCGAAGGCGAGGATTCGGGCAAGGCCCAGACGATTGGGGTGCGCTATGCCCACGGCGAGTTGACCATCGAAGAGGCCGCCGAGATCGGCTGCAAGACCTGCGCCTCCCCCGGCGGCGGCTGTCAATTCCTGGGTACAGCCGCCACCAGTCAGGTCGTGGCCGAAGCGTTGGGGCTGACACTGATGCACGCGGCCCTGGCCCCCTCCGGTCAGCCCATCTGGAAAGAGATGGCCGAGCGTTCGGCCCGGGCCCTCGTCTCCCTCTACGAAAAAAAAATCAGCGGCAGCCAGATTCTGACAACAGACAGCCTGCACAACGCAATGGTCGTCCACGCCGCCTTTGGGGGCAGCACCAATCTGCTCATCCACATCCCCGCCATCGCCCATGCCGCGGGTCTGCCCCGGCCCACAGTGGACGACTGGCGGCATATCAATTCCCTCGTCCCCCGGCTGGTGGATGTACTGCCCAACGGCCCGGTCGGCCATCCGACGGTCCAGGGCTGGCTGGCTGGCGGCGTGCCGGAAGTGATGCTGCACCTGCGCGAACTGAATCTGCTCAAATTGGACGTGCTGACCGTCCACGGCGCGGCGCTGGGGGATCTGCTGGACGAGTGGCAGGACAGCGAACGGCGCAAGCGGCTGCGGGATCGCCTCTTTGAGGCCGACGGCATCGACCCGGACAATGTAATTATGAGTCCGACCAAAGCCAAAGAGCGGGGGCTGACCAGCACCGTCACCTTCCCCGTGGGCAATCTGGCCCCGGAAGGTTCGGTCATCAAATCCACAGCCATCCACCCGTCTGTGGTGGACGCCGACGGCGTTTATCGCAAAGTCGGCCCGGCCCGCGTCTTCACCAGCGAGCGGGAAGCCATCGCGGCCATCAAAGGTGAGGGCGGGCGCAGCCTGAAAGCCGGGGATGTGCTGGTGCTGATGGGGCGTGGGCCGATGGGAAGCGGGATGGAGGAGACCTACCAGCTCACCGCGGCCCTGCGCTATCTGGACTTTGGCAAGCAGGTGGCGCTGATCACCGACGCCCGCTTCTCCGGTGTCAGCACAGGCGCCTGCATCGGCCACGTCGGGCCGGAAGCCCTGGCCGGTGGGCCGATTGGCCGGGTGCGGGAAGGCGACACTATTCGCATCGAAATTGATACGGTCAACCTGACCGGCAGCCTCGACCTGATCGGTGATGGCGGGCGCACCTACAGCCCAGAGGAGGGCGCGGCCGTGCTGGCGGGCCGGGGTGTCGATCCTACCATCGCCGCGGACCCGCGCCTGCCCGACGATACGAAGCTCTGGGCCGCGCTGCAAGCGGTCAGCGGCGGCACCTGGGGCGGCTGCGTCTACGACGTGGATCGCATTCTGGAGGTGCTGGCGGCGGGGCAGAAGGCGCTGGGGGAGAAGTAGGCCACAGATAAACGCTGATGAACGCGGATAAACACGGGCTTCGAGAAGCTATCCGTGTTTATCCGCGTTCATCAGTGGATCAAAAGAGGGGCGAAATGTTTGCACGACTTTGGCGGGAACGCAAGCGCAGACGCGAACGGGAAGCGGCGATGCTGGCCTGGGCGCGGCGGGAGATTCTGGCGGCCGCGCCCTACGGCTACGGCCACTTCCAGGGTGAGGACGGTTACCGCATCTGGGACACGCGGCTGGACCCCGGCTTTGTGGGTTTTTCGCCCACAACGGAGAGCGCAGAAGATTGGATTATTGAGCAGTTTCTGCGCGAGGAGGAGAAGAGCGGGGCAGCAGACAAGAACTCGGCAGGAACGCGGCTGGGGTAGGCTGGGGCGAATTTGATATACGGAATTCACCATCCGCAAAGGAAATATCTATGCACGCCTTCCCACACCTCTACCAGGCCAGCGCCAGCGCCCAGCCAACCAGCACTGTCGCGGTCACTTCCCCTGGCCTGTCCGGTCTGACCACCGACGCCCCCGCTGAATTCGACGGCCCCGGCGATCTCTGGTCACCGGAAACGCTGCTGACCGCAGCAGTCGCCAACTGTTTCATTCTCACTTTCCGTGCCATTGCCAAAGCCTCCCGCTTCGAGTGGACATCTCTCGACTGTCGGGCCGAAGGCAGCCTGGACCGGGTGGAGCGGGTCACCCGTTTCACCGCTTTTCGGGTGATGGCTGAACTGCACATCCCCGCTGGCGGCGACCCGGAACAGGCCGAACGGCTGCTCCACAAAGCCGAAAAGGGCTGCCTGATCACAAACTCCTTTGTGGCGGAGACGACGTTGGAGACACGGGTGATTGTAGGCGCAGGGTAGAAAGAATTCGCGAGCAGACCACGGACGACAGACCGCCAGCAGCTAACCGGTCTGTCGTTTCGCATTTGCCCGTGCCGCGGCCACAAACGCATCGAAAATCCGCTGCTGGCTGGGATCGTCCGCGGCGGTGATTTCCGGGTGCCACTGGACAGCTACCAGCCAGGGGTGATCCGCCAGCTCCGCCGCCTCCACGGTGCCGTCCTCCGCCCGCGCCACCACCTGCAAACCGTCCGCCACCCGGCGCACAGCCTGGTGATGCCAGGAGGCCGGTTCCACCGCTGTCCTGCCCAGAATACCCGCCAGACGGCTCTCCCCATTCACTGTCAGCGGATGCAGCGCGTAGCTGCTGATCTGGGCGTGGCCCGGCGGTGGGTTGCGGTGGGTGATGGATTCCCCCACCTCATCGGGCAGATGCTCCACCAGGGAGCCGCCCAGGGCCACGTTCAACACCTGCAGCCCCCGGCAGATTCCCAGGGTGGGCATACCCTTTGCCGTCACCGTGCGGGCCAGGGCCAGTTCGCTGCTGTCCCGCTCCGGATCGATCATATAAATTTCGATGTGCTGGTTCCCGGCATAGAGTTCCGGGTCCACGTCGCCGCCCCCGGCCAGGATCAGCCCATCCAGCCGTTGCAGCAGTGCGTCGATCTGGGTCTCGCCCGCGGGGATCAGCACAGGGATACCCCCGGCGCGACGCACCGCGTCCACGTATTCGCCGGGCAGGGAAAAGTGATTTTCGGCGTCGCGTCCGTAAGTGGTGATGCCGATGAGGGGCTGGAATTGGGTTGCGCTGTTCATAGGAGAGTCTGGTACACTTCTTTCTACTTGTGTGGATGGGTGAGTCTGTCCTATCTTACACGCTGAGCAGCGGAACGACGCAAAAACGATTGCGCAGAATCTGCCTACGATCAGTTACCCGCATCGCGCGCATCGCTGACAGCGTTGACAAACACCTTCATAGTCGTATAGAATTCCAAAAGCAGCCTATTTCTCTTGGAGGTAAACGATGATCGCAACTCTGCGCCTACAAAATGAAGGTATACTGACAATCCCTTCGTTAATTCGCCAAAAATACGCCATGCAAGAAGGCGACGTTTTCACCTTTATTGATATGGGAGATGGTAGCTTTTTCCTGGCAACAAGGATATCTGCCGTGCCCAAGCTAGTAGCAGAGATGGAAGCGATGCGCCAGGAAGCAGATGTGTCAATGGCAGAATTGTTAGAAGGAGTGGCCGAAGAAAGGCGTCAACTCTTCGCTGAGAAGTACGCCGATGACTGGTAATTCATTATTACCGCGTGTCTTTTTCGACAGCTCAGTGCTGATTGCCGGATCGCTTTCGGCACGCAGTGCCAGCTATTTACTCGCCAATCTGTAATCCCCTTCCTCACATCGCCAACGCTCGTTCATCCCCAATACTTTGCAAGCGCATTTCCGTGGCGATTCGCAGTCTGGCCAGCAGCCTGCTCCCACTGACAATAGCGCAGATCCAGCCGATTCATCCGTACCGGTTCCGCCAGCAGCGCCCCCCCCAATTCTTTGAGCATTTCGCCAAACTCTGGCATACTCCACAGAGTGTGTCTATTGCCCAGGAGCCAGACCGATGCCCATTTACGAATATGCCTGCCAAGAATGCGGGGAAATCTTTGATCAACTGTGGCTGACCCTGCGCGCCGCCGAAGAAGCCACGGCAACGGGCAAGCAGCCGGTCTGCCCCGCCTGCGGAGAAAGCGAGACCCAACGGGTCGTCTCCCAGGTGGCTGTGCTGGGTGGATTGGGCGGGTTGACGCCGGGCGAGCAGCGGGCCTCCGACGCCAAAGAGACGTCCCACGCCGAAAAGATGGCATCCTTTTTGCCCAAAGATCAGATAGACCAGTTTCGGGCCAACAAGAAAAAGGAGGGATGATGGAATAGTGAGATGATGCGGACTCGTCAGGCCCATAATCTCTTCATCTCATTATCTCCTCGTTACCTACCTAACAACCATCCGAACCTCATTCTTTTGAGCGGTATAAACCCTATGCAAGGCCAAATCCCCTTCGGCGTTGCCGACTATTTTTGGGAAGAAGCGCTCCAACGCCAGGAGCTGATCACCAGTCTACTGGCTACTTTTCGCGCCTGGGGCTATGGCGATGTGACGCCCCCGGCCTTTGAGTACGCGGCTTCGCTCACTGCCCAGGCCAGCGCAGGCCTGCAAGCGGAAATGTACCGCTTTCTGGACCGGGACGGCAGCACCCTGGCCCTGCGCCCGGAATTCACCACACCGGTGGCCCGGCTGGTGGGGACACGCCTGCATGACTGGCCTATGCCCCAGCGTTTCTGCTATGCAGGCAGCGTCTTCCGTTATGTGGCCCCCCAGGCGGGCCGCCAGCGGGAGTTCTGGCAGGCCGGTGTGGAACTCTTCGGTGCGTCTTCCCCGGACGCCGACGCCGAAGTGCTGGCCTTGACCGCCGAAACGCTGAATGTGGCCGGTCTGGCCGACTATCGGATTGTGCTGGGGCAGATTTGCTACTTTGGCGGTCTGCTGGCCGCGCTGAAACTTACACCGGATCAGTGCGACAGTCTGCGCTGGGCGATTGAACGCAAAAGCGAGCCAGCCCTGGCCGATTTTCTGCGGGAGACACCCCTGCGCACGGGCCAGCGCCAGGCGGTCGAGGCACTGCCCGGCCTCAGCGGCAGCAACATTCACCAGGTCATCGACCGGGCCGAGCGCCACTGTTTGAATACGGAGATGCACCGGGCGCTGGTGAATTTGCGGGCGGTGGTGGATGCCCTCTCCGGCTACGGCGTGCTGGAAAGTGTGGTGCTGGACCTGACCGAAATCCGCAGTCTCGGCTACTACACCGGCATCAGCTTCGAAGCCATGGCCCCGGAATCGGGTTTTTCTATCGGCAGCGGTGGCCGTTACGACGATCTGGTGGGCCATTTCGGCCCGTCCCAGCCCGCGGTGGGGGTGGCTGTGGGCGTGGAACGGCTGCTCCTGGCCCGCCAGCGTCAGTCGGGCCGATTAGCCTCTTTGCGACCCATCCCGCCCCACGCGCTTGTCATCAGCCACCAGCACCCGGCTGCGCTGGCCCAAGTGCAGCGCTGGCGAGCCGAAGGCTACCGGCTGCAAATGGAGGTCAACGGACGCCCATTGGCCGATGTGCTGGCCTATGCCGTCCGTATCGGGGCAGGTCAGGTGCTGGTGTGGCAGGGAGAGCAGTTTATAGCCTATCGCCGGGACGCAGATAACAGTTTCACACCCAGGCAGGGGGAGATTTCCTTCGATGAGTAATACTATCACTCTGGCCCCCGAGAAGCTGGAAAATGAAGAAAGCCGTCCGCCCCTTCTTTTTGCTCTGCCCAAAGGGCGGCTGGCGGATCAGAGCCTGGAACTGTTGGAACGGGCCGGCCTTTCCGGACCGGTGGATTTGAAGAGCCGCAAGCTGGTGCTACCCAACGGGGACAACAGCATCGGCTATGTGATGGCGAAGCCCTGGGATGTGCCTACACTCGTCGAGTACGGCGCGGCGGATGTGGGCATCTGTGGGCTGGATGTGCTGCGGGAGAGCGGGCGGCGGGTCCACGAACCCCTGCGCCTGCCCTTCGGTCATTGCCGCCTGAGCGTGGCTGGCCCCAAAGATCGCCCGGACACACCCCTGCGCTACGCCAGCCAGCCCCGCATCGCCACCAAATTTCCCCGGCTGACCCAGGAATTTTTCCGCAAGCGGGGGGTCAACGCCGAAGTCATCGGCCTTTCCGGTTCGGTGGAATTGGGGCCTGTGCTGGGCCTGGCCGATCTGATTGTGGACCTGGTGGAGACAGGCACGACCCTGCGGGCCAACGGTCTGGTGGAGATCCGCACAATCCTGGATGTGCAGGCGGTGCTGATCGTCAATCGGGCTGCCTATCAGTTGAAGAGTGAGCAGATTCAGGGAATTATCGAGCGGGTGCGGGCAATTATCTGAGATGATCAGACGATGGGGGCATTCGTATCCCATCATCCGATCATCCCATCCTCTTTTGGGGAAACCTATGGCCGAAATCATCGAATCGAAAATTATCCCCAGCGTCAAATTCGCCGTCCTGCGTGCCTTTGCCGACGAGCGGGGGCGCTTCATCGAGACCTTCCGCAAGGAGTGGTTTCCGGAGCGGAGTTGGGAACGGGTGCAGACCAACCGCAGCGACTCCCAAGCCGGGGTGCTGCGCGGGCTGCATCACCACCGCCAGCAGGTGGACTACTGGTATTGTGCCTTTGGCACGCTTCGAGTAGCCCTGGCCGATGTACGCCCGGACTCGCCCAGCTATCTGAAGACGGAAATCGTCGAGATCGGCGACGCCAACCAGATGGGTGTCTTTATCCCCGTCGGTGTGGCCCACGGTTTTGTGGCCCTGACCAACGCCACTTTGACGTATATCGTAGACAACTACTACGACGGCGCGGACGAACTGGGCGTAGCCTGGGACGATCCGACCCTCGCCATTGACTGGGGCGTGACGGAGCCGATTCTCTCGCCGCGGGACAAGCAGAACCAGCGGCTGACGATTTCTGATTCTTTGTAAAAACGGATAGAAAAGAAGACGTAAAAGCGCTATCCGTGTTTACAACACCTCCATTGCTTCTGGCCCTACCACAATTGGGAATTCCGCCGTGTTCACCACCTGGAAAGCCCGTGTCCGCCAACTCAAAGTCGAGAGCTACGCCCTCTACCTGGCCTGCCGGGACCCGCGCACGCCCTGGTATGCGCGTCTGTTGGCCGGGGCGGTCGTAGCCTACGCATTCAGCCCCCTTGATCTCATCCCCGATCCCATCCCCATTCTTGGCTACCTGGACGATCTGGTACTCGTCCCCGCGGGCATCCTCTTGGCCCGGCGGTTGATTCCGCCCGCTGTCCTGGCTGAGAGCCGGGTACAGGCCGCCGCTTTGATGGCCCAGGGCAAGCCGGTGAATTGGATAGCCGCCGGTGTGATTGTCGTTGTCTGGCTGGCAGTCGCCTTCTGGCTGGTGCGCGTGGCGTTGAACGCGGGTATCCTAGCTGCTTGGGGAAGCTGAGGCAAAATCGGGACTGGGGATCGGGGACTGGGGACTGGGGATCGGGAACTCCCAGTCCCCAGTCTCCGGTCCCCAGTCTCCAATCCCTTATCCCAACCCGTAGTATCCGAATTTTAGCCACGAAGGCGCAAAGCCGCAAGGAAAAATGTTACCCTATCCCCCAAGCGGGTTGCAATAGACCTCTACTTCGGGTAGGATCAATGGGCGAACTGCAAATTGCGAACGAGCAAGCTGCCACTTTCGACTTGCCACCTTCCACCTTTCACCCCACGGAGAAAAAATCCATGACTGTCCTTTTTGCCGAAATGAGCCGCGAACATATCCGGTCGCTTGCACCCACTGGCCTGGCCATCCTGCCCACCGCATCCATCGAACAGCACGGACCCCATCTGGCAGTCAGCACAGATACCGTCCTCTGTTCGACTGTGGCCCAGCTATCTGCGGAACTGGCCGCGTCCCAGATTCCCGTCGTTGTCACCCCAACCCTGGCCTTTGGCAATTCCCACCACCACTTCCCTTTTCCCGGCGTCCTCTCCCTCACCAGTGAAAACTATTACCTGGCGGTGACCGATGTGGTAGAGGGGCTGATCAAAAGCGGCTTCCGCAAAATTCTCATCCTCAACGGCCACGGGGGCAATACCGATTCCAACCGGGTGGTGGGGCTGGACATCGCCAACCTGCGCAACCACCCGGTGACGATTGCCGCGGCGGCTTACTGGGATGTGGCCCGGCCTGCGATTGTAGCGAAGGGGTTGATAGCGGGCGAGCGCATCCCCGGCCACGCGGGACGCTTTGAGACAGCCCTGATGATGGCAATCCGGCCCGATCTGGTCTTTGCCGACGGGCTTGCCCAGACCGAAGATGTATCGAAGAAGGAGTTGGGGCTGATGGTTCCCCTGACTGGGGCCACAGTGCAGATCAACGGCGCTTGGGGCGCGGGTCCGGGCTACACAGACCAGCCAGCCGCCGCCACTGCCGAGGAAGGCAAGGCGATGCTGGAGGTGATCGTCGAGGAGGTCGCTGGCCTGCTGGTCAACTTCCACAAGATGGGGGGATGAAAAGATTGTAGGTTGGGTTGTCGCCCCGGATGAGCAGCAGTTACCGTTCACATCCGGGGCGA
>CAMDQF010000027.1 GCA_945905745.1 Litorilinea aerophila
ATGGTGATGCCTGGTGACAATGTGCAGATGAGTGTGGAGTTGATTTCGCCAGTGGCTTTGGAGAATGGTGGCCGTTTCGCCATTCGCGAGGGTGGCCGCACGGTGGCTGCCGGTGTCATCACCGAGATCACGAAATAGTTGAAATGACCGCCCGGTTGGTTCGCCGAATCAGCCGGGCGGCGTTTTGAAAGCAGTCATCGGAGTCAATAGCAGGAGCTTCTCCCTGTTCCCGCTCCCGTTACTTCAGAAGGAAGAGTCGATGGCAAAGCAGAAAATTCGCATCAAACTCAAGGCATTCGACCATCGGGTTTTGGATGCATCGGCCAGGCAGATTGTCACTGCTGCAGAGCAGACAGGCGCACAGGTCGTAGGGCCGGTTCCTTTGCCGACCCGTATTGAAAAATTTACGGTTATGCGATCGTCCTTTATTGACAAAGACAGCCGAGAGCAGTTTGAGATTCGCACCCACAAGCGGCTGATCGATGTGCTGGACCCTGGCAGTAAGACGATTGAAAATTTGACCCGGCTGAATCTTCCTGCCGGTGTGGATATTGAGATTAAGCTATAAGGCGGCAAGTGCAAGTAGCAGGTGATGATCGGATGCAACCTGCGACTTGTAACCTGCAACTTATCCATTTTATGGATGATGTGGTCGATCGGAGTCTGCCCATTCTGGTGGGCCTGGCCCTCTGATTTACCGTCAGTCCTGGAGGAGCACGTGAAAGGTATTCTGGGTAGAAAAGTTGGCATGACCCATCTCTACAACGAGAGCGGGGAAGCTGTGCCAGTGACTGTGATTGAGGCCGGTCCCTGCTACGTCACACAGATCAAAAGCGTGAATATCGATGGATACGACGCGATTCAGATCGGGTTTGACGAAGTGGCAGAACGGAAATTGACCAAAGGCGAGATGGGCCATCTGCGCAAGGCGGAGGCACCTTCATTGCGCCATCTGCGCGAATTGCGCGGCAGCAACTTGCCCAATGTCGCTTTGGGTGATGTGATCAAAGCAGACATTTTCAGTGAAGGCGAAACCGTAGATGTGACGGGTATCTCCAAGGGCAAGGGCTTTGCCGGTGCTGTGAAGCGCCACAATTTTGCGGGCGGGCCCAAGACCCACGGCCAGTCGGATCGCCATCGTGCGACCGGCTCCCGCGGTGCTGGCACAAGCCCAGGCCATACTTGGCCTGGAGCCAAAGCCCCGGGGCGTATGGGCAACGAACAGGTGACAGTTCAAAACCTGAAAATTGCTCTGGTGGATGCCGAGCGGAATCTGATCGCCGTCAAGGGCGCAGTGCCCGGCACGCGCACCGGTCTTGTCTTTATCCGACCGGCCAAAAAGGCGTAGACCTGTACAGGAGGCGATGAGATGCAACTCGTAATGAAAAATATGGCCGGTGAACAGGTCGGCGAAATTGAACTGAGTGAAGCTGTGTTTGGCGCTCCGGTCAACCGTGGCCTGATGCACCAAGCGCTGCTGCGTCAGTTGGCCAACGCCCGCTTGGGAACCCACAAAACAAAGACCCGCGGCGAAGTGCGGGGCGGTGGACGCAAGCCGTGGAAGCAGAAAGGCACAGGCCGCGCCCGTCAGGGTTCGACTAATGCGCCTAACTTTGTCGGTGGCGGCACGGTCTTCGGGCCGACCCCCCGCAAGTATACCCAGAAGATGCCCCAGAAGATGCGCCAGGCTGCCCTGCGCAGTGCGCTCTCTGTCAAGGCATCCAGCGAGCAGATTGTCGTACTCGACACCCTCTCTATGGATGCGCCCAAGACGAAGATGATGGTCAAGACCCTGGAAAATCTGGGGTTGAGTGGTCAGAGTGTTCTGATTCTGCTGGCTGAGCGCAATATGCCGGTCGAACGCAGCATCAGCAATCTGCCCAATGCCAAAGTCTTGGAAAGCGGTTATATCAGCGTGCGCGACCTGCTGGGTTATGATGTCGTTGTGATGCCCCAGGCGGCGGTGGAACATATCCACGCCTGGCTAGGCTAGAACCGGGAACAGGAGAATTCAATGCATATTTATGAAGTTATTCGACGCCCGGTGGTCACCGAAAAGTCATACGATGCCGCAGACTTCGAAAACAGCTACACTTTTGAAGTCGATATGCGGGCCAACAAGCACGAGATCGGGGATGCCGTGGCAACCGCTTTCAAAGTGCGCGTGGAGGACGTGCGTGTGATGGTGATGCCGGCCAAGACCGGGCGGCGCGGTCGGCGAGTGGTTGTACGCAAACCAAAGTGGAAAAAGGCCATCGTGACTCTGGTCGCGGGCGATACCATTCAACTCTTTGAGGGTGTCTAAACCAGCCAGGGGACCGTTGCAAAAGGAGATATGATACGATGCCTATAAAGATATACCGCCCGACTTCGGCGGGACGCCGGGGGATGAGCGTCTCGACCTTTGAAGAGATTACCAGCAGCAAGCCTGAGCGCTCGCTGACTGTGGCTTTGAACAAGCGCAGTGGCCGCAACCACCAGGGACGTATCACTGTGCGTCACCGGGGTGGCGGACACAAGCGCCGCTACCGTTTGATCGATTTCAAACGGGACAAATGGGGTATCGCGGCCCAGGTTTCGTCGATTGAATACGATCCCAACCGCTCCGCCCGTATTGCCCTGTTGACCTATAGCGACGGCGAAAAGCGCTACATCGTTGCCCCGTTGGGCATCAAAGTTGGCGATTCGCTCATGTCCGGCCCGGATGCGGAGATTCGTTCTGGCAATGCTTTGCCAATTCGTAATATCCCCTTGGGCACCCAGATTCATAACATCGAATTGTACCCTGGCCGTGGCGCGCAGATTGCTCGCAGCGCCGGTGTCTCGGCCCAGTTGGTGGCGAAAGAGGGCACAAGCGCCCAACTCCGTCTGCCCAGCGGCGAGGTGCGGTTCATTCAAATGGACTGTATGGCGACAATCGGTCAGGTTTCCAACTCGGAACATGCCAATATGACCCTGGGCAAGGCTGGCCGCAAGCGCTGGCTGGGTATTCGTCCCGGTGTGCGCGGCCTGGCGATGGATCCGTCTTCCCATCCGCATGGAGGTGGTGAAGGCCGCTCCCCCATCGGTATGGCAGGGCCAAAGACCCCCTGGGGTAAGCCTGCCTTGGGCAAGCATACACGACACAACAAGCGGACGGACGACCAGATTGTGCGGCGCAGCAGCAGCCGGAAACGGAGATAAGAGATGGGACGTTCATTGAAGAAGGGGCCGTTTGTAGCCCCCAAGCTTCTCAAGAAGATTGAGGCCATGAACCGGTCTGGTGACCGCAAGGTAATCAAGACCTGGGCCCGGGCCTCAACAATCTTCCCCCAGTTTGTCGGCCATACCCTGGCCGTGCATGACGGTCGGCGGCACGTGCCGATCTTTGTGTCGGAGAATATGGTGGGGCACAAGCTGGGTGAATTTGCGCCGACCCGTTTCTTCCGAGGGCATGTTCGATCGGAAAAGGGCACCCGGGCGCGTCGGTAGCACTGACACCGGACAGAGAGAGTGAGGAACGACGATGGAAGTGCGTGCAGTCAACAAATTTACAGGTATTAGCGCTCAGAAGACCCGTCTTGTGTTGAATGAGATGCGGGGCAAACCGGCGGAAGATGCACTGGCAATTTTGCAGTTTATGCCTCAAAAGGCAGCCCAAGACGTTGCGAAGACCATCAAGAGCGCGATTGCCAACGCCGTAGAAAATTTTGGTCTGGATGCCGAAGACCTCTATATCAGCAAGATCATGGCGGACGAAGCGCCGACGCGGAAGTGGCGTCGTTTTGGTGCCCGCGGTCGGTTCAAGCCCTGGCTGCGCCGCTCGGCCCATATCACTGTTGTGCTCGACGAGCGCCAGACTGACTAACAAGGAGGAGATGTGGGACGTAAAGTACACCCAAACGGATTTAGACTAGGCATCGTCCGTGACCACCGCAGCCGTTGGTTCGCTGCTGGCCCTGCCTATGTAAGACACCTGAACGAAGATCGGTATATTCGGGCCACCGTTCATTCGGATCTGCCCAAGGCCGGTATCAGTCTGGTGGAGATCGAGCGCCAGCCGAACCAGGTGCATGTGATTATCAACACAGCCAAGCCTGGGATTATCATCGGTCGCAAGGGCGCTAACGTCAATGCGCTGCGGATCAAGCTGCAAGATGTGACCCAGAAGAAGGTCAAGATCGACGTCAATGAGATCGCCAAGCCGGAGATCGAAGCGACGTTGGTGGCCGAGAGCATTGCCGAGCAGATGGAACGGCGTGTGAGCTGGAAGCGGGCTATGAAGCAGTCGGCTACCCGAGCTATACGTGCAGGTGCTTCCGGCATTATGATCACGGTTTCCGGGCGGCTGGGCGGCAGTGAAATGGGTCGTGTCGACAGCATCCGCGAAGGTCAGGTGCCCCGCCATACCCTGCGTGCCAACATTGAATATGGCACAGCCGAGTCCCTGACCACCTATGGCATTATCGGTGTCAAGGTTTGGGTCTACCACGGCGAAGTGTTGCCCGGCGAAGAATATCACAGCCGCTACGCTACTATGTCGGCTGAATAGGCCCAAGATCGAGCCGGGATCGGGTCGATTCAGATCGGTAAGGGAGAACGATCAATGTTAATGCCAAAACGTATTAAATTCCGCAAGATGCACCGCGGACGTATGACGGGCACGGCGCTGCGGGGCAGCAACGTAGATTTTGGAACCTATGGCTTGCAGGCAACCCAGCCCCATTGGGTGACCAGCCGCCAGATTGAAGCAGCTCGTCGTGCAGTTGTGCGCTATGTGCGCCGTGGCGGTAAGCTGTGGATTCGCATCTTCCCGGACAAACCCGTGACTATGCGTGCTGCCGAGACCCGGATGGGTTCTGGTAAAGGCTCGGTGGATCACTGGGTGGCGGTTGTCAAGCCCGGACGTGTATTGTTTGAAATGGCTGGTGTGACGGAGGATCAAGCTCGCGAGGCATTCCGTCTGGCTGCCCATAAATTGCCCATGGCTACCCAGTTCGTCTCGCGCGACGACGCATAGGCACAAGGAGAGCGAGAAATGAAGGCACATGAACTACGGGCCTTGAAATTGGGGGAATTGGCTGCCAAGCTGGACGATGCTTATCAGGAACTCTTTAACCTGCGTTTCCAAAAAGCAAGCGGCCAATTGTCCAACCCGGCCCGTAACCGACAAGTGCGCAACGAGATTGCGCGGATCAAAACAATTCTGCGGGAGCAAGAACTGGCCGCAGAGATGGTTGCTGAGTAGGAAAAGGAGCAAGGCTTCATGCGAGAACTACGACGAGCGTTGGTAGGCACAGTGGTCAGCGACAAGATGCAAAAGACCGCCGTTGTCCAGGTGGAGCGGGTTTCGCGCCACCCTCTGTATGGCAAAGTGATGAAAAGCCACAAGAAGTACAAGGCCCACGATGAGACGAACGAGGCTCGGATTGGGGATGTGGTGCAGATTCGCGAGTGCCGTCCTATCAGCAAAGATAAGACATTTTACGTGGAAACGATTCTGGAACGGGCCGTCGTTATCTAGTCGGGTGTCTGCCCTTGTGGCAGGCCGCTGACAGGAGACGCTCAAGAAGGCAAGGATAGAGAGATGATCCAGCAAGAGAGTCGGTTGCGTATAGCCGACAATACCGGTGCAAAAGAAATCCTGACCATTCGGGTCAAAGGCGGCAGTCTGCGTCGTTATGGCTCTGTAGGCGATATTATCGTGGCTACTGTCAAATCGGCCAGCCCCACAGGCTCGGTGAAAAAAGGCGACGTGGTGCGGGCCGTGATTGTGCGGACCCGGAAAGCATTGCGGCGTAAAGATGGCAGCTATATTCGCTTTGACGAAAACGCAGCTGTGATTATTGATGACAACAAGAATCCGCGGGGCACACGTATCTTTGGGCCGGTGGCGCGGGAATTGCGTGATGGTGGCTATATGAAGATTGTCTCCCTTGCCCCCGAAGTTCTCTAGGACTTCGCCAGTGCAGGATTGAGGCCGGCGCGGTGGCCGAGATAGGAACAGAGGAACAGGGATATGAATGTTAAGATTTCGCGCGGCGATGAAGTGGAAGTGATTACAGGCAATGACAAGGGCCGTCGAGGCACTGTCCATTCTGTGATTCGCAAGAAGAACAAAGATGGAAGCTATGACCCCAACCGGGTCTATGTGCTTGTGGCTGGGGCGAATCTGGTCGTTAAGCACCAGAAGCCTACAGGCCGGGTGCGCACCCAGACTGGGCGCATCGAGAAGGAAGCCCCCATCCATATCAGCAACGTGGCTTTGGTGGGTACGGCTGGTGCGACCCGTGTGGGAAACCGCATCGAAGGGGAAGATCGGGTACGATTTGACCGCAAGACAGGCGACCCCCTGCCCCGGCCTGACAATAGTTAGTTTCGCCTAGGCAGTGTCTGTCATGGGCAGATGCCTTTCAATGCCTGACCTGGTATCGGACTCGTCGATATTTGCGGGCAAGGAGATATGAAGTGAGCGAGCAGAGTGTAATGGGGGCCCAGCCCCGTCTAAAGGTGCGGTACAACGAAGAGATTGTGCCTGCGCTGATGAAAGAATTTGGCTACGGGAATGTGATGCAGGTTCCGCGTGTCCAGAAGATCAGCGTAAATATTGGGATGGGCGAGGCGTTGCAGAATAGCAAGGCCATTGAAAACGCCAACAACGATCTGACGATCATTACGGGCCAGAAACCGATTATTACCAAGGCTCGTAAATCAATTGCGACCTATAAATTGCGCGAGGGGATGCCGATTGGCATCAAAGTCACCTTGCGGGGGCGTCGCATGTGGAATTTTCTGGATCGAGTGATTGCAATTGCTCTGCCAGGCCAACGGGATTTCCGCGGAGTTTCTGCGGATGCCTTTGACGGTCATGGCAATTACAGCCTGGGCCTGCGTGAGCAATTGATTTTTCCCGAAATTGAGTATGACAAGATCGATAAAGTGCGGGGCATGGAGATTACAATTGTGACCTCTGCGCAAACCGATGAAGAAGGGCGCCGGCTGTTGGCTTTGATGGATATGCCCTTCCAGAAGCGTTAGGATGGGCTTGGTTTTGGCTCAAGGCGTTTTACCGCACGGGTTGATATAGGAAAAGAGGAAATCTGTGGCAAAGAAAAGTATGATTGCTCGCGAGACGAAACGGAAGTTCGAGATTCGGGTACGCAACCGCTGCGCAACTTGCGGTCGCCCCCGAGGTTACATGCGCCGCTTTGGACTCTGCCGCATCTGTTTCCGCGCGGAAGCCCTGAAAGGCAACCTGCCCGGTGTCGTCAAGTCGAGCTGGTAATCTTGCCAGTCGGCTAACTAACTACAGCCGATAGCTTTCGGCTGCAAGAGTGAGGAGAATTGTATATGGTGACCGACCCCGTTGCGGATTTGCTTACACGCATTCGCAATGCATCAGCGGCCCAACACCGACGTGTTGTGGTCCCCAGTTCCAAAGTGAAAGTCGCTGTGGCTAAAATTCTGGCAGAAGAGGGCTTCACCGCTGGTTATGTAGTCACCGACGATCAGCCCCAGGCAAATCTGATCATTGGTTTGAAGTATACGGGTAAAGCCAAACCCGTCATTACAAACCTAGAGCGGGTGAGTAAACCTGGCCGACGTGTCTACGTAGGCTATCGCGACATCCCATGGGTGCGTAGCGGTCTGGGAATTAACATTGTTTCGACACCCAAAGGCGTGATGACCGGTCGCCAGGCTCGCAAAGAGCAGGTGGGCGGCGAGCTTTTGTGCAACGTTTGGTAGCGCGGGGAGGATAGAAATGTCACGGATCGGACGTATGCCCATCTCTCTGCCGAACACAGTTTCGGTAGAGATTGGGAAAGATAATTTTGTCCGGGTCAAAGGACCAAAGGGCGAACTGAGCCAGAAATTTAGCCGGGATATGTCGATTTCCCAGGAAAATGGCGAAGTCAATGTGGCCCGTCCCACCGACTTGCGTCACCACAAGGCGTTGCATGGGTTGACCCGTTCGTTGTTGAACAATATGGTTATCGGTGTCACCGCTGGCTTCAGCCGGATTTTGGAGATTCAGGGCGTTGGTTATCGTGCCCAATTGCAGGGCACGACCCTGCAGCTCCAGGTTGGCAAGAGCCACGATGTGACCTATGCGCCGCCCAGCAAGGATATGTCTTTCGATGTCTCCCGGGATGGTCGCACTGTCACCATTCATGGCATTGACAAAGAGGCTGTCGGTCAACTGGCCGCGGTGATTCGCATGGAGCGCCCGCCGGAACCCTACAAGGGCAAAGGTATTCGCTACCAGGGCGAGTATGTGCGTGCCAAGGCTGGTAAATCTGGCAAGGGCGGCAAGAAGTAATTGAATTGCTCCTGACCCCGGGTGTTGAGAGTTGATTATCGACCTTCCCGCCCGTGGCACAGATAGTAGATGTATAGGAGATGCAAGATTATGGCGAAAGAAACTCGTACCCAAGGGCGCATCCGTCGCCATGAGCGGGTACGCCGCAAAGTTCACGGTACGGCTGACCGCCCGCGTTTGAATGTCTTCCGCAGCTTGGCGCATATCTATGCCCAAGTGATCAACGATGTGGATGGCAGCACAATTGCTGCTGCGTCTACGTTGGATCCGGCGTTGCGCGAAAGCCTGAGCAGCCTGACCAAAATAGACGAAGCCAAAGAAGTTGGCAAACTGGTTGCCCAGCGGGCCAAAGAAAAGGGTGTCGAAAGCGTCGTTTTTGTTCGTGGCGGTTACCAATATCACGGACGTGTCAAGGCATTGGCCGATGCGAGCCGCGAGAGCGGATTGAACTTCTAGGACCAGGCGAGGAGAGAACTATGGCACGTCGAGAACGACGGCGAGAACGGGAAGAAAAAGAAGAGCCCCGCGAGGAGTTGGACGAGCGAGTTGTCCATATTGCACGCACGGCTAAAGTCGTCAAGGGTGGTCGCCGCTTTGCCTTCCGGGCAGTGGTTGTCACTGGTGACAATAAGGGCAAAGTCGGTGTAGGTGTGGGCAAGGCACGTGAAGTGCCCGACGCCATCCGCAAAGCCAGCGACCGGGCCCGCAAAGCAATGGTTGATGTCAATCTGCTGGGGACTACAATTCCCCACACCATTCAGGCCCAGTTTGGCGCAGGCGAAGTTCTGCTCAAACCAGCCAGCCCCGGCACAGGCGTTATCGCCGGCGGTGGGGTGCGTGCTGTGGTGGAAGCTGCCGGGGTGAAGGATATTTTGTCCAAGTCTTTGGGGAGCGACAATATCCTTAATGTGGTGCAGGCGACCTTTGCCGCGATGAAACAGCTCCAAAACTACGAAGTGGAAGCCCAGCGCCGGGGTGTGGCTCCGGAGCATCTGGCTCCCTTCTGGCACCGAGGAGAGATGGCCAATGGCTAAGAAATTACGTGTGACCCTTGTCAAAAGCCCGATTGGGTATGAGAAGAGCCAGAAGGCGACTGTCCGTGCCTTGGGTTTGTATAGGATGTCCCAATCGGTCGAAAAAGACGATTCCCCAGCAGTGCGTGGCATGATTGCCAAAGTGGTGCATCTGCTCGAAGTCAACGAAGAATAATTGAACCGCCCGACAACTTTCTGAGTGAAAGTTGTCGGGTTGTGTTCCTTCCATTGTAGGAGTAATTCCCATGAAATTGCACGATCTGCGCCCCAATCAGGGTGCAACCCACAAGCGCAAGCGAGTAGGTCGTGGCTCCGGTTCCGGTTTGGGTAAGACCGCTGGCCGGGGTACAAAGGGACAGAATTCGCGCACAGGCGGTGGCGTCCCCGCTACTTTTGAAGGTGGCCAGTTGCGTATGATGAAACGGCTGCCCAAGATGCGCGGCTTCAATAACCGTTTCAAAGTTTATTATGTCCCGATCAACTTGGACTCATTGAGTGCTGGTTTTGAGGGTGGTGCGGAAGTTTCGCCCGCTAGCCTCTATGCCAACGGTCTGTTGGGCAAGCTTTCCGATCCTATTGTCCTGTTGGGCGATGGTGATGTGGACAAGGCTTTGCATGTGAAGGTACACCGGGCCAGCAAGAGTGCCACGGCGAAGATTGAAGCAGTGGGTGGCTCTGTTGAGATCCTCCCCTTCGAGATCAACAAGAATCTGCCGCGATCCTAGTGTTCCGTCGTTGGTAGCCGTTGCCGGGGCGCATCGCAGGGTGCGCCTGTCCAGGCAAATTCCTGGGTTTGTCCTAACAACGGAGGAATTCAATGCTTGACGCAGTTCGCAATGCGTTTCGTCTGCCCGACTTACGACGGAAACTGCTTACCACACTGGGGATTTTGATTGCTTATCGCTTGGCAGCCCATATTCCTCTGCCTGGCGTTAACCGAGAAGTGTTGGATGAGATTTTCCGCTCGACGGATCAGAATGTCCTGCTCAGCCTGTTAAACTTCTTTAGTGGCGGCGCGCTCGCGCAGTTTAGTGTGATGGCGATGGGTGTCTACCCATACATTACTGCGTCGATTATTATGCAGTTGCTCCAACCAATTGTTCCTCAATTGGAGGCGCTGACCAAAGAAGGTGACCAGGGCCGACAGGTTCTCAACCGGTACACTCATTATCTGACTATTCCGCTGGCGATTCTTCAGGCCATCGGTCAGTCGACGCTCCTGAGTCGGCCTTTCGGCGGTGGGTCTCAGGCCGTTCTGACGAATTGGGGTTTCAGTGGTGAAGCGCTGTTGCCTACCCTGACGATTATTATCAGCATGACAGCCGGCACGATGCTTGCCATGTGGATGGGTGAGATGTTGACCGAGCAAGGCATCGGTAACGGGGTTTCCCTGATTATCTTTGCCGGTATTGTGGCTTCCGTGCCCAATCAGATTCGGTTGCTCTTTCAGCAGGGCATTGCCCAACTTGTGGTCTTCACACTGATAACGATTTTCACGGTGGCCTTGATCGTGTGGGTGCAAGAGGGGCAGAGGCGCATCCCTGTGCAGTATGGGAAGCGCGTGCGCACTATGCGGGGCAATCGGCTGGTGATGATGGGCGGACAGAGCACGTATGTGCCCATGCGGGTGAATACGGCAGGTATGATTCCGTTGATCTTCGCCCAGAGTCTGTTGATTCTGCCTAATACCTTGGCTTCCTACTTCATTTTGCGGGACGACTGGGTGGGCCGGGTAGCCAATTTTTTCTATACGACGCTTAGCCCCCAGGCATTTCTCTACTGGCTGGCCTATTTCTTGCTGACGGTTGCTTTTACTTACTTCTATACGGATGTGATGTTCCGCCAACAGAATTTGCCAGAAACCTTGCAGAAGCAGGGTGGCTTCATTCCTGGCATCCGACCGGGGCCACGCACAGAAGCGTTTTTGAACAATATCCTTTCCAAGATTACCTTGGTGGGTGCGCTTTTTCTGGGTCTGGTTGCCGTTCTCCCCTACCTGGCCGGTTCGATCTTCGGCATTGGGGGCGACAGTACGAATACTCTGATCATTAGCAGCACTGGTCTACTGATTGTGGTGGGTGTTGTGCTGGACACGATGAAGCAGATCGAAGCGCAATTGATGATGCGCAATTACGAAGGCTTTATCCGCTAGGCTGGGAACGAAGTTTCGTAGGCGCAGTGAGACGCGTGAAACGTGGAGCAGAGTGAAATTCCACGGTTCACGCGTCACCTTTCCTGCAAGCTATCCTTGCTGGGCAGGGCAAGACACACATATACATCAAGAGAGCAGACATGAATCGACGTACATTCTTTGTCCTGTTGGGGGTTCCTGGGGCAGGCAAGGGAACCCAGGCCAAGTTGTTGGAAGATCGTCTGGGCATACCACAGATTTCGACGGGTGATATCTTTCGGTACAATCTGAAGAACGCGACTGAACTCGGTATTCTTGCCAAAAGCTTTATGGACAAGGGTGAATTGGTTCCCGATGAGGTGACCATTCGTATGGTGGAGGATCGCCTGACCCAGGCCGATGCTCAGGCTGGGGCGGTTCTGGATGGATTCCCCCGTAATCTTGTCCAGGCCCAAGCCTTCGATAAAATTACCGAACCATACGGTGGTATCTCTCTCGTTCCGTTGATCCATATCAGCGACGAAGAAGCCATGCTGCGTATCACTGGGCGTCGGGTTTGCCGTACTTGTGGCGCTGTCTATCATGTGGAGTTCAACCCACCGAAGCAGGAGGGCGTCTGTGATCTGGATGGGGGTGAACTCTATCAGCGTAACGACGACTTGCCAGATACGGTGCGCAATCGGCTCTATGTCTATTATAAACAGACGTCTCCCTTGATTGGCTACTACTTTGCCAAAGGCCTACTGGTGGAACTTGATGGAAACCAGGCTATTGAGCAAGTGCAGGATCAACTGATGAGTCTGTTAGCAATGAAAGTGGCTGTGGCGTAGCCGACAGGATACGACCGCTCATGCATAGTGGGATTATGACCAGGTTACGCAGGCAGTTGCTGCGACGCAACACAAATCACCAAAATAATGGGACCCAGACACGGGCTGAGCCTGTTTTCAAAGACCCTCGTGAACTTCAGATTATGCGGGAAGCCGGGCGCATTGTGGCCCGGGTACATGTTGCCATAAAGGAAGCGATCAAACCTGGGGTCAGCACCCTCGAGTTGGATGCGATTGCTCTGGAGATTCTGCGCAAGCACAACGCTACATCCAGTTTTTATGGGTACAATGGCTTTCCTGCCAATATCTGTGCCAGCATAAACGAGGAATTGGTTCACGGCATTCCCAATGCGCGGCGGATATTGCGAGAAGGCGATATTGTCAGTGTGGATATCGGCTCCTATTATCGCGGCTTTGTCGGTGATAGTGGCTGGACATACGCGGTGGGCAACATCAGCCCAGATGCCCAGCGCGTGATGGATGTGACCGAAGGAAGCCTGTGGGCGGGTATCGAGCTGGCTGTAGCAGGTAATCAGGTGCGCGACATCAGCCGTGCGATTCAGCAGTATGTGGAATCGCACAATATGTACATTGTCAGGGAGTATACTGGGCACGGCATTGGGCGGGCCATGCATGAAGCACCTCAAGTCTTGAACTACGTTTCCGGCGACGCAGACAGCAGTCTGGTGTTGCGGCCAGGGCTGGTGCTTGCCATTGAACCGATGGTGCAGTTGGGGACAGAGAAGACGAAAACGCTCAAAGACAAGTGGACGGTCATCAGTAAAGACCATACGCTGAGTGCCCATTTTGAACATACAGTAGCCATTACCAATCAAGGCCCCGAAATCTTGACGCTACTTTGACATTGTGATAGAATAGTAGAGTTGCGCGAAGATTTGTTTCTAAGGAGAATTCTTGTGAAAGTCCGACCGTCTGTCAAGAAAATGTGCGAAAAGTGCAAAATTGTGCGGCGGCGTGGCATTGTCTACGTGATTTGTCAGAACCCGAAGCACAAACAACGGCAAGGATAGGTCCAGCAACAGGACGGTAAGGAGAAGTTGTTATGGCACGTATCGCAGGTGTTGATATTCCCCGTGACAAGCGGGTTGTTATTTCACTCACATATATTTACGGCATTGGCCGAACCACCAGCGAACAGATTCTGGAAGCGGTTGGGATTGATCCCAGCAAGCGTGTCCGGGATTTGGACAACAATGAGTTGGGCCTGCTGCGGGATTACATCGACAAGAATTTCCGTGTCGAAGGTGACCTGCGCCGTGAAGTGAGTATGAACATCAAGCGGCTGATTGAAATCGGCAGCTACCGCGGCTTGCGCCATCGCCGCAACCTGCCCGTTCGTGGGCAGCGCACTCGCACCAATGCCCGCACTCGCCGAGGTGTCCGCCGGACGGTGGCTGGCAAGAAGCGTGCACGCAAGTAAAATAGATATTGGGTATTTGATATTCGATAGGGATTGTTGGTGTGGATCCCTACAAAATATCAAATACCCAATATCTATATCCGATTTTCGTTCCAGAGTTTGGCAAGAGGAGTAACGATGGCTCGAGTACAACAGCAACGTCGACGTACTGCACGGCGAACCGTGCGGCGCGAAAAGAAGAATGTGTTGCATGGCAAAGTATTTATTCATGCCACGTTCAACAACACGATAGTAAGCATCACCGATCCCCAGGGTAATGTGGTTTCTTGGGGGAGTGGTGGAACTGCCGGTTTCAAAGGCAGCCGGAAGAGTACGCCTTTTGCGGCCCAGTTGGCTGCCCAGGCTGCGGCCCGGCTTGCAACCAGCGAATACAATATGCGTGACGTTGACGTGTTTGTCAAGGGGCCAGGCCCCGGACGTGAGAGCGCTATCCGCGCTTTGGTTCCTGGCGGGCTGACTGTGACATCCATTACCGATGTCACGCCTATCCCGCACAATGGAATCCGACCACCCAAGAAACGACGGGTGTAGCCAGCGGTCTCTTCGGGGCGATACGTCGGTCTGTGTGTGTCGCTTTCGGATATGCCGCCTGAAAATAGTTCAGATCAGCCAGGTATCGCCTGTATGTAGCGGGCGATACCGTTTCTTGTCCAGTTCTCTGGTCTGATAGCTTGTAAAATTGAGATTTATTGTGAGAATACCGGCCTCTGATGCCGGTTTGGGTATCAAAAGCTGGTTTGGAGGAAAGATGGCTCGATATACAGATGCAGTTTGTAAACTTTGCCGCCGTGAGGGACAAAAGCTGTTCTTGAAAGGCGATCGCTGCCTCAGCCCCAAGTGTGCTGTCGACGTTCGCCCCTTTGCCCCCGGCGATCATGGCCGCAAGAATGCCATGCGCCGCAAGGTTTCCGAGTACGGTATGCAGTTGCGCGAGAAGCAGAAAGCCCGGCGTATGTACGGCGTGCTGGAGCGACAGTTCCGTGGCTACTTTGAGGAGGCATCTCGACGCAAGGGGCTGACTGGTGCTACCCTGTTGAGCCTGCTGGAAAGCCGACTTGATAATGTGATCTACCGGCTGGGTTTTGCTGACAGCCGTTCCCAGGCCCGCCAATTGGTGCGCCACGGCCATTTTGTGGTCAATGGGACGAAGACCGATATTCCTTCGTTTCTGGTTTCACCCGGCGATTCGATTACTGTGCGCGACCGCAGCCGATCCGCCACCTATTTCAAAGAACGCACGCAAATGCTCTCCGCTGGCAATTTGCCTTCATGGCTGATAATTGATGCGGCTGCAATGAGTGGCTCCGTACTCAATGCTCCGACTCGCGAAGAGATTGCCGTTCCGTTGAATGAGCAACTTATCGTTGAGTATTACAGCCGCTAATCCGTTGCTGTTCGATGAGTCGTTTGTGTTTCACTCGTTGACGAATGCGGCTTTCATAGCCGTGTGATCCCAAAGCTGAACAGCGGGAGGGTAGCCGTTGCTTAATAATTTAGTACTACCAAAGATAGAAGTACAAGCGGTTTCGCAAAACTATGGGCATTTTGTCATCAGCCCGCTGGAGAGCGGCTATGGCCTGACGCTGGGGAATTCCCTGCGCAGAGTGCTGCTTGCCAGTCTGCCTGGCGCAGCGGTTTCGTCCATTCGTATCAGTACTGTTCATCACGAATTTTCGACGATTCCTCATGTGCGCGAAGATGCTACGCGTCTGATTCTCAATGTGAAACAGATTCGTATGCGCAGCACAAGCGAAGACCCAGTACGCATCTATGTGGAAGTTTCCCACGAAGGCCCTGTCACCGCCGGTGACCTGGTCTGTCCGCCGGAAATTGAGATCATCAATCCCGATCTCTACATCATGACGGCTGACTCCAATGATGTGGATTTGGACATCGAGATGGTTGTCGAGCGTGGGCGGGGCTATAGCCCTGCCGAAGAGCGCACAAAGCTCCCGCTTGGCGAGATTCCGGTGGATGCGATTTTCAGCCCGGTGAAGAAGGCTGCCTATCGTGTCGAACGCACACGCATCGGCCAACAGACCGACTATGACAAGTTGAATCTGGAGATCTGGACCGATGGCACAATGGAGCCAGAAGCTGCTCTGCGGTCAGCCGCCGACATTCTGGTTCAACACTTGGCGCTGCTGGCTGGGGCCAAGACCGTTGTGGTGGAGCGACAGGAGTCATCCTCCGAGGGCATTCCGAGCCGTATTGCCGAGGCTCCGATTGAAGAGTTGGAACTGACGGTTCGTGCCTATAACTGCCTGAAGCGAGCGGGTATCACTAAGATCGGTGAGATTCTCAAGCGGATGGAAAAAGGTGAAGACGAAATGCTTGCCATTCGCAACTTTGGCAAGAAATCGTTGGATGAACTGGTCGAGCGGTTGGAGGAGAAGGGCTATATGGATGTAGCTGGGGTTGACCTGAGCGCATTCCGCAATGGTACAACTTCTTCCGCTGCAAATAGTGTGGACGACGAGGATGAAGAATTCCTCGCGGAAGAAGCCGGCCAGTAAGTGTCCGGTGAGTTGAAAGTGAACTGCTAGGGGGATATTTTCCCCTGGCTCTGCCATAGAGGAGTTAACACTATGCGACATCGCGTAGCCGGGTATAAACTGGGCCGTACATCTGACCAGCGCAAGGCCCTCTTTCGAAATCTGATCCGTGAGCTATACATTCACGAGCGTATTACTACCACAGAAGCAAAAGCCCGTGCTGTGCGTGCCGATGCTGAAAAGCTGATCACCAAAGCCAAACATGGATTGGCTGAAGGTGGCAATCGGATTCATGCTCAGCGCCAGCTCGTTGCCTATTTGGGCGATCAGACAGTGGTGAAGAAGGTCTTTGACGAGATTGCCCCTCGTTATACGGAACGACCCGGCGGTTATACACGTATGCTGAAGATCGGCAAACGGTTGGGCGACGCCGCCGATATGGCAATTTTAGAGTTAGTGGTCGACGAAAAATAGTCGTCGAATGTTGTGATGACCGAACGTTCGCTGTGCGCGCTGATAGCCTACGATGGCACGGATTTCAGCGGCTTTCAGATACAGGCCAATGCTCCGTATACCGTTCAGGGAGCATTGGAAGCGGCTCTTGAGCAGCTAACCGGTCAATCTTGCCGGGTACACGGCTCTGGACGTACAGATGCGGGTGTCCATGCCCACGGCCAGGTGATTCTGACCACTGTGGGTTGGAAGCATTCGGTGGATGCCCTGTGTCAGGCTTGGAATCGTTATCTGCCCGAAGCAATTGTTATCCGACGGGTGGTAGATGCGCCGGAGGGGTTTCACCCCCGCTATAGCGCTACGAGTCGGACTTATCGCTATACAGTCTTGCATCCGGTGGATGGAAAGCTGGAAAATGTGCGGCGTTTTCCCCTCTTCGAGCGTTTTGCTCTGGTGGAAAAGAAGACGCTGGATATAGAAGCGATGAATCGGGCTGGTGCAGCGCTGATTGGCGAGCATGATTTTGCCGCTTTTGGGCTGCCTACCCAGGGTGAGAGTACGCTGCGTAGGCTGGATGCACTCTTTTGGACAGCCGAAAGCACGGGTCTTGTCCGCATGGACTCGCCTCATTTGCAGCGGCTGGTTATGACAGTTACGGCCAATGGTTTTTTGCGCCGAATGGTGCGCAACCTAGCTGGCACACTGTTGGCAGTGGGCAAAGGGGCGTGGCAAGTGGAGGATGTAGCGGCTGCTCTGGCATCCCGCGATCGCGGCCGATCAGCACCACCGGCTTTACCCAATGGTCTTGTACTGGAGCGGGTCAATTATTCTGACTACCCGCATCTGTTTTTGGAAGAGATATCAGGAGTCGTATTGTGAAGACACTAAGTCTGAGCGCGGAACAGGCCAAGGCCGAGCGCGAATGGTGGGTTGTGGACGCTGCCGGTAAAACCTTGGGCCGTCTTGCTTCCGAGATTGCCGAAGTCTTGCGTGGCAAGAACAAGCCAACTTTTACGCCCAATGTGGATTGTGGCGATTTTGTGGTGGTCGTCAATTGTGAGCAATTTGTGGTCACCGGCGGCGCAATGGATGACAAGAAATATTACAGCCACTCTCGCTATCCTGGTGGTCTGAAGACCCGAACGATGCGGGAACAGTTGGGTCGCTTCCCGGATCGGATTATCACCGAAGCGGTGAAGGGTATGATGCCCAAGACCAAATTGGGCCGGGCACAGATGAAAAAATTGAAGGTCTATGTGGGTGCTGAACATCCCCATAGCGCGCAGCAGCCTCAGCCGCTCGAGTTCTAGGAGAAATTGACAATGAGTGAATATGTCGAAGCAGTTGGCCGTCGCAAGACAGCATCCGCCCGTGTCCGCCTCTATCAGGGCTCAGGCGAAATTATCGTAAACGATCAACCGGTTGATGTTTACTTTGGCCGATCTTTGGACCAGATGGCGTTGCGCGCCCCCCTGATATTGACTGGCACAGAAGCCAGCTACAACATCAGCGTGCATGTGGCTGGCGGTGGCGATAGCGGCCAGGCAATGGCTGTGCGCCACGGCCTCACTCGTGCCCTGATGGCCAGTGACCCGAATCTGCGCCCCGCTTTGAAGGCTGCCGGTTTTGTGACCCGGGACCCCCGGGCCAAAGAGCGCAAGAAACCCGGTCTCAAGCGAGCCCGCAAGGCACCGCAATACACCAAGCGTTAGGATTTCGAGGCGCAGAGACAGCACAATTTTTGTCCCTGGCGCTGGGATTTACCGCTTGGATGTTCAATCGATTTTTTCAAAGGCGGTGGAGATATTTCCACCGTCTTTGTTTTTTTAAATTTGGAAGGGGTCGCTTGTGACAATCCGGTCTGCTCTCCTTATCGTTACCACAGATGCCGAGCCAGTGTTGGACGGTGCCGTCGGAGGCGTTCGAGCGGTTTTTCGGCAGAGCGTTCCTGACCTTTTCTTCATGGAAGAACGGCGGGTCCCCAGCGATCGCTATCTGATTGAGGATATTTTGCGCCGCTGGTGTGACGAAGAAGATGTGGATTTCATCCTGACCATCGGTGGCACCTTTCCTGCGCCTGGGCATAGCGGCGAACAGATTACGCCCGAGGCCACGGCGGCTGTACTGGAGCGGGCCATGCCTTCCCTGCCAGAGGCCATGCGTGCCTATGCTGTGGAGGAAGCGCCGGATGCTCTGCTCGACCGGGGCGTAGCTGGTATCCGGGCACGCACGCTGCTCATCAACCTGCCTGGCCCCGAGCCGCTTGCCCGGATGTTTGCGGAAGCAATCGCTGATCTGATCGTCCCGATCCTTGCCCGCTTACAGCCGGACCGTCTGGCTGTTGCTCCTGCAATAGCTGATGAGTCCAGCACTTTTCTGCCAGAGAAGCCCAAAGCCACGGGATTGAATGCCGATGAGTTTGCCGCATTTTTGGCTGGCCGGCGGGGCGCATAGGCAAGTGGTATTGGCTACAAATCGACGACTGCTTCTTCTTGACAGCTTTTTGCATATAGGGTACTATATTTTTCGTAGTGGAAATTACATCCGCTGAATGATTTTTGCGTTTGAATTGTGTGTATGTATATATAGTGTCAACTCCTCTTAGTACGATTCAATGGATGAAGGAGAAAATCCGATGGGTGCAAATACTGTGGTTGTAAGTGACAAGAGTTTTGAGAAGGTAGTGATCAATTCTGATACTCCAGTTCTGGTCGATTTTTGGGCCGAGTGGTGTGGTCCCTGTAAGATGATCGCGCCGATTCTGGAGGAGATCGCCGGTGAGATGGCTGGCAAGCTGACCATTGGCAAGTTGGATGTGGATGATAATCAGTCCACGGCGATGTCTTACGGTGTGATGAGCATCCCCACGATGATACTCTTCAAAGGTGGCAAACCGGTTGCTACGATAGTGGGTTATCAGCCCAAAGCCCAATTGCTGGGCAAGCTGATGCCCCATCTTGCCGAGAAAAAGGTCGCTGCGTAGGCAAATCTGATAAAGGCCCGCCAGGTGTTCATAACCTGGCGGGCCTTTTTTGTTTGTCCTCGTTTCGTGTGGGTGTTACAATTGAGCCAGAGTTCCTCGATTTCTCTGAGTTTGCATACCCCAACCCCACACTATTCAGGAGAATTCTCATGGGCAAACGTAAGAAGATTCTGCTCTCCGAGTCGGATATGCCGACCCACTGGTACAACATCAGCGCCGACCTGCCCGCGGCGGGCATTCAACTGCCCCCGCCCCTGCACCCCGGCACAGGTCAGCCCATTGGCCCGGCGGACCTGGCCCCCCTCTTCCCAATGGCGCTGATCTTGCAGGAGGTGAGCCAGGAGCGCTACATTGAGATTCCCGACGAAGTGCAGGATGCCTATCGCATCTGGCGACCCTCTCCGTTGATCCGGGCCTATGAATGGGAGAAAGCCCTGGGCACACCGGCCAAAATTTACTACAAGTACGAGGGCGGCTCGCCTTCGGGCAGCCACAAGACCAACACCGCCGTGCCCCAGGCCTATTACAATATGAAGGAAGGGGTCAAGCGCCTTTCCACCGAGACAGGTGCGGGGCAGTGGGGCAGCGCGTTGGCCTTTGCCTGCCAGATGTTTGGTCTGGAATGCAAAGTTTATATGGTGCGGGTGAGCTACGAGCAGAAGCCCTATCGCAAGGTGCTGATGCAGACTTGGGGCGCACAAGTGGTGCCCAGCCCCAGCCCGGACACCAATGCCGGGCGGATGATTCTGGCTCAGAACCCGGACAGCACGGGAAGTTTGGGTATCGCCATTTCCGAAGCAGTAGAAGATGCAGCTACGCGCGAGGATACGAAGTACGCCCTGGGCAGCGTACTCAACCACGTGCTGCTGCACCAGACGGTCATCGGCCAGGAAGCCATCAAGCAGTTGGAGATTGCCGGCGCGGATTGGCCCGATGTGGTGGTGGCCTGTACCGGTGGCGGCAGCAACTTCGGCGGCATGGCCTTCCCCTTCGTGCGCGAGAATATCACCGGGGGGAAGAAGACCCGGATTGTGGCAGTGGAGCCGGCAGCCGCGCCCAGCCTGACGAGGGGCATCTACGCTTATGACTACGGCGACACGGCCAAACTGGCCCCGATGGTGAAGATGCACACCCTGGGCCACGACTTTGTGCCTGCGCCCATCCACGCCGGTGGCTTGCGTTATCATGGCATGGCCGCGCAGGTGAGCGCACTGAAAGAGGCCGGGCTGATCGAAGCGGTCAATGTGCAGCAGGGGGCCATCTTCCAGGCGGCGTTGAGCTTTACAAAGGCCGAAGGGATTCTGCCCGCGCCGGAGCCAAGCCACGCCATCTGGGGGGCGATGCAAGAAGCTCTGAAGTGCAAGGAGAGCGGCGAGAGCAAGACGATTGTCTTCAATATGTGCGGCCACGGCCATTTTGACCTGGGGGCCTACGAAGCCTACATGAACCATGCCCTGCCCGACTTCGACTATCCTGAAGAGGCGATCCAGCGCAGTTTGAAGTCATTGCCTGCTGTCGGGTGAGAAGGTAGAACGGTGACTGGAGATGTGAGTGTTGTATAAGGTCTCAGTCACCGAGCAGTCGGCCAGGAAAGGTGAAGCGTGAAACGTGAGAGTACTGAGTGCTACCACGTTTCACGCTTCTTCATTTCCAAAGAAACAACCCTTACCCCCAGCACCGCCATTACTTACGCACCACGCCATAAGCAATACTTCACTCCTCCCCCGGCATCCGCAGCTTGCGCATAGGCCGCTGACGATAGCTGTGCGCGGCCAGGGCCTCCTCGTCCATATCCACGCCCAAACCGGGGGCGGTGGGCAGGGCCACATAGCTGTCCACCGCCACAATCGGCGTGCGGTTGTAGGTATTGGAGAGTTCCTCGAAGTTGACAAAATACTCGCCGATGAGGAAGTTGGGCATGGCCGCCACCCCGTGGAGCATCGCCGCCAGCCCAACAGACGTGCTGTTGTAGCCGTGGGGGGCAATCGCCACATGATAGGCTTCGGCCATCGCGCCGATCTCCCGCAATTCCAGAATGCCGCCACAGTTGCAGACGTCCGGGTTGAGGATATCCGCGGCCCGCTTTTCGAAAACCGGGCGGAAGTCATTTTTGGTGTAGAGTTCCTCCCCCGTTACCACCGGCAGGCTGATGGCGCGCCGCACTTCGGCCAGGCTGTCCAAATCCCGGGCCGAGACTGGCTCCTCGTACCAGTAGGGACGGTAAGGCTCCAGCAGCTTTGCCACCCGGATGGCGTGCATGGGGGCCAGCCGCCGATGGACCTCCACCAGAATCTCCACATCCGGCCCGACCGCCTCCCGCACAGCCGCGATGCGTTCCACGGCCTCGTCTTCCTGGCTTTTGTCAATCCACGCCCGCCAGGGGCCGGGGAAGGGGTCAAACTTCAGGCCGGTGAAGCCTTTGGCGACGGTCGCCGCGGCGGCCTCTGCTGCCTGTTCCGGTGTGCCACCGCCACCCCAGCCATTGGCATAGACCCGAATCTTCTCTCGGAAGGCGCCGCCCAGCAGATTGTAAACCGGTTGGCCCGCGGCTTTGCCCGCGATGTCCCACAGGGCCTGTTCGATGGCGCTGATGGCGCAGAAGAGTTCCAGGCTGCCCCGCTTGCCCGCAAAGTCGTTGTAGGCCATAAAGACGAAGTGTTTGATGTCGAAGGGGTTGCGCCCCGCCACATAGCGGGCCAACTCCTGAATTTGTACCTCCAACTGGCGGTCCCGGTCCAGTTGGGTGTAGGCTTCGCCCCAGCCGTGGAGTCCTTCGTCGGTCTCCACTTTGACAAAGAGCCAGTGTTTGGCCGAGCCGGAATCGACCAGATAGGTTTTGAGTGCGGTGATTTTCATGGGTTTCTCCTGAGGTGGGGATTGGGTATTAGGGATTGGAGATTGGGTTGGTTCGGTGGGTGAAATCTGTCGATGGGTGAACGGTAGCGCAGTTGGGCGATATGCGCAAGTGGGCGCGCCGGGTATAAACCAGATTTCATCCGGCATTGCTCGGTAGCTCCAGGTCTTTGGCTCGGAGCGGTCTCCATTCCCGGAATCGTCATGCCCTAATCGCCACCCGTTCCAATGCTCCCCCGCTCCCCAACCCGACAAAATGTCCCAGGAAAACCGGGACATTTTCCCTTCCCCTCCTCCTTCCCTGGCTCTATAGTGGAGCCGTGAACAGTTGCCCGCTCCGAGCAGGTCTTCACCGATTGTCACCCACAGAATGCGCCCGCCAGCGGAGAAGCGATGGCGGCGAATCCGCAACAGGAGGATGGAAGCTATGAAGAGTTTGTGGAAAGTCCTTGCATTTAGTGTAATACTATCGATGCTGATAGTCAGCTGTGTCGTACCACCTCTACCGGCAGCCCAGGCTCCAGCCCCAGCGGCTGCCGAAGCTGTCGCACCCACAGCCGCGCCCGCACCGGAACCCACAGCCGTGCCTGTGGTCGAGCCAACGGCTGCACCCGCACCCGAACCGACCGCCGCCCCGGCCCAGGAAGATATTCCCCGCGGCACACTCTTTTCGGTGAAGACAGACGCCGCCCCCGTGCTGGATGGCATGGGCGACGATGCGGGCTGGGCCAACGCCCCGCTCTCCTCCTTCGAAGTTGCCAAAGGCGCCAATATGGGCGAGTCTGTGATCAACATCCAGTCGCTCTACACCGATGACAGCGTCTATTTCCTGCTCTCCTGGGCCGACCCGACTGAGAGCTTTGTGCGCAGCCCCTGGGTCAAACAGGCGGATGGCACGTGGATGACGCTCAAGGACCCGGACGACAAGGGTGGCGACAACAATGTCTGGTATGAGGACAAGATGGCCTTCATTTGGACCATCAACAACAGCATTCCCAAATTTGAGCGCACCGGCTGCAATACTGCCTGCCACCTGGCCAAAGAGGGCGACACCACTGGCAAGCCCTATGGCAACAAATATACGGACGAGGGCACGGGCGACATGTGGCACTGGAAATCCGTGCGCAATCTGAATCAGATCGATGACCAATATCTGGACAACACCCCCTGGTCCGCCGATGCACCCAACGCCGGGCGCAAGAGTGACCCGAAAGATGGCGGCGGCTACGCGGACAATCAGACCGAGGACAAGAAACTGCCCATGTGGATGGCCCCTGATGGCGGTTCCAAAGATGGCGCACCCGGCTTCATTCTGGACACGGAAAAGGTCGCCTTTGACGACAGCCTCTTCGTCGCCGGGGATATGGTTCCCAGCATCGTCACCTCTGAATTCACTGGCGACAGGGGCGATCTCTCTGCCGGTTGGGTCTACGCCGATGGGATGTGGACGCTGGAAATCGGACGGGCGCTGGTCACTGGCTCCGAATTCGATGTCCAGTTTGACGACCTGATGATGCCTTATCACTTCGGGATGGCTGTCTTTGATAACGCCCAAGTGCGCCACGCTTTCGACTCCCGACCTGCCACACTGATTTTCAAATAGCAGCCCGCTGGTTGGCTGCCTAACAGAGTAGACAGAGGGGACGCCGCAGATGGGGTGTCCCCTTTGTTTACCCTCCGGCGCTCAAGTATACTGTCTGTTCAGCGCTCAGATGCTTTGCATCCAATGTAGGGGTTCAGGCTGTGTTTTGGAAAGAGATTTTTGCCCTCAACCACATTATCATTCTTTCCATCTACGGACAGGTCTTCTTCGTCCTGGGGCTGGCAATTTTTTTGCAGTCCCGCCGCCACAGCCGCCTGAAGCTGGCCCGGGACCTGCGCTGGCTGGCTCTCTTTGGGATTCTGCACGGGATGCACGAATGGGGACAGGTCTTCATCCCCATACAGACCGACTATCTCCCGGCCTTTGCCGTCACTTTACTGCTGATGGCCCAGATATTCTTGCTGGCCGCCTCCTTTGCTGCCCTGCTCATCTTCGGCTATGTGCTGGTGGATCAGCCCGCCCCGGCCCTGCACTGGCTAGTGACGGGACTTCCTGCCGGGTGGCTGCTTCTGGCTCTGACCATCCATCTCGTCGGTCTGGACAACCCGGCGCGGGTTCACGTGCTGACGACGGCAGCCCGTTATTTTCTTGCACTGCCGGGGAGTCTGCTGGCCGCGCGGGGTCTCTATCGCTACTCCTATCTGATTGCCGATGCCCATTACGGGCGTATGCTGCGCTGGGCCGCCTGGTCTCTGGTTGCCTATGCGCTGGTGGCCGGGTTGATTGTAGCCCCCGCGCCCTTCTTCCCCGCCAATCTCCTCCACCGGGAGCTACTTCTCGACTGGCTGGGCGTGCCTGTCGAGGTGTTCCGATCTTTGGTGGGTCTGGTTCTGACGATCAGCATCATCCGGGCACTGGACCTGTTCGAGACCGAAGTCGATCGATTGATCGAAAAGATGGAAATCGACGGGGTACGCGCCAGCGAGCGGGACCGCATCGGCCAGGAAATCCACGATGGGGTGATGCAGGGAACCTATTCGGTCGGGTTGATTCTGGATTCGATGGCGAATCACATCGACAATCCCCTGGCCAGCCAGCGCTTGCTCCAGGCCCAGCAGGTGCTGGAGCAGGTCATCTTGGGGCTGCGCCGCTATATGACTTCCCTGCGCAGCCACCCCCCGACAGGCACACTGGACGAGGAATTGATGGCCCTAATCGGCGAAGCCCGTTTTCGTTCACTTCTCGACATTAGTTTGGAGATCGACCCGGCCGCCTCTGTAGAAAAACGCTCTATCGGCCATATAATCGGCCTGGTGCAGGAGGCGCTCTCCAATGTGGTCCGCCACGCAGGGGCCAGCCAGGCGAAGGTTCGTCTGGCCCTGGCAGGTGACACAACGCGACTGACGATTGAAGACAACGGTCAAGGCTTTGTGATTCATAGAGTAGCCGAAGGGTATGGCTTGCTGACGATGCGCAACCACGCCCAACTGCTCGGCGGTCAACTGACCATTGATTCGGCACCCGACAGAGGCACAATCGTTTGTGTGGCCTGGCCCCAGGCAGAGAGAAGACACATGAAGAGCCTACCCACAGAAGCAGAGGCGCGCAATGGCTGATCTACGGGTTCTGCTGGTGGACGATCACGAGGTAGTGCGTATGGGGCTGCGTCTGGTACTGGACGAAACGCCCGGTGTGCGGTTGATCGCCGAAGCCGCCAACGCGGACGAGGCTCTGGTCTGCTGCCAACAGTTGCAGCCCGATGTGGTGATTATGGACATCCGGCTGCCGGGACGTTCGGGCATTCAGGCCTGTCGGGAGATCACCAGGCGCTGGCCTGTCATCCGGGTGGTGATGCTCTCGTCGTTTATCGACGATGACCTGCTGGCCGAGGCGATTGAGGCGGGAGCATCAGGCTACGTGACCAAAAACGTGGGCACAGGCGAACTGGTGCGCGCCCTGGAGGCTGTGCGCCAGGGCGGCGCTTCCTTCGATCCTGCCATCACCCAGCGAGTGCTGGAAATGATGCGCCGCCGTTCCCACCAAGGCAACCCCTTTGCCGAACTGACCAAACGGGAGATTGTCGTGCTGCATCTGCTCTCGTTGGGTAAGAGCAACGCCGAGATTGCCCGTGAACTCACACTCAGCGATAAAACCGTGCGCAACCACATCAGCACAATCCTCAGCAAACTGGCCGTGGACAATCGGGTGGCCGCGGCCACCTTTGCCCTGAGCAAGCGAGTGGTGGACTACCTGCCCCAGGACGAAATGGAGACTTGACAAAGTGACGGGGTGAAAAGGTGACAAACCGTCGCCCCCCAAACGTCCTCCTGTCTCACTCCTCACGTCTTCACGTCTCACGCTTCACAAACCGCGTCGTCATCACCCCCACCAGACTGATCCCCGCGGCCAGCAGATACATCCCCGTCAGGCCGAAGCTGCCCAACACCGGCCCCAGCAGCCAGTTGCCCATCCCAATCCCCAGATCGAAGGCCAGATAGAAGGAGGCCGTAGCTCGTCCCCGCTCGCTGTCGGCCATCCGGTCCACACAGAGGGCGATGAGCGCGGGGTGGGCCACGCCACTGCCCGCGGCCATCAGCGCCGCGCTGGCGAGGAGGATCGGCCAGTTGTCCGCAAAGGCAAAACCCGCCAGACCTACGGTCGTCACCAGCAGGGAGGGGGCGAGAACTTGCGTGCGGTTGGGCCGATCCAGCAGATTGGCCGTGAGAATGCGGGTGAGAATAATCGACGTCCCATAGACGGTGTAGGCCAACCCCACCGGTTCCAGCCCCCGGCGCTCGGCCAGCAGAGGCAGAAAGGAATAGAAGGCCCCAAAGGCGACGCCAAAGAGGGCCGTCGTCAACATCGCTGCGCGCAGGGGCGCGGGCGGTGTCAGGGTTTCCAGTAGCCCCAGCCGCCGTCCGGCAGAGATAGACTCATTGGGAATGGCCGTCCAGACAACGATCCCAGCCAGGAGTGCCAGCCCGCCACAGAGCCAGAACGCGCCCTGCAATGTGAGCAGGCCCAGATTGGCGCTGACAATCGCCGGGGTGAGAGTAATCGCCACATTGGCCGCCGCGCCAAAGAGCGCGATGGCCGCGCCCCGACGGGCTGCCGGGGCAAGCTGGGCAATCAGAGCGGTGGAAGCAGTGGTGAATGCCACATAGCCCGCGGCCTGCAAAATGCGCAGACCAAAGAGCGCAGAGGGCCAGGCGGTCTGGGTCACCCCCAGCGCACCCACCAGCAGGGAAGCCGTGCCAAAGAGAATCACCGGTTTGCTGCCCAGCCGGTCGCTCAGGCTGCCGGCCAGGGGTCGCCCCACCAGCGAAGCAATCCCGAACGCGCCCAGAATCAGCCCGATCTGCCAGTCGGGCAGCCCCACTTCGTCCAAATAGAGCGGGAGGGGAACGATCAGTGTGTAGAAGGCGGCGAAAAAGAGGAGAGTAGCAGACCAGACCGTCCAATAGGCGCGGGAGAAGGCGGGCATGGGCTGGTTCCCTCCGAGAATGAAGACGGCATACGCAGTCCAGAACTTGGTGGGCTAGGGGGGCGATACGGGCAACCAGAGCGGCTGGTCTCCTGGTTCGATAATGGGTATGCCCCAGCGCAGCAGCCCGCGCCGCCAGCGTCTCTCCGTGCCACTCTGTTCGGCTTCCAGCGCCGGGGCGGCGCTTGTGGAGGGTCGTAACACAGGTGCGGGTCTCCTCAACTGGCAGGCGATTTACGTTCTTTCAAACTATACCAGCGGGAGAGGAGGGCGCAAAATCGTGCGGCTGCCACGATGGCGGCAATTCCAAATTTGACAGAAATAGAACGCGGATGACGCTGATTGGGCAGATCAAAGCGGATAAAAGCAAAAACCTGCGCCGTAAAATCCGCAAAAATCCGCTCCATCCGCGTTATCCGCGTTCTATATTTGGAACTGCTGCCACAATGGCGGCTGATTTGACAGCGCGCGTCCATACCTATAGAATGCCCTGCTGGTGTTTACACCGCCATTCAACCAGCTACACTGTATAGAGAGTGAGCAATGAAACGCTTTTTCTGGATTCCCCTTTTTCTGTTTTCGCTGATGCTGACGAGCTGCGTTGCTGGCCCGGCCATCTCCCCATCGCCCCCCGCGCCCGAAGCCGCGCACACTGAAGAACACACCGAAGAGATGGCCGAGAGTCTCCCGGATCTGCGACCAGCCGAGCTGGCCGCGGGCGAGAAGCTGCGGGTGGTTGCCACAACCAATCTGGTGGCGGATGTGGTGGGTCGCGTCGGCGGCGACGCCATCGATCTGATCAGTCTGTTGCCGCCGGGAGCCGATCCCCACGCCTATCAGGCCACGCCCAACGACCTGCGCGCCATCAGCGACGCACATCTGCTCTTTATCAACGGGCTGGGGCTGGAGGAATCGCTGGAATCGCTGTTGGACGAGGCGCAGGCAAAAACAGTGCCCGTCAATGTGGGGGTTGAGACGCTGACCTTTGGCAACGAAGAACACGAGGAAGAGCACGAGGAGGAACACAAGGAGGAGGCAGAAGAGGCCCATCACCACGCGGGCAGCAACCCCCATACCTGGTGGAGTATTGCCGCAGTGACCCAGTGGACCCACAACATTGAGGAGACTCTTTCTGCCATAGACCCAGCCAACGCTGAACAGTACACGGCCAACGCGGCAGCCTATCGGGCAGAGCTGGCCGCCCTGGGGGTGGAACTGGACGAATTGATTGGTCAGATTCCCGCGACCGGGCGCAAACTGGCGACGGATCACGACACCCTGGCCTACTTTGCCCGTGACTTTGACTTTCAGGTGGTGGGGCTGATCGTTCCCTCTTTCAGTAGTCTGGCCGAGCCGTCTGCCCAACATCTGGCCGCGTTGCAGGATCAAATCCGGGCAGAAAATGTGCAGGCGATTTTTGTCGGTTCCACCGTCAACCCCCGCCAGGCAGAACAGTTGGCCAAGGATTTGGGTATCCGCGTCGTGCCCATCTTCACCGATTCCCTCAGCGAACCGGCTGGCCCCGCGCCCGACTATCTCTCCTTCATGCGCTACAATGCGGCCGCGATTGCGGATGCGCTGGCGAATCCGTAGGGACGGTCTGCGTTGGGTGTGGTATTAGGGGGTCCAAGGCCGGACCCAACGACCACACCTGACAGCCGCTCCCCACAAATTGGGTTCACCCAATCCGGGCAATCAGCGCGGCAAACTCAGCTGCATCCGCCGGGAGGAGGAAAGGGGGCAGGCTGTCAAAAATCGCTCTGGCCGCGGTCAGCAGCCGGATGGCCTCCTCCTTCTCCCCCCGCTCCAGAGCCACCGCGCTCAAACCGGCCAGACAGCGGGCCTGCATATGCCGATTGCCCGTGGTCTGATGGACAGCCAGGCTCTCGGTGTAGAGAGCCACGGCTTGCTCCCACTGCCCCCGCCGCCGGGCCACCTGGGCCAGGTGGTGTTGGGTAATGGCGATGGCCTCTCGGCTGCCCAGGGCAACGAATTGTTGATAAGCCTCCTGCCAGCACTGATCCGCCTGTGCTATATCCCCCATCAACCAATAGGCTTCCCCCAGCAGCGCCAACCCCCAGCCGATCTCCGGCCGCTGGCCCAGGGTGCGGGCGAGGCCCAAGGCTTCGTCGTAATGGCGAGCTGCTTCCCCATAATCTTCTTCAAATATTGCCAATAGCCCCCGCTGATGCAGAGCAAATATGCGGCCCGGCAGATCACCCAACTCCCGGTAGACAAGCAGGCTCTCATCCAGCCAGCGCTGGGTCTGGCTTCTGTCCTCCTCTGGGGTCAGCACTGTAAAATGGGCAAGAGAGGTCCAAATGTCTGCCACGTGCAGCCTGTCGCCCAGAGCCTGAAAAACCGCCAATGCCTTGTGGAAGAGGGCGGTCGAGTTGGCCGGGTCGTGGCTATCGTGAGTTGCCCAGGCCGCCAGACGCAGGGCCTCGCCCAGCCCGGTCTGATCATTCAGCGACCGGGCCAGGCTCTGTGCCTGAGCCAAATGGTACTTGGCCTGGGTGTAGTCGCTCTGTTGCCCTAGGAGTTGGGCCAGAGCATTGTGGCCCCGTACCCGCGCCGGCGAATCCGCTGGCGCGGCGGCCAGACCGCGCAACAGCCATTCCCGCCCCTCGTCGTGATAGCCCCGGCTGTACCAGAACTCCTGCAATGTTCCCGCCAGGGCCAGGGCCGTCTCCGGTTCGGACTGCACCGCCCAGCCCAGCGCACCGCGCAAATTGTCCATCTGGCTCTCCAGCCGGGCCAGCCAGAGCGGGCGGGCCGCGGTACGCATGGCTGCGTCCGCCTGGCGGGCCAACCCCAACAGCCAGGCCGCGTGGCGACTGCGGGTGACCTCTTCCTCCCCGGCTGCGTTCAATTGCTGGCACGCATAGGCGCGCAGAGTTTCCAGCAAGTGATAAGATTCGGCCTCGCCCTGGCGCCCCGGCTGGATCAGGCTGTGGGCTGCCAACCGCTCCAGCCCTGCGGGGTCGAGACCCAATGCCGCCACCGCCCCCCTGTCAAAGCTGCCCGCAAAGACGGCCAGCCCCCGAAAAAGGCCCTGCTCTGTGGCCGGGAGCAGCCGGTAGCTGCGCTCGATGGCCGCGGCCAGGGTGCGCTGGTGGGGTGGCAAGTCCTGGGGGCCACTGTGCAGCAGATCCAGCCGACGCTCGTTCAGGCGGGCCAGAAGCTGGCCGGGCGAGAGCAGGTCCATGCGGGATGCGCTCAGTTCGATAGCCAGGGGCAGACAGTCCAACCGGCGGCAGATGGTTGTGATCGTCGTCTGGTCGCTTTCAGTCGGGGCGAATCCGTCGTCTACAGCCTGGGCGTGGAGGAGAAAGAGGGCGGAGGCAGCCTCCACAGCCAGGGGGGAGACCCGCACCCGCTGCTCAGCGCGCAGGTGCAGCCGTTCCCGACTGGTCACCAGCACCCGGAGTTCTGGACATTCGGCCAGCAGCTCCGCCACCACCGGCGCGGCGGGGATGATCTGCTCGAAATTGTCCAGCACCAGCAACATCTCTTTGCGGCGCAAATGGCTGACGATCCGGGCCGTGGCCGACTGGCCGACCTCTACCGTCAGGTACAGGGCACGGGCCAGGCTGGCGGGAAAGAGGGCTGGATCGTCCAGCGGTGCCAGAGCAACAAAGGCCGCGCCATCCCGCCAGGCGTTTTGCAGACGGGTGGCAATCTCCAGGGCCAGACGGCTTTTGCCGATCCCCGGCGGGCCGAGGAGGGTCATCAGCCGCCCGCCGTGGCCGAGCAGCCGGTTGCAGAGGGTGTGTACTTCCTCTTCTCGTCCCAGCAGGGGAGTGGGCGGGCTGGGCAGACTGGCTCTTTCGTCGTTGCTGGGGGTAATGTGGCTGTGCCGGGCCGAGGAGAGAATGGCGGGTGGGCGCTCACCCCGGCTGGATGCGGCCAGTTCCACCAGGCGCGCGGCCAGCCGGGGTTCGTCCTGCAGGCCCAGCGCGGGCACAAGCATCTGGGCCACTGCCGTCACATCGGGCAGGCGGCTCTCGTTTTCCAGGCTGGAAACCAGCGAAGCGCTGTAACCCACGGCCGCGGCCAGATCGTTTTGGGTCATCCCTGCGCGTTTGCGCATCTGGCGCAGATAGGGGCCGAAGCGTAAGGGTGTCGGGGAAATCATACGATCCACCGGTTCAGCGCAGGCCAGCGGAATGGAGAAGGCTCTCTGCCCACCGGTCAGCAGACTCGGACAGAGGGGGTGTCGGAGGGCGTTTGTAATCCACCACCAGAGTGTAAGCAACCAGCGGGCGCGTATGCACTTCTCCCCAAATACCGGGCTGTTCGAGATAGGGGGCCATGCCGGGAAAGGGTGTGGGCATTGTCAACTCCTGAGTCCGGGAACTTCGCCATCCTGGCGGCAGATGTCATAACTGGCCGCCAGGGATGGCGGCGCTCCCAGGACAGGTAAGAACGGAGACGTTCTCGCGCAAGAAAATCTTGTCCGAATTATACGCCAGGAAGAATCGGGGCGCAACAGCGGCGCGAAATGGGTGTGTTTCGGTTTTGGGGCGAAACGCACACTGACCTCATTTGTGTAATTTTTGTGTGAAAAAAGCCCCGATGCCTGTAAAACTCTCTCTATACTATCGTCAAGACTCGAAAACAGATTGGGTAAGGTGACGAAGTCCACAACGTTCGTCCTGTCTGTGAAACGTGAGATCACTCGACGTACTCTCACGTTTCAATCCCTACGTTTCCGTCCGCCCGTTGTAGCTTCGCCACCTTATGAATTAAGAGCGCAGCCAGCACACCCCTACCGACACTGGACACAAAGGAGAGCAGAACAATGAAACAGATGGGATACCGGCTCTTATGGATACTCTTGAGTATACTCTGGATGGCGGCCTGTGGGGACGACGACCCCACGCCCACGGCTGAGGCGTCTACGCCCGCGGGGATAGCCGCGCCAGCTACCACAAAGGCTGCGCCGTCCATCACAAGGGCAGCGCCGCCTGCCCCGGCTGCACCATCTGCGCCATCTGCCCCGGCTGGCCCGTCTGTTCCGGCAGCAGACCACCCCCGGCTGTGGATCACAACCAGCGATCTCGCTCGTCTGCGCGGCTGGGCCACGGCTGGCAATCCGCTCTATGTGGACGGTCTGCTGCCTCTGGCCGAGCGGGCCAAAAGCGATATGGACAGCGGGCTGGTGATCGGCGAAGACTGCGGTCAGCGCGGTTACAGCGAATATCCCAGCGAGGCCTACGCCGAATTCTTCGCCTTTCTCTCTCTGATTGACCCCAGCCCCGCGGCCCGGGCGGACTATGCCCAGCGGGCGCGCACCCTGCTGATGCACGTGATGGACGCGGCCGCGCTTGGCCCTGCCTCCGAGCAGGACTACCGCTGCCCCGGCGACCCCGACAACGCCGTCTATCCCCCCTTCCGCGACCCCATCTTCTTCACCGAAGATTCGGACCGTCTGCGCTGGTACGGCGAGGGCTTCCCGCTGACGGTGGATTGGATCTACGACACACTGACGACGGCGGACAAAGCGACGATCAATACCGTCTTCACCCGCTGGGGCAATGAGATTATTCAGAGCGGCTACCACCACCCCGAACCCGTCGGCCTGCTCAACGACCCCAGCCTCACCGCCAATCGCTTGCAGGTGCGCTGGGCTGGCAACAACTATTTCGCCGCCCATATGCGCAATCTGGGGATGATGTCCCTGGCGCTGGATGCAGCCGACGCCAGCCCGGCCCTGCAGGGCTATCTCGCCAACGCCACCGGCGCGTGGCTTTATCTGCTGGACGAGGCCACCCGCACGGATGTTCGCGGCGGTCTGCTGCCCGAAGGCTTCGAGTATAGCCCGCAGACCGCCAGCTATGCCCTGCAATTTCTCCTGGCCCTGCGCACGGCCGGGCGGGACAACCCCGCCCAACTCGGCCCGGCGGTGGTGCTGGATGGCAACCCCTTCTGGGGCGATTTGGTCACCTCCTATCTGCACGCCATCAGCCCGGCCACTGTGGAAAACCCGGACAACGGGCTGCAAGTCTACCAGCCCGCCTGGTATGGGGATGCCCAGCGCTATCTGCTGCCCGACTTTATTGATGCCTTTGGGACGCTGGCGATCTATGACCAGCAGACGGGCAACAGCCAACGGCTCAACAGCCTGCGCTGGATTCAGACCCACACCACCCCCGGCGGCGCGGCCGCTCTGGTGGAGCGGGTGCGCGGCGCGGACTATTTCCGTTCTGCTATTCTCTACTTTGCGATGTTTGACCCCGCGGCCGCGGCAGCCAGCGACCCGCGCACGGCTCTGCCCACCGGTTTTGTGGCGGAGGGGATGCAGCGTCTTTTCAGCCGCACGGATTGGACACCCCAGGCCCGTTGGCTGACCTATGCCCTGAGTTGGAATCAGATCGACCACCAGCAGGCGGACGGCAACCACTTCGAGTTCTATCGCAACGGGGAATGGCTGACCAAAGCGCGCACGGGCTACGCCAATATCGCCGAGGGCATCGCCAGCTCAGAGTTCCGTAATACGCTGGCGATTGAAAACAGCCGCCCTGTGGATCGGGACGACACGGACTGGCGCATCGACCTCTGGCGGCGCGGTTCCCAATGGAATTATGTGGCCTCCGCCGACCCCGGCCCCCTGCGTCACAGCTTCTACCCGGCCTTCACCTACGCGGGCGGGGACGCCACCAATCTCTACAATTCCGAGAGCGAAGGCTCAACCGCTGTGACCCACGCCAGCCGGGATCTGGTCTGGCTGAAACCCGATTGGATGCTGGTCTATGACCGGGCCGATGCGCCCAGCGGGAACTTCAAACGGGTCTGGTGGCAGTTGCCCCAGGCGGCTACGCTGAACGGTCTGCAAGCGCGGATGACCACCGCCGCGGGCCAGCAGCTTTTCATCACTGCCCTCTTGCCCGCCGCGGCCACAATGCAGATGGCAAACCCCGCCAACGACGGGGTGACGGACACCGTTGCCACCTACGAACCGATGACGCAGCGGGTGATGGTGGAAGCGCCGGATGGGGAGAGCGTCCGCTTTCTGCATCTGGTGCAGGGGGCAGACGGCGGCGCGTCTCCCACTGCGGCTGTGCTGATTGAGAGCGCGGATGGCTTTGCCGGCGCAGCCATAGACCAGACAGCCATACTCTTTGCCGTGACACCGGGCCAGCCCTTCAGCCAACTGGTCTACACAGCCCCGGCGGGCACCACCAACCACATCATCACCGGTCTAGCCGCGGGCGCGGGCTATGCGGTGACGGCGACAGAGGCGGGCGGCGGCGTGACTGTCACCGTCCTGCCCGGCGGCGATGTGCTGGCCGACGGGGCCGGTGTGCTGGTATGGCCCGCCCACACCCAGGCCAGTCTCTATCTGCCAACGGTGTTGGCGAAGAACGCTGTACTCCATTCACAATAAGAACGATAGTTACCAACCTTCTCGGAAGGTAACTACCCAGTATCCCAATACTCAATACCCAGTCAGGAGTCCCAATCGTATGAAACACAAATTGTTTTTATTGGTGGTGGTTTTGGCTGCCTTTTTCGGGCTGGCGGCCTGTGGCGGGGAAGCGGAGACGCCAGAGGCCACAGCCGCGCCGACTGCGGCGGCAGTTGTGGCGGCTGTGGCGGATACACCCGCCCCGCCAGCGGACGCAGCGGTCGCGGCCGCAGAGACCGCTTGTCCGGAGTACTTCCGTTTTTGTACAGCCGTGCAGATCAGCGGCGCAGTGACAGCCGAGACCAGCGCAGGCACAGGCGGGAATTTTGGCACTTGCGCTGAGTGGGCGGCGGACGGCGCAGAGCGCATTCTGGAGCTACCCTTTGTGCTGGCCGCGGGTGATCCACCCATTACAGTGGCTCTCACCCGTCTGGGCAGCTACACAGGAGCAGGTCAATACGAGATGGCGGCGACGACGACTGCGGGCAACCCGGATGCGTTCCCTGCGCTGGATGTGGGCGGGGGGCGAACGTTTAGCAACGGCGAGGGGTCGGCGGCGGTAGTGACAGTGGCCGCCGATGGTTCGGGCACGATCACAGCCACAGGGCTGGTGGAGATCGCCGCAGGCCAGGGGTCTGCGCCCGACCCCAACGCCCGGCTGGATTTTGCCATGCAGTGGACGTGTCAGGGGACGGGGAATTAAGAGAGTACGCTATAGTTCTACAGATAAAGATTTTCTCTGTAGGGGCGCTT
>CAMDQF010000028.1 GCA_945905745.1 Litorilinea aerophila
CTCTGCGTCCATTTTCACCTTTCTCCTCTCGAAATAAGGTGATTTTACACGCTTTTGCACGATCTATTGATGTTTTGGTTGTTAAGGTGCTGCACGATGTACTGATGTTTTCTCAACTACGTTGTGCACGATGTATTGATGGACTACACCTATCCCTATACATGACAGGCAAAGGAAGCAGAAATGGTTCAAAACAAGGACTCAACGTTCGTGCTCGTGCATGGGGCATGGCACGGTGGCTGGTGCTGGAAAAAGCTCGCCCCGCTGTTGCGGGCCGCTGGGCATACAGTTTACACCCCAACGCTGACCGGCTTGGGCGAACGGGCACATCTGCTCAGCCCGCAGATCGGCCTGAACACCCATATTGCAGATATAACTGCGGTACTGGAATTTGAGAATCTGCGCAACATATTTCTGGTCGGCCATAGCTACGCAGGTATGGTCATCACAGGCGTCGCAGAAGTGGCAGCACAGCGTCTATCGCACCTCATTTTTCTGGATGCCTTTGTCCCGCTGGACGGTCAATCGCTGCTGGATACTCGGCCCGATCGCGGTGCTCCCGTGCGAAAGTTTGCTGGGGAAGCGGGGGATGGCTGGAAGGTCCCCATTGTGAATGCTACTTTTGGCGTGACGGATGCGGCTGATGTGGCGTGGATGTCTGCCAGAATGACACCCCAGCCACTTCGTACCTTTGAGGAGCCGGTTCGGTTGACCAATCCAGCGGCTCATGCACTGCCACGCAGCTACATTTTGTGTCGCCAGAATGAACCAACGCTGTTTGATTCTCACGCGCAACGGGTGAAAAGCGAAAGGTGGGGCTACTTTGAGCTACTGACTGGTCACGATGCAATGATTACAGCGCCGAAAGAGTTGGCCGACATTCTATTGAAAATTGCCACAGATTAAGTACTCTCGGCGGAGGAAGTGCAGATGTACGAAGACAAGGCTGCACAGCTGTTGACGCCGGATTGCCGGGCGTGGCTGGAGCAGGGGGCGGGCGGCATTCAGTTGATTACTTTCCCACACCAAAAGGTATAGACCAAAGGAGACATACGATGAACTTTCCCGTGATTCCCGTACGTATGGCGCTAATCAACGTCGATATGCAGAACTGTTTTGTAGACAATCCCAAGCGCGAAGGCAAAGCAGTGCCGCTCTTGGAACGCATCAACGATTTTGCGGCGATCTGTCGGACAGCAGGCATTTTGGTCATTCACACCCGCGGCATTATACGCGACGACGGCGCAAATGCTGGCGTCTTTGGAGAGATATATCCGCCGGCGAAAGAAGTCTTCAACAAGAACGCTGCGTCGGCAGCGCTTCATCCCAGTCTGGTCGTGGATGAACGTGATATTATTTTGGACAAACCGCGTTACGGCGCATTCCATGCAACCGATCTGGAGTTGATTCTGCGTTCACATGGCATCGACACTGTAATCATTACAGGGATCGCGACCAATGTCTGCTGCGAAACAACAGCCCGGGAGGCAATGGTGCGCGACTTCCGCGTCTTCTTTTTGAGCGATGGCACCTTAGCCACAGCGCCTGGTGGCCTCACCGCAGAAGAAGCCCACCGGGCAAGTCTGGCTACCCTCGGAGCGCTGTTTGCCCAGGTGCTTCCGATGGACGAGATGATCGAGAAGATTCAGATCACTGCAAACGGCTGAACAGGCTGAAGGAGAACCCCATGACAGCCATTTCCATTTCCCTCTCCGGCGTCACCGGCGTGGACTGTCCGCGCTGGCAGCGCCTGGCAACTGAGTTTGAATCCCCCGGCTTTGCCGGATTCTATCGCTATGACCAATTTGTCCACCCACTGCATGATTTTCAGTCGTTGGTGCGGTCTCTTGCGACTCGCGCCTCATCCATCAAAGGAGTTTTGAACCTATGGCTATTGTCCAGATCCATGAACTTCCAGGCATGACGCGGGAACAGTACGAACAGGCGCTACGCGAGCTAAACCTCTCTGGTCCACCCCCCGGCTCCCATCTCCACGCCGGTGGCCCAATGGAGGGCGGTTGGCGCATCGTCGAAGTATGGGAGTCTGAGGAAGCGGCAAGTACCTTCTACGGCTCAGAGTCGTTCCAGCAGATGGCGCGCAGCACGGGCATTCCGGCTCCCACCATTACCACCTATCCAGTCGAGACCGTGAATAAGTAAATCAGCATCCGACAGTAGTCGATCAAGTGAGTTTTGTGGAATTTGTGTGGAAAAATGCCTTGTGTGGCTTCAGGCGCATCTCTACAATTTGTATCCTGCCGTGAAGTTACCTGGAAACGGATCATTCTGCCGAACGTAGGGGCGTGATTCAATCACGCCCCTACACAGACAAGCGCACCCATGCGCCGAAAGGAAATCCCTATGCTCAACCCACTCTACATCGCGCCCGACGAAACGCCCGATATGCCGCTCATGCCAGGTATGACCATTCAGATCAAGCTGCGGCATAACCAGACCGCCGACCTCTTTACCAGCATTGTGGTTGACGTTGCGCCCAAGACGATGGGACCCGCGCCCCATCTCCATCATGTGCTGGATGAAATCATGTACGTGGTGGAAGGGGAAGAGTCGGTGCTGGTGGGCGACGAAGTGACGACGATCCCCGCCGGCGGCTGGCATCTGCGCCCCCACGGGATTGTCCACACTTTCTGGAACGCATCGGACAAGCCCCTGCGTTTTATCGACATCTATCCCAACCAGAACTTCGAGGACTTCTTCCCAGAGCTAAGCGCGCTGATGGGCGGGCTGATGAGCAGAGGCGTCTCGCCCGCCTCTGACGAATTCCTCCAACCCATGCGGGCGCTGGACGAGAAATGGGGGATGGTTGCTTACTACGAGCAGCGCCAGTCTATTGTCGAGAAGTACGGGCTGCGGTAGATGTCTCTGATTCTGGGAATCGGCCACGAAATCTCTCGAACGTCCCTGTACACCTGGCCAATTCCCGGAATCCTGGCCGCGGTTCGCTGGATGAAGCGGCGTGTGGGGCGCTCTTCGGCGCGGCGGGTTTTGAATTGACGCGTGTGATTCCCACACCTGCGGGGCCGAGTGTTGTGGAGGCTGTGCCGGTATAGGGATGAATAGAAGGGAGAAACAAAATGGCATCCAATTCAAACACGCCGAGCCGTGGAACTGGCCCGGCCAAGGCGGGTCTGATCCAGGAATATTGGCAGGCGATCCGTTCTTTCAGTCCCAGCCTGCAACGATTTTTGCTTTCGATGTCGTTTACTCTTTTCACTGCCTTTGGCTTGCAGCCCGTATTGCAGAATCTCTACCTGCTGCGCTTGGGCTTTGATGTCCAGTTCATCGGTCTGTTGGCCGGGGTCGGGCAGATTGTCTGGGCGGCAGCGGCGGTTCCCTCCGGGATACTGGGCAACCGCATGGGGTTGCGCAACAGCCAGTTGCTGGGCTGCGCTCTCTTTGCCCTGGGAATGGCGCTCCTCCTTTTGGTGGGCAGTGTACCAGTGTCTCAATGGCGGACCTGGCTGATCATCAGCCAGGTAATCTTCTGGTGTGGCGTTGCCCTGCTTACCGTCAATGGCGCGCCTTACATCATGGCCGTGACCAATGAACGGGAGCGACGCCATGCCTTTTCTGTCTACGCGGCCACCACGCCAACCGTCGCCTTTGTCGGCAGTCTGGTCGGGGGCGGGTTACCGGAACTGTTGGTCAACCGTTTCGGATTCAGCCTGGACCAGCCTGACCCCTACCGGCTGGCGCTCTGGCCTGGGGTGATTCTGGCCTGCGGCTCCATCGCCATTCTCTACGCCGCTGATCCCGCGTATGTGCCCCGGCAGGAGAGTAGAGGGCGGAACGAAGACCCTGCGCCACTGATCCGGCTGGCTTTCATTGGGTTTCTGACTCTGCTCAGTTCATTGAGCGGCGGCGCTCTGCGCACCTTCTTCAATGTCTACCTGGACAGCGGGTTGGGCATGACGCCATCCACAATCGGCTCGGTGCTGGGGCTGGCCCAACTGCTGCCGATTGGCGCAGCCCTGGTCGTGCCGCTTCTCGCCCACCGCTTGGGGATAGGCTACGCTGTGTTGGCAAGTCTGGCGGCGGCTGCCCTTTGTCTGGCGGGGTTGGCTGCCACAACGCTGGTTTGGGTGGTGATTCTGATGTACATCCTCGTTGTTGCGACCCAAACCATCGCCAACACCACCCGTGGCATCTTCGGGCAGGAGATTTTCAGCGCCCGCTGGCGCACCAGCAGCCAGAGCATATCCGTGGTCGGCAACGCGTTAGGCTGGGCCTTCGCCGGTATCGGCGGCGGCGCGCTGATCCAGGCCAGCGGATTTGCCACGCTCTATTTCGTCTGTGCCCTCTCCGCCCTGCTCGCGGCAGGATTGCTCTTTGGCTATCTGCGGGTGGGTGGCACGCAGCCAGCGGCTATCGCCGTAGCTGCAAAACCGGCAGCAGAGGAGACGTCCACCCTGTAGTCTTTTTTGAGTATAGATTGTTGACAAGCAAACAAAAAGGAGCGTGTGAGATGACAGAACGAATTCGGATTGGTGTAATTGGAACAAGCGGGTATGCGAGGCTTTTGCTTCCTACACTTGCCGGGTGTGCAGACGCGGAAATTGCAGCGATTTGTGGGCGGACGCGCTCGCGTGCAGATGAACTGGCAAGCGAATATCAGATCGCCCAGGTCTTTACAGATTACAACGAGATGATAAAAAAGGGACGGTTGGACGGTGTCGTTATTGCCAGCCCTGATGATCTCCATTACTCGATGACAATGGCGGCGCTGAAGGCTGGGCTGCATGTACTCTGCGAGAAACCCATGGCTTCCACAGTAGAGCAGGCTCGGGAGATGCTCGTAACAGCCGAAGAGGAGGGTGTGAAACACATGATCGAGTTCACCTGGCGTTGGATGCCCCATTATCAGTATCTGCACAAGCTGATTGCAGATGGCTACGTAGGCCAGGGGTATCACTATCACTATCGTTTTCTTGGCAACCATGGCCGCACCCAAGAGTATTCGTGGCACTTTGATGAGCGGCGATGCAATGGCATATTAGGCAATCTCGGTTCGCACGCGGTCGATCTGGCGCTGTGGCTGAACGGTGACATCACCAACGTGAGCGCCCACATGGCCTCATTCTCAAAACGCACCGATCCAGAGGGCGTATCCATCTCCTCTGCCAGTGAATCCGCGTTGCTGGCTGTCGAGTTTGTCGATGGTGCCCAAGGCATGATTCACGCCAGCACAGTTGCGCATACCGCCGCACGGGTGCGCGAGCAGCATGTCACGCTGCATGGCGCGGATGGCTCGCTGGAGAGCAAATGGCACCTCTTTGGCGGGGCCGAAGCAGGGGTTGTACTGCAAGGATGCCGCCACGATGAAAAGGATTTTCAGAAATTGGATATCCCTGCCGACTATCTGCGGGGCGCTAAATCTGATGCAAGCATGGTTGCAGCCGTGATGAGCGATCATCTGGTCGGCCCGCGGCTCTTTGTGGATGCGATTCAGCGTGACTACAAGCCGGAACCCAGCTTTGCCCAAGGGGTCAAAGTGCAGCAGGTACTCGATGCCGCGATGGAATCCCACCAGACTGGGCAACGCGTATACATTGGCAGATGAGACAAGTCAACACAGGAGAGTTGAGCAATGACAGAACGAATTCGGGTTGGTGTAATTGGAACAAGCTGGTGGGCCGATCTTCACCATCTGCCCCAGTTCGCAGCGGACACACGGGTGCAGGTTGTTGCCATTTGTGGTCGCAACCGGGAACGGGCACAGGCGATGGCGACTAAATATGAGATACCCTACGTCTTCACCGACTACCGTGAAATGATCGCGCAGGGCAATTTGCAGGCAATTGTGATACTGACCCCGGATGATGAACACTTTCCCATGGCGATGGCCGCGCTCGACGCCGGGCTGCATGTGTTGTGCGAAAAGCCGTTGGCCCGCAGCGCCGCCCAGGCCAGGCAGATGTACGAACGGGCCGAAACGCTAGGCGTGCGCCACATGGCCTACTTTACCTGGCGCTGGCTCCCTCACTACCGTTACATACACGATCTGGTTGCCCAAGGCGAATTGGGGCGGCTCTATCATGCCCATTTCCATTTCATGGCAGGCAATGGACGCAACCCCGTCTATAGCTGGCGCTTTGATCCAAAACGGGCTACCGGTGTCCTCGGTGATTATGGCTCGCACATGATCGATCTGGTCGGTTATCTGGTGGGTGATATTGGTCGGGTCCATGCGCAGTTGGCCATCAATGGGCCACGCAATGGGCCGGATGGTCGGCCGCTCTACGGCGCGTGGGATACGGCAACCATCTTAGCCGAACTGCGCTATGGCGGTCAGGCTGCGATTGAGCTTAGCGCAGTGGCGCGTACTCACGATCCGGCGATGGAACAGACGGTCATTCTGCACGGGGAAGCGGGCTCGCTGACTGCCAGTTTTGGTCTCTTTACTGCCGCCCCCAAAGTGCAACTTGCCAAGGGCGATGGCAGTTTTCAGGATCTCGCCATCCCTGCCCACTATCTGCAAGGACTGAATGCGGCACAGCCAGTGGGACCGCAAATGGGGGCGATTTTCAGTCAACCGGCGAACGGTAGCCGCAGCTTTGTCGATGCCATACTGACCGGGCAGACTGTTGCCCCCAGTTTCTACGAAGGCTGGCAGGTGCAGCGGGTGATCGATGCGGCCATTGTCTCGCATGAGCGTGGGGGCTGGGTAGATGTCGCATAGAACAATCGAGGAAACTATGACACCAATTTTTCTGATCGCCGGCTCGCCCGGCGTGGGCAAATCGACAATCGGCAAGGCACTGGCAGGTAAATTTACTAAAGGTATGCACATTCCAGTCGATACAATCCGAGAAATGGTGGTTTCTGGGCTTCGGCAGCCAAACCCGCAGTGGGGCAAAGAACTCATCGAGCAACTGGAAGCGGCACGCGCCAGTGTGTGCGCGATGGCCTTACGCTATCGAAGTGTCGGATTTGCGATTACTATCGACGATTTTTGGGATCCCTATAGCCTGTTGGCGGAGTATCAGGAATTGCTGGCAACCCCACAGGCACACAAAATCTTGCTCTATCCCAGCCAGGAGACAGCAATGGCGCGCAACGTGGGCCGCTACGGACCCGGCGAAAAGGCGGACTATCTTGCCGTCGGTATCCGGATCGCCTACGACGATCTGCGCACCGCGGCGGATAGACTGAAAGCCCAGGGGTGGATCGTTGTGGATTCGACGGGGCAGAGCGTGGAGGAAACGGTGGCGGAGATATTGGAGCGAACGGGGGAGAAGCAACAATAGCGTTAGTTGGTTTTGAAAATAGAAGGGGAATATGCCGAAACTACCCGAATTTGAGACATAAGATGAACTGGCTGCCTGGGTTGACACCCACGACACAGCAGAGTTTATGGATGAGATGGAAGACGCTGACGAAGTGTTTGTGGTGAAGCGAACACATTTCACAACAAAACCATTGGAGGTGCGTCTGCGCACCGATCTCTTCTCTGCAATTATGGACGCCGCCGAACGACGCGGGATTCCTTATCAGATGCTTGTCCAGACTTGGCTGCGCGAGAAAGTGATGCAGGAGACGCCTGATTTGGCTCGTCAACATTCGTAAGTTGGCGACGCCATAGGCTGCCTGGCAGGTCTGGGGCGAATCGCCGGACGCCTTCTTTGCTATGAGTTATTGTGAAGGGGTAGGCTGGTGTGGCTTTGGTGGGTGAGGGAAGTTATGGCGATGTTCGTACAAGTAGAGTTGAGAACGCGTCAGCCAATGACAACTGCTGTCCGGCGACGTATGCCTCGGCAAAGACCGCCGGGCCAAGCGCGAGGGGTGGCACTGGAAAACGCTGCTCGGCGCGCAGATGCAGCCGCTCGCGGCTCGTCGCCAGGATCGTCACCCCCGAACATTCGGCCAGCAGTGTGGCAATCAGGGCGGGCGCGCCGTCGATCTGTTCCAGATTGTCCAGGACGAGAAGCGTCGTCTTGCGGCGCAGGATTTCGACCAGCCGCTCCTGGGGCGGTTTGCGGCTGGCATCGTCCGGGGCAACCTGGGTGAGGATGGCCCCCGCCATCAATACTCTGTCATTGACCGCAGCCAGCGGCAGAAAATACGCGCCGTCGGCGTAGAGATGCTGCACCCGCTCCGCCACGGCCAATGCCAGCGTCGTCTTGCCCACCCCTGGCGGCCCCACCAGCGTCAACAGCCGACCGCCATGGCCCAGCAGCCGGTTGCCAAGCTGGTGTACCGCCTCCTCCCGCCCGATCACTTCCACAGGCAGGGCCGGGATGCGATGGCTGCCTTCGTTCCGGGCTATCGCTTCTGTCGGTTTGTGTGGGGAATTGTGTCTGTGCTGGGGCGGTAATGCTTCCCCCCGCGTGGCTGCCGCGGATTCCATCAGCCGAGCGGCCAGGGTGGGGTCGTCCTGCAAACCCAGCGCGGGGACAAAGCGCTGGATGACCGCGTCCAGATCGGGCTGGCGCTGGCCTTTCTCCAGGCTGGAAATCAGGGAATCGCTGTAGCCCAGGGCCGCGGCCAGATCGCGCTGGGTCATCCCGGCGCGTTTGCGTATCTGTCGCAAGAGCAGACTGAAAGGCAGGGCCAACGACATGGCTGCGCTTCCTTCACTGGATTATAAAATCGGTATGCCCTATTGTAATCAACTTTGCCGCGCCCAGCAAACGGGAAAATCGTAATGGATACGATGCGGGTGTATTTCACTTTCGGGGCAGCGACCTTCCGGGAAGGGGTCGATACCAGATGGGTCAGCCGCACAACCTTCGTGACCCCTTCCCGGAAGGTGCAAACTCGCCCCCAACTTAAAGTACACCCATACGATGCACGGCTGCCCAATTGACAGGAGATGATTTCACATCGTATACTGTGTCCACAATGTACAATATGTGACTTCACTTGTGCGGAAGGGGAAATACCGGCTATGCTTGAAACAACAATTGGGGTCCGCGATCTCAAAACCCATCTAAGCCGCCATCTAGAGACGGTCAAACAGGGCGGCATGCTGGTGATCACAGAACATGGCAAGCCCATCGGACGGATATTGCCCTTTGTCGAGAATGCACAGGCAGCTACGCAAGAGATGATCAACAGCGGTCTGGCCGCGTGGAGTGGGAAGAAGCCAGCCGTCTTGCAGAGTGGACCAGTCGTCACAGGGAAACGCTCCCTGGCTGATCTACTGTTAGAGGATCGGGAATGAATCTCTATGTGGACGCCAGCGCGCTGGTCAAATGTTTTGTGACAGAGGCCGGGTCTGCGGATGTGCGGGCGGCGATGGATGCCGCTGAACTGGTTGGTACTGTTTCCGTGACCCGTGTGGAAGTGGAGAGTGCTTTTGCCAAATCCGTGCGTGTTGGCCTGTTGACCAAGGCAGATGCCCGCCTGGCCCAAGCCACGTTTGTTACGTTGTGGCCGGATTTGATCCGTATTCACGTCAGCGACTTCATTGTGACCAGCGCATCCGAATTGGTCTGGTTGTACGGATTACGCGCCTACGATGCAGTACAATTGGCAACAGCTTTGTTTTGGCAACGTTCGATTGGTGGGGCGGTGGTCTTCGCAACGTATGATCAGAAATTGTGGCAGGCAGCCCAATCCGCTGGTCTCATTCCATTCCCGCCTGTACGCAACCCCGTGCTATCGATCAATCCATAAATGCGTGCGCCACCCGCGCCGCGTGGAATCCGCACATCCCATGCACGCCGCCGCCGGGGGGGGTGGAGGAGGAGCAAAGGAAGACGCCGGGCAGGGGTGTGCTGTAGGGCGGCCAGCGCAGGAGAGGGCGTGTCCACAATTGGCGGATGTCTTGCACGCCACCGCCGATGTCGCCGCCGATGTAGTTGGGGTTGTAGGCGTGGATGGCACGGGTGTTGCGGGCAGAGCGGGCCAGAATCGTCTCGCGGAAACCGGGGGCGAAACGCGCGATCTGGCTCTCAATGGCTTCTGTGCGGTCGGCGGTGGAGCCGTGGGGAACGTGACAGTAGGCCCACAGGGTGTGCTTGCCAGCGGGGGCGCGGCTGGGGTCGAAGAGGCTCTGCTGGGCCACCAGCACATACGGGTGTTCGCTCAATTCTCCCCGATTCGTCGCCCGCTCGGAAGCGGCGATTTCGGCCAGTGTGCCCCCCACGTGGACGGTCCCGGCCCGGCGACATTCCTCTGCTTGCCAGGGCACAGGCGCACTCAGCGCGTAGTCAATTTTGAAGACCCCCGGCCCGTAGCGGTACCCCGCCAACCCACGCCGGTAGCCCGCGGGCAGACGATTTCCGGCCAGGCCCAGAAACTGGCGTGGCGTTACATCCAAAAGTTTCACCCGGCTCTTGGGCAGTTCGTCCAGAGAATCCACCTCCCAGCCGCAGACAATATCCCCGCCCAATTCCCGCAAATACTGGGCCATGCCATCCACGATGGATTGCGAGCCGCCTTTGGGGACAGGCCAGCCCACCCTGTGGCCCAGAATGCCCAGCACCAGCCCAAAGGCGCTGGAAAAGGGCTGATCGAAATCCAGAAAGGAGTGGGCAGCCAGCCCGGCAAAGAGCGCGCGTGCCCGCTCTTCCCGGAAGAACAGCCGGGGCAGAAGGTTGGCGGGCAGCAGGCCGGGGACGCCAAAACGGGCAAGGGCGAGCAGGTGGGGGGAAAAGGGGTGAGGACCAAGGAGCGTGGGTGCAAGTTTGTCCCAGTCCGCGGCCAACGGTCCCAGCAGCGCCCGCCACGCGCCCCCGTCCCGCCCGATGGAGTCAGCGGTGGCGTCAAAGGAGCGGTGCAGCCCAATCGCTGTGCCATCGTCCAGCGGGTGGGCCAGGGGCAGATCGGGCTGTATCCATTCCACACCGAATCGGTCTAACGGCAGGCTGGCCATAAAGGGCGATCCCAGCCCCAGGGGGTGGATGGCCGAGCAGATGTCGTGGCGGAAACCGGGCAGAGTCAACTCGGCGGTGCGTGCGCCGCCGCCGATGGTAGCTTTCGCCTCGATCACCAGCACTGAATGTCCGGCACGGGCCAGTGTGATTGCCGCGGCCAGTCCGTTGGGGCCTGCGCCGACCACCACTGCGTCATATTCACCCAATCTCTACTCTCCGTGCATCAATTGTCAATTGGTCTCGCGCTGATCTCTGGGAAACTATGCCCAACGAGGCTGAGTGAAAGAAATCACCCGGCAGAGTTCTCTTCCAGCCACAAGGCTATCTCCGCCAAAACTTGATTCAGGCTGGGCTGATCGGATGGAGTCAATCGATCCTGCTGTCCAATGTGTTTGTGATGGGGGAACGTAACGATCTCAGGATGATGCGGCGCGTTGTCATATCGGAACACACACGTTCTCTCGTGAAGATAGGTGTACGCGTAGCTGATACGAACCGGATACCCTAATTCGGTACTGACCACTTCGTAAACGTCGAGAAAAGAATCATTCCAGAAGAAAACACGACCGCGGACAAGACCGTAATGTTCATGCCACCAACTGCTCGCTGCGCATAAACTGACGAATCGGCAGAGAAGTCAAATACAAGTGATAGATACCTGCCCACATCATCAGATCGTCTTCATCACCGAATTTGCCGTCTTGATAACGTCGAAAAAAATCAACGGTCGAGTACCCGTACTTCTGCTCGTAGGTTTTCAGACGATCGCTGAGTTCGCTAAAAGTTACACGTTGCGCTTTCAACATAGCTCTACTCCTTACTGCGCTGTTGCTTCGAGAATGTTCGATCAGAGCAATCCCGGGCAAACTGATAATCGCTTTGTTCCCTGGGCCGTCATGCGGCCGACCCGGCGGCTACTTGGAAAGTATAGCGATCTCAAGCGGTTTTGGCAACAGGAAAGGAACATTCCAAACGCCAATCTCGGCGGGATTGTGGATGGTAATGGCTGGCTGCATTTTCAGACGCTCGCTCCCTTCTTGCCAAATATCTGCCGCAATACGCGCACCGGCAGATTCATCCCCGTGCGGATGGCCGAATTGTGCCACACATTGCCCGCTTCGCTCCACTGCACCCGGGGGTCTACGAGGATGTCTTTCTGGGTGACGTTTGGGCTGGTCACGCCGAAGTGACGGGCCAAGTTGGTCAGGGTGCCGTGCCAGAAGATGTCTTCTTGGGTGTGGACGATGCGTAGCCGGGCCGCAATCTCGAAGATGGGGTCGCTGGCTCGCACCAGGGCCTGGATTTGGGCCACGGTTGTACCTTCCTCCTCAAAGCCGGTAAAGGTGATCATCCCGGCGAAGATGTGGCCCTGGGGTGTCATAAAGGTGAAGGATTCGTCGTCGGCGTAGATGACCATAATTCCCGTGGAGATGGAGGAATTGGCCGGTCCGGACAGGTTGAGTACGGCCACATCGCCGGGGCTGATGCTACCCAATTTTCCATAGAAATTGTTCCCTTTGGGCCAGAAGGAGGGGAAATTGGCCTTCCACTCGCTGATCAGGCGGGTCGGTTCCACGGTCTGGCCGGTCAGCGCCACCCGGTAGGTCTTCTGCCACATCTGCCCAAAGCCCTTCAGCGGGCCGGTCAATTGCTTGCCCTGCACATTCAGGTTGATACCGCCGCTGGGCACACCGCTCACTTGCAGGTGGTCTACTGGTTTGGCCCAGCTTGCCCCATCGTCGCGGGGTTGTTTGGTTTCGTCGCTCATTGTTCTCTCCTATACCTGACAAGGTGACAAGGTGACAGGGTGATCTGCGCTGGTGACTGTCACGCTGTCACCCCTTCACTCTGTCATCTTCTACGCCGTCGCAGCGGCTTCGCTTTCCGTGCCAAAAATTCCAATCGCTTCATCCAGCCGGGTAAGCTGGAAAATCTGCCGGTAGTGCTCGCTCAGTCCGCAGGCCAGCAGCTTTTGCTTCTGGCGCTGGGCGCGGATGAGGAGTGTCACCAGCAGGCCGATGCCGGAACTGTTCATATACTCTAGGCTGCCAAAGTTGAGGATGACAGCTTGCACGCCACTGCTGGCACTGGCAAAGGCTGCGGCCAGCCCTTCTTCGCTCTTGGCGGTGACTTCGCCGCTGATGTCGATGACAGATACGCGCCCGTTCAGACGGCGCACGGGGAAGGGGGAGGTGGTTGCAGTCATTGGTGTTTCTCCTGGTGTCCAAGAGAGTAATCAGTGAGCAGTGAACAGTGATCAGTGGGATGTTTCGACGACTGATGACTGTTTACTGATTACTGGTCACTCGAAAGATTGTTATCCTAGCTGTTGCAGGGCGCTCGCCTCGTCGTCGTACATCCCCATAAAATCCGAGAGGCGGGTGATGCGGAAAATTTCCTGGTAGTGGTCACTCAGGCCGTAGGTGACGAGCTTGCGGTGGCTCTTGCGGGCCTGGGCCAGCAGACCGACAATCAGCGCGATGCCGGTGCTGTTGATGTAGCCCACGCCGCTAAAGTTGAGCAGCACCGGGTCCGAGCCAGCCGCTTCGGCCTGGGCGTAGGCTGCGTTCATCGCCGCTTCCGCTCTGCCGTCAATATCCCCGGTCATGTCAATGGCAACGACGCCATCGGTAGGCCGGATTGTTGCGTTGAATGTTTTGTGTTCCATACGAATCTCCTACTCTGATTCCAAAAAAGGATTTTGGACGCAGATTACGCAGATGGACGCAGATTACGCAGAGAAAACCCGTGTGAATCCATCCTATCCGTGTTCATCCGTGTCCTTTTTTACGCCAGATTGATGACCAGCTCGAGGGTGTGATGCTGGCCGTCGTCGCTCACGTTCATTTCGTCCACCATACTTTTGATCAGAAACAGCCCCCAGCCCCGGGGCGATTGCAGCCCGGCCAGCTTCAAATCAATGTCGGGTGTGGCCGGGTCGGGAATCTCTGCGCCGCCGCCGTGATCGGTGATGCGTACCCGCAGCCGCTGGCCGTCGCTCTCGGCCTGGACACGCACAGGCAGGTCGTCCCGGTAGTGGTTGCCGTGTTCCATGGCGTTCATCGTGGCTTCGGCCACGGCGGTTTTGAGCTTTTCCAAGCGATCTGGCGGTAGCCCCAGCGCAGCGACTGCTTCAGCGATGCGGGTCATTGCCTGGCGCTCGTTGCCCGGCGCGCTGGGCAGTGTAAAGTCGGCCAATTGGGTGATCGTTCCGTGCTGCGTCGGGGCCGGGCCATCGTAGCGCACAGTGACCAGTGTCACGTCGTCCTCTTGCTCCCAGTCGGGGCCAACAAAATCGTGGAGGGTCGTGAGCAGATAATCGATCAGATTTCCACCGGGAAAGTCGGCCAGTTCCTCACGCAATTTGGGGAAGCCGTACATCCCTCGCTGGCGGTCGTGGGCCTCCACCAGCCCGTCGCTGTAGAGCAGAAGGGTGTCGCCCGGCGTGAGGGTGATCTCCTTCTCCTCGTAGCCCATCCCCGGCAGCAGACCCAGCGGCATGCCTCTGGCGCGTAGCTCCTCCACACCGCCAGGGCCGGCGCGATAGGGCAGGTCGTGACCGGCGTTGGCGTAGAGCAGATGGCCGGTTTTTGTGTCCAGCACTGCGTAGAGACAGGTGACAAACATCCGGGCCGGGATGTCAGGGTGCAGCAGATCGTTGACCCGTTCCAGCACCGCGCCGGGGGAGCCAAGCTGCTCGGTGGCCGTGCGTAAGAGCGTGCGGGTGGTTGCCATCACCAGCGCGGCGGGCACACCCTTGTCGGTCACGTCGCCGATCACAATCGCCAGTTTGCCGTCGGGCAGGCTGCGGAAGTCGTAGAAATCGCCGCCCACGGCCCGGGCTGGCTGGTAATGGGTCGCAATCACCCAGCCGTCCAGCTCGGGCAGGCTCTGGGGCAAGAGCGTCTGCTGGACAAGCTGGGCCACGGCCAATTCCTGGGCCATGCGCTCCTGCTCGACGGCTTGCAACTGCTGTTGGCGCACCAGTTGGGCCACGCGCACGGCCGGCGCGGACTGGGTAGCCAGATCGGCCAGCAGCTTGCGGTCGTCGCTGGAATACTCCTGCTCGCTGCGCCGCGAGCCGATACTGATCAGACCGATCACCTCGCCCTGGCTGACCAGCGGCACAGAGACTACTACGCCGGTTGCCTTCATTGCGGCCAACGCGGGTGAGTCCAGGCGCAGGCGGGCGATCTCCACCGGGCCGTTGACCTGGCGCAGATAGGCCAGCAGCGGGTCGTTGGGGGCGATGTCCACCGCGGGCAGAATGGTTGTTGTGAGCGCGGCGGCTGGTTCTTCCACCATCGCTGGCGGGGTCGCCCGCTGCGCGCCGTTGAATTTTTGCCAGAATGTAGTCAATCGAGATGTCATAGAAACTTCCTCCTGCCCACAGTCTAACAGTCGGGCGTCACGGCAGCGTTACGGTGGGCGTTACGGGTGCAATCGGGAATTGCGATTGTTGTTGAAGCAGGGTGGATTGGATGGTATACTGCGCCTATGCAAACGGTAGAAGATGGACGCAAACCGAGCAAATATAAAATCTCTTTGGCAACGGCCCTAAAAAAGGAGTGAAACTGTATGCCCTATCGCTACCAGCCCGATGTGCTCTTGGATACTGCTGACGCTCGACGGCCACAGTTGGTCGTGGCTGTGCCTCTCGATCAAACAGAGATCGTGCGTGAGGCACTGACGAAGCTGGCAAGCAGCGCATTCCCAGGCGTTTCCGCCCAGGAGGTGATCCTAAACGCCCTGCGCACTGTGACCGAGCAAGCCTATTTCTGGACAGCGGAGTGGCAGGAAAAAGAGCAAGCCGCAGACCTGGCCATTGCCGAGGGGCGTGTACAGACTTTTGATCAGATCGATGCAATGATTGATTTCTTGGATCAGCAATGAAGTTCCGTCCCATCCAGACCTTCTGGAAAGCATACGCAGATCTCCCCGCTGACATCAAAGAGCAGGCACGGGTAGCGTTTCGTCGCTTCCAGGATGGCGTGGAGCATCCGCCTTTCCATCCGTTATTGCGGATACGCAAGATGCAGGGGCATTCGGATATTTGGGAAGGTCACGTCAATCTTCAGTACGTCTTCACATTCCACATTGAGTACGATTCTGAAACTGGCGAACCCACCTACATTTTTCGCAACATCGGCACCCACGATATCTATCGGCGTCCCTGAGTTGGAGCCGTATTGATAAGCCACACCCCCACCCCCTCCGGCTGCAACGTCTCCTGCACCACGCGCTGCAACTCCCCTGTCAGCGCGTCCAAATCCGTCTCGTCGCGGGCGGTGAGAGCAAAAGCAGCCAGCACCTGCTGCGCGTCGTACTTTTGGCGATAGAAACGGCGGTCGATCAGCGCCTGCACCCGGCGGCGCAGGGGCGTAAGGAGGGCGGCGATGGCCAACGTCGAAACCACAATATCCGCCGACCGCCTTGCGGAGTTTTTTTGGCGTTTCCATGCTCTGGGCATCTATGCTACAATCCGATCATCGTAGCTAACGTGCCGAAGCACTCAGCCAACCCTGGGATGGCTTTGACAGAAGGAGAGGTCGTAGTCATGACAACGGCTCAGGTAGAGTTATCACTGGCTTTATCACGAAGTACGGCGCGCCAGCTACGCCAATTGGCGCAGACACACGGCGTCACCGACGCTGCGGTTGTGGAACAGGCGCTGGCGCTGTTGTTCGAACGAGATGATGGTGCGTTGCGCCAGGATTACTGGCTGTCGGCAGCCTCCATGCAAGAGGACTGGGAGGCTATGCCCGATGACTGGATAGCAGACGAGGTACGCGATGCCACATCGTCGTGGTGACATCATTGCCGTGCCATATGAGTACAGCGATCTGACGGGCAGCAAGGTGAGACCTGCGTTGATCGTGAGTAGCGATGCCTATAATCTGGCCCGACCAGACGTGGTTGCTGCCGGAATCACCTCGCAGATAGGCAACGTGGGACCGTACGATCATGTTTTGGCGGATTGGGCGGCGGCAAGACTTCGTTATCCATCGTTGGTGCGCGGACGGTTGTTGACCATCGAGCAAACGCTGATTCGGCGTTCAGTGGGGCGGGTGAGCTATCAGGATTGGGACAAGGTTGAGGATAGACTGGTATCTTTCCTCTTGAGCGATCAGGGCGCTGTTCGCTTCCTGCTGGAGCACGTTACGCTGTCATCCTTGCCCGGAGCGCTGGTGCAAGCGTTAGGCGAGAAATCAATCCACGCGGGCCTGCGCCTGGCCAGCCGTGACGACCGAACTATCGATCTCGCTCGTTGGCGCTCTCTCCTCTCGCCACATCTGCCACCCTGAGCCACACACTTACCCCCTCCGGCTGCAACGTCTCCTGCACCACGCGCTGTAACTCCCCCGTCAACGCAGCCAAATCTGTCTCGTCGCGGGCGGTGATAGCGAACTGGGCCAGCACCTGCTGCGCGTTGTACTTCTTGCGGAAGAAGCGGCGGTCGATGACGTCCTGCACGCGGCGGCGCAGGGGGGTGAAGAGCGCCGCGATGGCTAGGGTCGAGACCACAATCGCCAGCGGCGATTGCTCGACTCCCGTCAGCGAGCCGAACAGCCGCTGCAAGAGCACTACGCCCCCGAAGTAGACCAGCGCCAGCAGCCCGGTCAGCGCTGCGTAGACCAGCGTCTTGCGGATGATGATGTCAATGTCAAATAGACGATAGCGCAGGATGGAAATGCCGATGGCTATAGGGATGAGTTGTAGTGAGGCCACCCATCCAATCGGTTGCACAAAGACCGTTACAAAGGAAATATCTGTTTCTGGATTGCCGTTGGGAGCCCAAAATACAGTCGAAACCGCTATGGCGAAGAGGGAAAAGGCAAAACCGATAGCAATGACAACCCATTTGATTTGTTGGCGCTCAATGGGTGTCGAGCGCCAACGATAACGATAAAAAGGCCCTATTACAAATAGTGGCAGCGCGGAAAAGATGAAAATGGCAAGTATGAGATTTTGGCTCTGGTCATCAAGCTGGAACGAGGATGGTAAAGCGAACCCATAACTGTTCAACATATTCAAGGCACTCATTAGAATGGCTGTTACCACCGTCCAGCGTGGTACGAAACGCCCTGTTGGGAAAACGACAAAGAATGAGTTGATACAGAGATTGCTAACCAATGCCATCGGGACTACAACCCAGACCCATTGGGGATAAGTATTGGCAAATGCAGTCCAAAGAGGTACCGATCCTATCAAACCAGCACCAAGCATTGTGGCCGAGATGAGCAAGGTCGCACGATCACTTGACTGGCGCAGGAAGATTAAAAGACCCATGCCACCCCAAAAGAGTGGCAGAGGAATTTGCCAAGAGAAACGCCATACGGCATAGAATTCGGCCGTTAACCCCATTGCTTGCAGACCTTGAACCTGCTCTGCGGTTAGGGGAATAGCTTGCATTTGATGCCATGATGCGATTTGGCTTGCAATATTGAGACTCGCTGCTGTCAGGGCAAAGACAATCCATGCTCCTCGTGCCAGGTTAAGCCATTTTCTTTGCGGGAGATGAATAGCAACGTGGGTATTCATTCGTTTATCGTTCCTTTCTGTTTTCCGTTGGCTTCAACCACACACTTACCGTTTCTGGCTGAATGGTCGTCTCAATGACGTTGACCAACGAGGCCGCGAGTTTATCCATATCCGTTTCATCGCGGGCGATTTGGGCAAAGGCGGCCAGCACTTGTTGGGCGTCGTACTTGCGGCGGAAGAAGCGCCGGTCGATGAGCAGTTGTACCCGGTGGCTCAAGGGCGTAAAGATCGCGGCAATCGTCAGGACGGAAAGGAGAATCACCGGAGCGTTACAGAGGGCGTGGCAGCTTGCGTCATCCTTCAACCCGCGTATCAGATCGAACATTTGGGCGTTGCATAGTGCTTTCTGCCTCAGTGTGTTTTGTGCTATACTGGCTTGGCTTTCGTAATATCATTTGCCCGGCCCAGAAAGGCGAGAGGAGCAATCGTATGAGTGAGACAACACAAACATTCACCACCTTGTGGGGCTTTACGGTGGTCATCGAGCCAGATGAAGAAGATGGCGGATATATTGCCCATTGCCCAGACCTTCAGGGGTGTCGGTCGCAAGGCGAAACGATTGATGAAGCCATCCACAACATTGTAGATGCCATTTCTGGTTGGTTGGCTGTTCATATCGAACGTTCTCTCCATTTGTCCCGACTGAAACTCAAATCGGAAACGTTGACCCATCCTCTGTCTCTCCAGGTTCAAATCCCCTGATGCCGCAGTTACCCCGTGCCACAGCCGAACAGCACATCAAAGCCTTCCAGCGTGACGGCTGGCGTGTTGCTCGTGTGACAGGAAGCCATCACATTCTGATCAAAGACGGTGTCGAGTTTCACCTCACGATTCCCTCTCATCGGGGGCAAATCGTTAAGACCGGTCTCCTCAAAGGTTTGCTGCGTGATGCTGGCTTGACCAACGACGAATATCTGGAACTGTTTTACGGCAAGCAACGACGTTAGTGTCGTTAGTGAAGTAATGTCACTCACTTTCTCCCACACTATCCTCCTTTTTCTCTCCCTGTCGGTTTCAACCACACCCCCACCCCCTCCGGCTGCAACGTATCCACCACCACGCGCTGCAACTCCCCCGTCAACGCGGCCAAATCTGTCTCATCGCGGGCGGTGATGGCGAAAGCCGCCAACACTTGGGCCGCGTTGTACTTCTTGCGGAAGAAGCGGCGGTCAATCACCTCTTGCACGCGGCGGCGCAGGGGCGTGAAGATAGCGGCGATCAGGAGTGTGGAGATGACAATGACAGCGGGCGATTGGCCGTTTGTGAATGAGCGGAAGATGGACTGCAAGAAAACGATAGTTCCAAAATAGACTAGCGCCAGCAGCCCGGTGAGCAGCGCGTATTGCAGCGTCTTGCGGATGATGACGTCGATGTCCCATAGGCGGGATTTTAAGATGGCGACCCCTATGGAGAGCGGTATGACAACACCAATGAAATTTGCAAAGATGAGTAAGATAGGCGAGTGCATTTGCGCTGGTTTTAGCAGGCCAAGAATGATTACGGGTATGAAGACGGCAAAAAAGAGTACCAGCCCCAAGAATACCCACTTTGTCTGCTGGCGCTCGACAGGTGTGGATACCCGCATGTAGCGATAGATTTGGGCTGAAAGGGAAATAAGCCAGAAAACAAGAAAGAAAACACCGGCAGCCGCCTCAGGGATCATATCCATGACCTTTGTTGGCAATACAAATAAAAGTATCCAGCCTGACACCCACCAACGGAGCCAACGCGGTACAAACTGTCCATTCGGGAACAGGGAAAAGAACAGGGCGATCGACCCCCAACTGATCGTTGTCAGGATTTGGCCGGGTAAGGACAATGCAGGAACGGCTGCTACCAATGACCCCCGCAGCGTTGTCTGTGTACCAAACGTAACCAGGGCAAGTGAAACGATCAATGCTAAAGCATCAGCCGATTTGCGGACAAATATGATGATGCCGGCTGTTACCCAAATCAATCCGCTCACGGAGAGGCTGACGACGGTGAGCAGGGCGTACTGCTGCGGTGAGATACCTTGCCTATGTAATGCCGCCATCGTTTCTGGTGTGACAAATGAACCAACGCGGGAAAAGGCAGTTAAAGCAAACGGTATCCCCGCCAGAAACATGCCGGTAGTTATGATGGTGATGACGACCCACACTGCCTGGGCTAGGCGCAGCCAGTGACCTGATAAGCGGTTAATGGGGTGGGCTGTGGTTGTCATCCTATGCTCCTGGGCGGGCCATCCACATTTGAAATATGACTGGAACCCGTCGGTGCCTGGCGCAGCCATACACTCACTCGCTCCGGCTGCAACGTCTCCTGCACCACCCGCTGTAACTCCCCTGTTAGTGCGTCCAAATCTGTCTCGTCGCGGGCCGTGATAGCGAACTGGGCCAGCACCTGCTGCGCGTCGTACTTCTTGCGGAAGAAGCGGCGGTCGAGGGCGTCCTGGATGCGCCGACGCAACGGCGTGAACAGCGCGGCGATGGTCAGCGTCGAGACCACAATCGCCAGCGGCGACTGCTCGACCCCCGTCAGCGTGCCGAAGAGCCGCTGCAACAGCACCACGCCCCCAAAGTAGACCAGGGCCAGCAGCGCGGTCAGCACCGAGTAGACCAGCGTTTTGCGGATGATGACGTCGATGTCCCACAGTCTATAGCGCAGGATGGCGATGCCGATCGATATTGGTATCACCAGAAGCCCAAGGCCGAAGAGATCTTGAACATAGAGACTGACTTCGTCCGGTGGGGCGACAGCGAAGATGACAAGCTCAACCAAGAGCAGCGCCATCGCGAAAACGAACCACTTGACCTGCTGCTTTTCCACTGCCGAATACACGCGTCGATAGCGGTAGGCTTGAGCGTAAAGGACGAGCGCAACGGTGGCAAGCGCGATTGGTAGCCCCAGGACGAATTGCAGGTTGGCGGGATCGGGCGCCAACAGGCCCCACGCAGCCAGAAACGCTCGTACATTTAGGGCGAGGAAGATCGCCTGCAAGACTACCACCAACCGCCATGCCCAGCGGGGGATCGCTCCACCGCCTGGGAACAGGAAGAACCAGACAAACATAGGGGGCCACACAACCCAGCCCACCAGGTCAACCAGCATCTCAACCAGGCCGAGCGGCTGTGTAACGGAGAAGATTTCCTGAACGCCAACGGCACCCAATCCGGCCAGGACCAATGCAGTTAACCAGCCGAACCACTCGCCCTGCGCCCTCCATAGAATGAGGCCGGCTACAAGCCAGAACGGAGCCATCAGCAGCACAGTCAGGGCAATCTCATAAAGGGCATAGGCAGCCAACGATAACCCGCGCGCTCCAGCTTGCGTCTGTACCAGTTCGTTGCTGGTGATGACCTCGCCCGCCTGCGAGTAGGTTTCCATCGTAAGCGTCGTGACGCGCGTGAAATACTCGGGCAGGCTAACGAGCCACAGCGCCAGGAGGCTCACGAGCGCGAAGGCCAGCAAGCCACGGGCAGCGGACAGCAAGCGCCACGGGCGCTTGCTGTCCGGCAGTGGGTTAATTGTCTGAGGCGACGAGGGCAGTTCAGTCATGTGCTGATGTTCTGACAATATCCAGGCCAGCCCGCGCTGCCAACAGCATCGGCAGCCCGCCGGATGGCCGCAGGGTCGCTTTCGGTTGGGGCGTCACCACCGCGCCAACCGGCAGGCGCAGCCGGTAGCGCTGGGCCACGGTGGCCAGGATCAGCGTCGCCTCCATCAGCGCGAAGCTGTTGCCGATGCACTGGTGCGGGCCGCCGCCAAAGGGCATGTAGGCGAAGCGTGGCCGCTGATGGACGGCGTCGGGCGCGAAACGCTGCGGGTCAAAGCGCTCTGGATCGGGCCAGTAGGCTGGCAGGCGGTGCAGCACGTAGGGGCTAACCGCCACCACCGCGCCGGCCGGGATGCGATAGCCACACACCACGTCCTCTGCCACGGCCTGGCGGTTGGTGATCCAGGCCGGCGGGTAGAGGCGCAGCGTCTCGTCGATCACCATGCGCGTCAGGCGCAGGTAGGGCACGTCGGCCATGCCGGGCGTCCGTCCCCCCAGCGCCTCGGCCAGCTCGGTGTGCAGGGCGGCTTCCACCTCCGGGTGTTCAGCCAGCAGGTAGAACACCCAGGTCAACAGCACAGCCGTGGTCTCGTGGCCGGCGACGAAGATGGTCACCACCTCGTCGCGCAACTGCTTATCCGACATGCCTTTGCCCGTCTCCTCGTCGCGCGCCGCCATCATCATACCCAGCAGATCATCCCGCTGCTCGCCGCTGCGCCGCCGCTGCTCGATCATGCCCAGCACCACGTCGTCCACGACGCGCATGGCGGCCAGCGCGCGGCGGTTGCGCAGGGTCGGCCAGCGCAACGAGGGGTAGAAGGGTAGTTGGAAGCGAAAGCTGATGTCGGCCAGCAGCAGGCCGATAGCCTGGCTGACGGCATGGATGTCGCCGTCGAGCCGGGCACCGAACATAGTCTCGGCGATGATGGCCATGGTCAGACCGGTCAGCTCCTCGGCCACGTCCAGCGGTTGGCGGGGGTCGGCGCGCTGCTGCCACTGCCCCAGCATGTCCAGCGTGCGGCCGGTCATGATCTCGCCGAAGCTGGCGATCTGGCTGCGGTGAAAGGTCGGCTGCATCAGCCGGCGCTGGCGCAGCCACGGCTCGCCCTCGCTAGTGAACAGGCCATCGCCGGCCAGTTGGCGGATGATGTCGAACAAATCGCCCTTGATGTAGTTGTGAAAGTTGTCTTGCAGGATGCGCTGCACGCCGTCCGGATGGTTGACCTGGTGAAAGGCGATGTTGCCCAGCCGGTAGCGGGCTACGTCGCCGTAGTCCTTGGCCGCGCGCATCAGAAAACCCAACGAGTCGCGCTGGAACTGCAAGGTGTTGCCCAGCACTGGCTTGCCGGCCGGACCGGTCACTGGCCGGCCCCGACCGGGCGTTGTTTGTCCTGATGTCAGAGTTGTTGTGCTCATGGCTTATCTCCTTGTCCACAGAATACCACGCAACCGTCCACGAATCGTTACGAGAAGCGTTCGAAGAGCGCTGGACCACGAAGTCGTGAAGGCACCTTTCGCGCTTCGCGTCTTCGCGCACGTTCGCGGCTTCGTGGTCCAGACGTTGCCCCCGGTCTGGGCCACTCCGAATTCATCCATTTCACTGTTTGCGCAGCCACACGCTGACATGCTCCGGCTGCAACGTCTCCTGCACCACCCGCTGTAACTCCCCAGTCAACGCGGCCAAATCTGTCTCGTCGCGGGCGGTGAGGGCGAAAGCCGCCAGCACCTGCTGCGCGTCATACTTCTTGCGGAAGAAGCGGCGGTCAATGAAGTCCTGCACGCGGCGGCGGAGGGGGGTGAACAACGCGGCGATACTGAGGGTGGTGATCACGGTTACGATGGGGGAGTTCGCGGAACCCGTCAGGGGACCGAGAATCCCCTGGAGGATCACCACCCCCCCGAAATACACGAGTGCCAGCAGGCCGGTCAGCAGGGTGTATTGCAGGGTGCGGCGAATGATAAGGTCAATGTCGAAGAGGCGGTAGCGGGTGATGGCAATGGCAAGCGAGATCGGGAGAAGGAGTATCGACCACAAGATGTAGTCGGCCACGTTGCCTGAGAAGGTGTTGTTAGTACTGGTCAAAAGCGCCGTCAGCAATACAGCGAAAGGGATGCCCAAACCGCCGCCCAAGCCCAGCGTTACCCAGCGCAATTGTGCGCGTGCCACCGGTTCGCGCAGGGTCAGCCAGTTATGAATCAACGAGCCGAAGATCGAGATGACGGTCAACACGAGCGGGAAGATGTACACGGGCACGAGTAAACCCGTCCAGCCATAATCCCGCGTTACGATGACGAGTGCGGACGCGATGGCCGACAAGATGAACGGAATGCCGTACAAGAGCATGGGCAACAGGCGCGGAAAGCGCCGCAAGGGGGCCTTGACGACGGGGAAGGCCAACGGCATGAGCGCCAGGGATGGAAAAAAATACCATCCCCAACTCGCCCCAGTGAAACTACTGAAAAATATGAGCAGGGATGGCCAGGTGAAGGCATACATTTCGGTAACGCCAAAGCCAAACCATTGAATCGCAAAATAGAAACTGAATATCGCCATTAAGTAGCGCGCGCCGAGATTGCGCGGGCGCAGGAAAAACGCTAACGCGACGACGAGAAAACTCAGCGTGGCGACAATGAAATCGCGCGGGCTGGCTTGTAAGCGCGAAATGAGACCATAGATGTACCCTGCCGTGCCCGGTTTCAGTAAAGTGATTTCCACGTCGAGCCTCTGCCCATCGCGCTGGATTGTGTACTGTACTGACTGCCCCACCTTGAGGTTCGGTGGTAACGGTGACGGGTCTTTGGCGTTAAGCGCTTGCCCATTCACGGCAACGATTACATCATCAAACTGCAAGGGCGAGGGCGCGTCCGCCAGATGTGCCGTCACCCGATAGGTACCGTCAGCCCCGGTGCGAATGGTGCCCCAACCATCCGACGGGAACTGCATGGTGAGCAGAGAGGCGCTAAGTGGATACAAAATCCAGGCGATGGCGACCATGAGAGTCAGCCATGCCCCGCGGTCAAAACGGGTTTCGGGGTTGGGTTGTGTCTGCATTGTCATGTTTTCTCCCCCATTTGAATGGTGGACTCAGACCTAACAGATTTTGTCTGGGTCGGTTTCAACCACACACTCACCCCTTCCGGCTGCAACGTCTCCTGCACCACCCGCTGTAACTCCCCCGTCAACGCAGCCAAATCCGTCTCGTCGCGGGCAGTGATGGCGAAAGCCGCCAACACCTGCGCTGCGTCGTACTTCTTGCGGAAGAAGCGGCGGTCGATCACATCCTGCACGCGGCGGCGCAGTGGCGTGAAGATAGCGGCGATGAGCAGTGTGGAGAGAACGATCACCGCCGGGGATTGGTCGCCGGTGAAGGCGTCGAAGACGGATTGTAACAGTACCACACTGCCGAAGTAGACCAGGGCCAACAGGCCGGTCAGCAGGGTGTATTGCAGGGTGCGGCGGATGAGGATGTCAATGTCCCACAAACGCGAGCGCAAAATCCCAATCCCGATAAAAATGGGAATCATCAAAGGCGAGAGACTATAACCAATACCTTGCACGATGTCGCAATAGAGTTTGGGTTCACCAACAGCACCACAAGAAATTGGCCCATTTGCTACAAGCGCTAGGGTCGTTGCGATGCCTGCCATCGCCAACACAATGCCGAATATCACCCATTTCGTCTGCTGGCGTTCGTTGAACGTCATCACCCGCCGGTAGCGATAGACGGGCACGACGATGCAAGAAATCACAAAAGACAAAAGGAAGATGAAGTTATAGGCAATTGGAAAATTGTCATTCGCGAATGGGATGGGAATAAAAAGAACACACAATAAGCCCAAAAGCCAGGCCAGGCCGCGTGGTTTGAAAGCGGTATTGGGGAAAAGATAAATCAAGCTGACCAAACAAGGGAAACTTGCATAGTTGATGATGTTATGCGCCCAAACCCATGCAGGAATGTGATCGGCCAGGAGGCTCGTGGTTCCCCCAAAACTGGCCCCGATGATTATCAATAGCGCGGAGAACAGCAAAGCACGTCGGTCATTGGATTTGACCAGGAAAATCACTGTCCCCATCCCCATCCACCCCAGAAGAACTATTATATTAGGGATGATCTGGAAAATTACCCACTGTTCCACGCTGACTCCGCTGGCCTGCAAAGTTTCCGCATAAACGGGAGTCATCCGGCACGTTTCGCAAACTATATTTAATAGCCGGACGTAAGGCGGCCAGCTTGCCATCACAACGCCAAACATCGCCAGCGCAATCACCATCCAGGTCAAGCGTGCCCAGGCGAGTTGGTTGCCCTTCAAAATGTAAGGAGCATTATTCTCCATAGCTGTTTCTCCGCGGTTTTTCTGTCGGCTGTAACCACAAACTGACCTTCTCCGGCTGCAACGTATCCACCACCACGCGCTGTAACTCCCCCGTCAACGCGTCCAGATCTGTCTCGTCCCGGGCGTAGCCGTCTTTGTTGACGACGAGACGGGTCACTGCTTCCACGGTGCGCACGCACACTTCGTCTGCAACGAAGCACATGACGTCGGCGCGGATGGTGGATGTATATGACGCAGCGCTGCAGGCAGCCACAAGCATCAGAATAACAACCATAGTGAAGAGACGGATAGTTGTCATTGGCCTGTCTGGTGAAGATCATCCGGTTGTTGTTTCGTCATCAACGCGCGTGAATTGACCTGCTCATCGTTTGAAGGTAAAATTTTCTTGAAAATAGCCACTTTGATAGCCATTTGGAGGTAGCCATGACACTCGAAACCTTTTCCATTGCCGAAGCGCGCAACCGGTTCACCGCGATTATTCGTGGGTTGAATCGCCAACCGTTTGTCGAAGTAACCCGTCGAGGCAGACCCGTTGCAGTACTGCTCTCGATTGAAGAATACAAGCGTCTGACCGAACAGCCCAAACGCTTTTGGGATGCTTATCAGGCATTCCGAACGCAGACACCCTTAGAAACTTTAGAGATTGAGCCAGAAATTTTTGCGGTTCGCGATCCATCGCCTGGGCGGGAGATTTCCTTGTGACGGTGAAATATCTGTTGGATACCAACATCCTTTCCGAACCGCTGCGTCCCGCGCCGCATCCCAACATCCTTGCAAAACTCTACCTCTATCAGGATCAACTGGCAACGACAGCCCTGGTTTGGCATGAACTCTGGTTTGGGGCTGGTCGTTTGCCGGACTCCGCGCGCAAGAGAGCGATTGAGGGCTATCTGACAGAAGTGGTTGCGCTCTCCATTCCAATCCTGCCTTACGATCAAAAAGCGGCCGTCTGGCACGCTAGAGAGCGCGTCCGGCTCGCCGGGTTGGGACGAACCCCTCCTTTCGTTGACGGGCAGATTGCGGCGATTGCAAAAACGAACGATCTCGTTCTGGTCACTATCAATCAGGCTGATTTCCAGTTCTTCGACGTGAAGATAGAAGACTGGCGGGAATAAAGCAAGTGGGGTAAATGTAAAGCGCCACAAATTTTGCCGGTTGGGAGGGAGTCGCCGTCTTGCCGGGCATTACACTCCCCCCTTGCGCCCGCTTGACAGACCGAGTGTCAGCCCATAAATGGCGTGGGCGATCACAAATTGCAGGGGCGGAACTCCGGTCAGCAGCGTTGGCCCGACCAGAAAGATACCCTGGGCCAACAGAAAGAGCAGCAGCCCGTAGGCCAGCCCCACCAGCCAGGCCGGGGCGGCGATCAGATGACGCACGATCCGAAAGAGGTAGCCCCAAGCAATACCGTAGACACCGGACACCGCCAGATGAGTGAGCAGACCGGTGACAGGTGTGGCCCCTGCTCCTGTCCCAAAATGGGAGAGTACATCCGCTACCGAAGCACCGCCAGCAAAGCCCGCCGCGGCCAGGAATCCCGCCATCACCGCACCTGCCAGAATACCCGCCAACAGCCCGCTCACCGCCGCATCACCCCAAGACTCCGTACCCTGCGCATCCGCTGACTTTTTCATCTTTCGCCTCTCCTTTACGCTAATCCCAAAATAAGGACACGGATTACACGGATTACACGGATTGTCAGGATTTTCACGGATAAAATCTGCGAAATCTGTGTTTTGATTTCCATCGCTATCTCCTCTGCCAGAATACATCCCCACCGTCACGAAAACGTTACGGCACACGCCACCGATTGCGTCTCGTATCGCACAACCGCCCGATGTGCTACAATTCCCCCATTCACAATTCACCATTCACCATTCACAATTTGTTATGCGCCTCACCCTCTTCGGCCCACCCACTCTCACCACTTCTGACGGCCAGCCCGCCAGCCTGGATACGCGCAAAGCCCTGGCCCTGGCCGCCTATTTGGCCGTCAGCCGCGCCGCCCACAGCCGAGACAGCCTGGCCGCGCTCTTCTGGCCCGAATCCGATGGCAGCCGGGCACGCGGCGCGCTGCGCCGCACACTCTCCACCCTGAAACAGGCGTTGGGCGGGCGTTGGCTGGAGGCGGACGGCGAGAGCATCGCCCTGCGCCCCGCAGATGGCCTGTGGGTGGACCTGTGGGCATTCCAATCTGCCCTGGCCGAATGCACCCGCCACGGCCACTTGCCGGATCAGCCCTGCCCGCTCTGCGTGCAGCCGCTTACCCACGCCGCCGAACTCTACAGCGCCGATTTTCTGGCTGGTTTCAGCCTGAAGGACAGTGTGGAGTTCGACGATTGGCAGTTTTTTCAGACCGAGTCTCTGCGCCGGGAGTTTGTCAGCGCGCTGGATCGGCTGGTCATCTGCCAGAGCAGCCAGCAGCATTGGGACACGGCCATCGGCTACGCCCGCCGCCGTCTGGCGGTGGACAATCTCCACGAACCGGCCCACCGCCAACTCATGCGTCTCTACGCCCTGGCCGATCAGCGGGCCGCGGCCCTGCGCCAATACCGGGAATGTGTGCGCATTCTGGACGAAGAACTGGGCGTGCCTCCGCTGGACGAAACCGTCGCCCTCTACGAAGCCATCCAGAGCCGCCAGCTCACCCCGCCGCCTGCGCCCGTCGTCGTGACCAGTGCCACACCCCCATCTCTGCCCGCCCGGTTGCCGCTGGTTGGGCGGGACGGGGAGCGGCAGCAAATTCAGTCCGTTTGGCAGAGTGGGGGAGAGGGCAGCCTGCTGATCCTGACCGGCGAAGCGGGCATCGGCAAGAGCCGCCTGCTGGAAGAGTTGCTGGCCCACGCCCAGGCCCAGGCCGGGACGACAGCCCTGGCCCGCTGCTTCCCCGGCGAGAGCGGGCTGGCCTTTGGCCCCCTGCTGGAAGCCCTGCGCCCCCTGCTGGCCGAGGAGAAGGGCCGCCGGGCCGCGGCCGCACTCCCCCCCTGGCAGCAGAGCGAAGCCGCCCGCCTCTTTCCTGGCCTGCTCCACAACGCCGGCGATCTGCCCCCCGCGCCGCCGCTGGAGAGTCCCGGCGGTCAGGCCCGTTTCTTCCAGGCCCTGGCCGATCTGCTGACGGCCCTGCTGGGGGAAGATACGCCGGGTTTGCTGGCGTTTGACGATCTGCACTGGGCTGACAGCGCCACTCTCGACCTGCTGATCTGGCTGGCCCGCCGCTTGCAGGGCCTCCCTTTCTGTCTGGCCCTGGCCTGGCGCACAGGCGAAAGCAGCCAACCCCAACTACACCAACTGGCCCAGACCGCCCAACAGAGCACAGCAGGCGCGCTCCTCACCCTCGACCGTCTGGGGTTGGGGGATGTGGAGCGTCTGGTCGATTCCCGGAATCCCTCCCTTGCCCAACGCCTGTACGCCGAGACCGAAGGCATCCCCTTTCTCCTGGCCGAGCAGTTGGCTGCGCGGCAGGAAGGCAGAGACGCGGGCGCAGACATCCGTCTCGCCCCGTCCAGTGTGCGCGACCTCTTCGCCTCGCGCCTGGAAAGTCTGGACGGAATGGCCGCCCAGGTACTCTCCGCGGCCGCGGTCATCGGGCGTTCTTTTGATGTGGAGACAATGCAGGCCGCCGCAGGGCGCAGCGAAGAAGAGAGCCTGTCCGGGCTGGAGATGCTACTGCAACGGCGGCTGGTGGTGGAACAGGCGGGGGAAGGGCCGGGCAGCCTGCCCCGCTACGACTTCTGCCACGAGAAGCTGCGGGAGCTGGTCTACGACGAGACTGCCCTGGCCCGGCGGCGGCTGCTCCATCGCCGGGTAGCCGAGAGCTTTGGGCGGCGGGTCGGGCGGCAGTTGGGCGCGGCCGCCCAGGCCGCTTTCCATCAGCGCTGGGCCGGGCAGGAGGAAGAGGCCGCACAATTGTACGCGTTGGCAGGCGACGAGGCCCGCCAACTCTACGCCAATGCCGAAGCCCTGGCCCACTACCGCACAGCCCTGGCTTTGGGACACCCGGAAAGCTCCCGGCTGCACCGGGCCATCGGCGAACTGCTGACCCTGCGCGGCGAATATCCCGCCGCGTTGCTGGCCTTGGCGCAGGCCGCTGCTCCCGCCACTGGCGCTGTCCTGGCCGGGGTGGAGGAGCAGATCGGCGGGGTCTACCAGCGCCTGGGAGAGTGGCGTCGGGCCGAGGAACACTACAGGGCCGGGCTGGACGGGTTGGGCCTCTCGGGCAATTCCCCGGCCCGTGCCCGGCTGCTCAGCGCGCTCAGCCACACCGCCCACCGCCAGGGAGACGACGCGCGGGCGCAGGCCCTGGCCGAGGATGCCCGCGCCGCGGCTTTCGCTGCCGGCGCGCCCCAGGCCCAGGCCGACGTCCTGAATCTGCTCGGTCTGCTGGCCCGGGTCCGGGGGGAGAATGGGGCTGCCATCCGCCATTTGCAGGCGGGCCTGGATGCTGCCGCCGGTCTGGCTGACCCTTCCGCAGAGATCGCCACCCGCAACAATTTGGCCCTGGCCCTGGCCGATGGGGGCGATTTTGCCGGTGCGCAGGTACACCTGCTGGCGGCTTTGAAAAGTTGTCAACGCTGGGGGGATCGCCACCGGGAGGCGGCGATTCACAACAATCTGGCGGACCTGCTGCATCGGGCCGGGGACGACGCGGGTTCGATGGCCCATCTGAAACAGGCCGTGACTCTCTTTGCGGAGATCGGCGAGCCGGGCAGCCCGCTGACGAATGCGGAGATTTGGAAGCTGGCCGAGTGGTGATTTGCCAATCGTTGACTTCCCGCCGGTGAATGGCCTGACGCCTATCCTCGACCAGAGGCGATCCTGGCCCATTCCCGGCAGGGTTCAAGAGCGCTTTTCTTTAGAAGGGCTTGAACATCATCAGCCAGAGAATGACCAGAATGCCGCCGTAGCCGATGAGTGTGAGCAGATGGGGATTCACCTTTGCCAACAGTGCCTCTACCTCTTCTGGGCTGCCTGGCTGGACAGATGGCTGTAGTTTCCCCTGCACCCGAAAAGGCAAGCCAGCCGCTTTGCGCACCTCGCTGTACATATTCCCGCCCAGGATCGCCATGGCTACAACGATGGCAATCAGCAGGAGCAGCGAGGCCCATATCCAGCCGCTGCCCCACCATCGGCCCATGAAACCGGCGACGATGCCGCTGAGCAGAAGAACGAGCAAGCAGATGTACATAGCCCGATTGGCGCTGTCTGAGACATCCAGCATTGCACGCATACGCTCCGGGTTGCGCTCCCGGCGCAAGGCGAAGGCGACGCTGACCGAAGCGCCGTGGGCCAGCAAAAAGCCGAGGGTGGCAGCTACGTGTAGGAAGACAAGCCAGTTATACATAATTATCTCGCTCTATAGCAATGCCACTTTGAAAAGTGGACTTTCGTAGGGCAGGTTTCTTACCTGCCATCAGTGGCGATGTGAAAATCCACCCTGCGAAAAACTCCTAGTTTCTACGTGGCATTGCTCTAGTTGATGGATGCTGTGAGATAGGCATAGAGTGCGGCCAGGTCCATATCGTTCATCTTGCTGGCGTTGTACTATGGCATTATCGGCGGGAAAGCCGTGCCGTCTGGTTTGACGTAGATTGACGATCATTCTCAGTCCCTCCCTGCCTTCTACAACGACACCTCCACAATTTTCATGGGCGATGGGGTGGGGATGATGCGCTGCAACTTCAGCCCCGCCTTGTTCAGCAAGGCCCGGAACTCCTCCTCGGTTCTCTCTTTGCCACCCAGAACCACCTGCATGTGCAGATCGTAGAATGCGCCCATCAAATCCACGGGCGTCGCAATGACCATCTCCACGAGCAGCAGGCGGGAAGCGGGCTGCATGGCTTGCTGGCAGCGGCGCAAGATGAGCTGACACTTTTCGTCGTTCCAGTCGTGGAGGATGTTCTTCAGGATCAACACGTCGGCTGCCGGAACGCCCTCGAAGAAATTCCCCGGCTGAATCTCCACACGCTGGGCGATGTCGGCCAGCACATGCCCTTTCACCACATTCTCCTGGTCGTAGAGAATGCCGTGCAAGTGCGGGTTGGCAGACAGGATACTCTTGAGAAGAATGCCCTGCCCCCCGCCCACATCGCAGATTGTTTGGAAGGGGCTGAAGTCATAGGCTTCAGCGATGGCGTGGCCGGCCATAGTGGTCAGGATGGTCTGCCACTGGTTGAAGGGCACGCCGTATTCGGGGTGCCGGTCCAGGTAGTCGAAGAAGCTGGCGTGCATCACCGGCTCGAACGCGTCCTCGCCGGTGGCCAGGGCATGGCCGAAGTTGCGCCAGGCGTTTTGCCAGGGCTCACTGCCTATCAGCATCAGGCCCATATAGAGACTGCCGGGCACGTCCTTGAGCAGCAGCCGCCCCACATCGGTGAGCCGATAGGCTTCCCCGTCATCCGCCACAACATCGATAACCGCTGCGAAGCGCAGGGTGCGGTGTAGCATATCGGGATTCAGGTCGCACGACCGGGCCAGATCCGTGAGGGTGCGGGGCTGGTCGCGCAGTTGTTCGATCACCCCTGCCTTGACCAGGGCGTGGAGTACAGCCGTGTTGGCAAAACCCAGCCCAAGTTGCCAAATACGAACTTGAGGTGGTACTTGCGGTTGGTTCATTGGTCTGTTCCTTTCTGATGAACATAGTATGTCGGCTATTCTGTAGGGATCAACATGATGGTGAAACGCAAAAAATCGCTATTTCGAACGCTGCCTCTGGTATCGCGCACAAATGAGAATTTCTTCATTTCACGTTCATCCTGATCCCTACAGTATGTCGGCTATTCGGTCAGTCACACCGAACCCATCCCATTCCATTGGACTACCTGCTTAAGCCTTGCCAACTTCGCTCAACACGACGAAACTCAACGCGCCATAGACCGCTTGGTGAATCATGTCTGTAATGCCGCTCATCGGTAACCCGAGTTCAATAATCATTAGACCGATGAGAATTCCCAGGGGCATCCACGCTTTCAGCGTTGAAACCCGTTTCGTGCGCAGGGCAGCAACAGTCATCAAGATAAGCCCAGGTAGCAGCAAGTAACCCACATTCGTGATTGGACTCAGTTCGCCAATGAACGCCGAGTGCATGAATCCCAGCGCCGCGCCTAAATTCCCAATCACGGAGAGAACCGTGGCAGTTTTTCCGAGCGCGCCGTTGCCCACCGCGCCGATCAAATGAAAGCCGATGAAACTCGCCGTAAAGCCGAGAATGGCGACCCCCTCAAGGAACAGTACGATCTTGCCCAATGTTGCCGTGTAGTTCCAAAGACCGGGCGGTGGAGCGTAGACGCTCGCTGGATTCATCAGCCCTAACACTCCCGTGACGACACCCAACGCGATGCCAACGATACCAGCGATGCCGCACCAACGTGCAAGCGAGGAATTGTTGTTTAACATTTCATTTCTCCTTTGGTGAAAATTTGTTTGAGTCGTCTTCGGATGAAGATTTCATCCATCCTTCGAGAAAAGCGGTGAGTTCTTCCAGGTTTTTGAATCCGATACGCGCCTCCTTCTGCGAGTCCTGCAAACTGAAGCACCAGATGTGCGCTGTTCCCAAAAGGGATGATTTTCAAGCAACCGCAGTGGCTTCCACTTCGATCATCATCTCCGGGAAGGCCAGCCGGGCCATGCCGATCAATGAACCGGTGTGACGGCAGCCGGCCTCGGCCAGAGGAACGATGAAGGCGTCGTAGTTCTCGAAAAAGCTGTCCACGTCGATGGTGAAGATGTTCAGGCGCACGATGTCGGCAACGCTGAAGCCGGCCGCGGCCAGCAGCGTCTCCAGGTTGTCCAGGGCCAGAGTGATCTGGCCGCGCATGTCGCCGGCCAGCACGGCTGCGCCCTGCTCGTCGTTGGCGGCCTGCCCAGAGCAGTAAAGGGTGCGCTGCACCCCGCTCACTTCGTTGGCTTGGACATAGCCGAACTCGTCCTGCCAGGTCCACGGGTTGATGATGCGTCGTTCCATGATGGGTTCTCCTTTGAAAATGTGGCTCAAACTGCCCGATGTAACACCGACTGCTCACTGCTCATTATTCATTACTCACTCGCTCCTCCATCCAGTCCGACAGAAATGCGTCCAGCTCGGCCAGGGTGCCAAAGCTGGTGCGTTCGGCTGTATGGGGATCCTCCAGAACGATGCGCCAATCCACCGGCTCCCCCGGTCGCCGGTCCGGTTGCAGCCACAGACCCAGGATGAAGAAGTTGTAGCGGCGAGGTGGGACGGTCTTGGGTGACATTTGTGCTTGCATCCACGTGGCTTCGTGCTATACTCGGCTGAGAAGTTCGACTTTTGTCAAAAGTCGAAC
>CAMDQF010000029.1 GCA_945905745.1 Litorilinea aerophila
CGATTGGTAAAGTTCTGATACACTGTGTCCCGGAACTGCGTCAGCTTGGTAGTGTGTAGAGTGATGTCCATACACTACTTCTGGCTCAGTTCCTCTAATTTGTCAATTATAGGTCTGGCTTATGTTAGCCTAATTGTCAAAAGTCCAATTTGTAGTCAACGACGACTTTCGTCAGGATGTGGTCTATGTTACTGTAGGAGCAGGGGATATGGCAATACTGGTACAGGTAATCGTCTATCCACAACCACTGAAAGGCTTTCTGCCATGCAAACCCCTGAGATCACTGTCTATGGCGCGCACTGGTGCCCCGACTGTCGACGCAGCAAAATGTTCTTGGGGGAGCACCAGATTCCCTACCATTGGGTGGATATTGAGCAGGACAAAGAGGCCGAACAGTTCGTCATTGGGAAGAACGACGGCAAGCGCATTATTCCGACGATTCTCTTTGGGGATGGCAGCGCGCTGGTGGAGCCAAGCAACGCAGAACTGGCGGCCAAACTGGGGCTTGTGACCAGCGCCCGCCATTCCTTCTATCCGCTGATTGTCATCGGCGGTGGCCCGGCCGGGCTGACCGCGGCGTTCTATGCCGGACGGGAAGCGGTGGATACACTGGTGATTGAGCGGGCGGCCTATGGGGGGCAGGCTGCGGCTACGGAAAAGCTGGACAATATGCCCGGTTTCCCGGATGGCGTAGAAGGGATTGAGTTTGCCGGACGTCTGCGCGCCCAGGCCGAACGCTTTGGTGTGGAACTGCTCCAGGCCCAGGATGTGGCGAGTGTAAGCAGCCGGGACAATTATCATATGGTTTGCACAGCCAACGGTGACGAGTATACCTGTCGCGCACTGCTGATCGCTTCGGGTAGCCGCTACCGGCGGCTGGGTGTGCCGGGGGAACAGAGCTACATCGGCGCGGGTATCCATTTCTGCGCCACCTGCGATGGCCCTTTTTACAGAGGCAAAGAGGTAGTTGTGGTGGGGGGTGGCAACAGTGCTGCCGAGGAGAGTCTGCTCCTGACCAAATTCGCCGAGAAGGTGACTGTGCTGGTACGGGGGGAATCCTTCAATGCCAGCCCGGTCATTGTGGATAATGTGCTGCGTGACCCAAAGATTGAGGTTCGTTTCCACACGGAAGTGCTGGAATTTCTGGGCAAGGGTGGCAAGATGAACCGGCTGAGGTTGCGTAACAATCAGTCTGGCGAGGAGACGGAGATGGCCGCGGGTGGCGCGTTCATCTTCATCGGGCTGGACCCCAATACGACTTTTCTGAAAGAGACCGGCGTGCGTGCCAACGAGTGGGGTTTTCTGATCACAGGCCACGCTCTGGTGCATGACGAGAGCCAGCGCCCGCCTGGCTTCGAGAAGCGCCAGCCGATGGTGATGGAGACAAGTGTCCCCGGCATCTTCGCCGCGGGGGATGTGCGCCACGGCAGCACTAAACAGGTCGCCAGCGCCACAGGCGAAGGTGCCACCGCTGCCCTGCTGATTCGGGAGTATTTGAAGCTCGTGTAGGGAATCTTGTACGGGCGCGATATATCGTGCCCGTACAGGCGATTATCAAGAAGCGTGTTCGATTGTAACTGTCACATTCCCCACCTTTTGCCCCGCCTCCACGTAGCGATGGGCGTCGGGAATCTGCGCCAGCGAATAGCTTCGGTCAATGACGGTGCGCAACTTGCCCGCCGCCATCAATTCGGCCAAGAAAGCCAAATCCTTGGCGGTCGGGCTGGTCATCTCAAAGAGGACCTTTTTGTCGCTTTGCCGGGATGCCCACTTGCCCCGCACAAACTGAAGCGGCCCGGTGGGGTTGGCGATCAGATAGCGCCCACCGGGATTGAGGGAGCGCACGCTGGCAGCAAAGGGGCTTTTGCCGATAATATCGAAAATCACGTCGTAGCGCTGACCGTTTTTTGTGAAATCCTCCTGCGTGTAGTCAATCACCTGATCCGCGCCCACGTCACGCAGCTTTGCCAGTTTCTCCCCACTGTCCACGGCAGTCACCTCTGCGCCGAAATATTTGGCAATCTGGATTCCGTAGGTACCGATGCTGCCGCCCGCCCCGTTGATCAATACCTTCTCGCCCGGTTGCACAGCGGCGATTCGGAGAAAATGCAAGGCTTCCAGCCCGCCCAGCCCAACCGGCGCGGCTTCCTCATAGCTCACAGTAGCCGGTTTGATGGCTATGGCCCCGTTTTCGGGCACACAGGTATACTCGGCATACGCGCTAAAGCCAAATAGGGTTGTGCTAAATATCTGGTCACCCACTTGAAAGCGGGTAACGTCCGCCCCGACGGCTTCGATTTCTCCGGCCAAATAGTTGCCCGGAATGGTAATCCGCGTCGGCTTGCGCAGTCCGATAAAGGCCCGCATGGGCAGCCGGATCCAATAGGGAAAGCGCAAATTGCGCATCTCACAGTCGCCGGTGGTGACGGTTGTGGCGCGGATTTTGACGAGGAGTTCGTTGGCTTTGGGGGCAGGCTTGGCTACTTCCCGCAGTTGTAGCACATCCGGGGAGCCATATCCAGTCCAGACAATCGCTTTCATGCCTTATCCTCCTTCACATCCTCTTCCACATCCACCGCCGCGGAAGCCACAGCCCAGGCCACCAAAAACCAGACGCCCCCGCCGATGAGCAGGGCTATCCCAATGCTGGCCGGGTTGGGCGGCACATTGCCCCGAAGGATGCCGACGACCGTCAAAAGAATACCCAGCCCGCCCGCGATCAGGCCGATTTTGAGGGGTGTCGATAGTTTTTGCCACATAGTCCGCCTCTTTTGGGGAAAGTGAACTGTGAGCAGTAATCAGTTATCAGTAATCAGTGAGTAGTCGTGATCACTCGGCGACACACAACGACTGGTGACTGGTGACTGTTCACTGGTCACTGGTCACTGGTCACTGTTCACTGCCGTTCGCAAGTCCTGCACGTTCAACTGCAAACTCCGTCGCCCCTGCCATTCGTTGACTTCCAGATGGAAGGCGATGTCCAGATGCTCGTCCGCGGCCAGACCGTTGGCCCGTTCGCCCAGACCAAAGCCGATGGCGTCCAGCACGGCTGAGCCGGGGTAGCCGTCCAGCACCAACTTCAGATGTTTGCCACTGCCTACGGCCCGCGCGCTGCGCACCCGGCAATTGCGCACCACCAGCAGAGGCGAATGGTTGGCCTGGCCCAGGGGTTCCAGCCGACTCAACTGGGCTTGAAGCGCCCAGCTTAGATCGTCCCAACCTACTTCGGCGTCGACATACATACGCGGGCGCAGATCGGGCACAGCCGCCAGCCCCGCCGCGGCCAGAGCGGTCAACGCCTGGATAAACTCGTCGTACCGCTCGTTGGTCACAGTAAAACCGGCGGCCCGGCTGTGTCCACCGTGGCGCACCAGCAGATGGCCGATCTGATCCAGCGCGGCGGTGATGTCGAACTCGTCAATGCTGCGCGCACTGCCCCGACTCGTCTCCGGCCCCCGCTCGATCACCACTGCAGGCCGGTAATACTGGTCAGCCAACCGCCCAGCCACCAGCCCCACAATCCCGGAACGGAAATTTGGGCTGGCGGTGATGAGAATTGGCGGCAGGGCAGAGGCGACATCCCCCAACTGCTGCTCGGCCAGATTCTGGGCGTCAATCGTCAACTGCTGTCGTTCCCGGTTCATCGCCTCCAGTTGGGTGGCCAGATCGTAGGCGTGGCTGTATTCGTCGCTGCGTAGAAGATCGTAGGCCAGTTGCGCGTTGGAGAGGCGGCCGGCGGCGTTGATGCGGGGGGCCAGCCGGAAGCTGACTGTTGTGCTGTCTACGCTGGCGGGCTGCATCCCGGCCACTTCCATCAGGGCAAAGAGGCCCACCCGCTGGCCCTGGGAAAGCTGGGCCAATCCCCGCTGTACCAGAGAACGGTTCTCCCCGATCAGTGGCATCATATCCGCAATCGTGCCCAGAGCCACCAGATCGAGCAGTTCCGTTTCCATCGCTTCGGCATCTTGCGCGGAGAGGGTCGCACCGGGCCGCTGGGAGACCGCGCGCAGCACGGCCTGGGCCAGCCGGTAGGCCACGCCCACGCCAGCCAGGGTGTTGAAGTTGGAGTTGTCGTCGTTACGTCGGGGATTGATGACAGCCAGGGCCGGTGGCAACTCCTTGCCCACCGAGTGGTGATCGGTGACGATCACATCCATCCCCAACCGATTGGCTGCTGCCACCTCTTCGATGCTGCGGATTCCGCAGTCCACCGTCACCAGCAGTTGTGCCTGCTGGCTGATGCGTTCGATGGCCTCCACATTCAGCCCGTAGCCCTCGTCCACCCGGTCCGGGATATAGCCGCCCACGACTGCGCCCGCCCGCTGCAGGGCCGAGACGAGCAGGGCCGTGGCGGTGACGCCGTCCGCGTCAAAGTCGCCATAGACGCAGATGGTCTCGGCTTCGTCGATGGCGTGGAGGATGCGCTGGACCGCCCGGTTCATATCTTTCAGGCGAAAGGGATTCTCCTGCACCGCGTCCGCGCCATTTAGAAAACTGGCGATCTGTTCCGGCTCCCGAATGCCCCGGTTGTAGAGAATCTGGAGCAGAATCGGATGTTCCGGGCTGTCTTCCAGAAAGTCCCCAGGGGCTGCGGGGTAGTACTCCCATCGTTTGGATTGTTCGAGCAAAGGGGTCTCCTGACCGTAGTCTGTTTTGATTCTTTCCACAGGCCATTATAGACGACGGCAGAAAGGAAAGGCAAAAGGCAAAGGGGAAAGGCAAAAGGCAAAGGCAAAAGGCAAAAGGAGAAGGCAAAAGGGGTGCGTCCCATTTTTTGGGGAGACCTGCCAGGTTTCGGAAAACCTGGCAGGTCTGATGCCCCTAATCTGGGATGCCCCCAGGCAAAAGGGCAGGGGGCACGATCATTCACAATTCACAATTCATAATTCACTATTCCTTCTCCCTTTCCCTCCTCATCCATCTGCGCTACAATAACCCCAACGAATCGTGCCCATTTTTGGAGTTCTCTCTGTGTCTTCGGTTTTGGATCGTCTGCGCCGTCTGCAAAGTCTGCGCCCACAAAATGCCCCAGAAAAAAGCCCAGTCGAGCCGGATTTGCCCCGGATCGGTCAATTCGCCGCAGGATCGATGGACGCGCTTGTCTCCGGTCGGGAGATTGAGAACGACGGCGGGCGCTGCTGGTTGGTGACAGAGCGCTATCCCCTGGAAACTGTGCGCGGACGTCACCCGCTGGACGCGCTTCTGGCGACGACGCCCCGTTCCATCGCGCCGCTCTACCCCAACGCAGGGCTGGACAATGACTTCGACTTCCGTCGGGCCGCCTTCATCGACACGGAAACCAGCGGTCTGGGCGGCGGCGCGGGGGTCTACGCCTTTATGGTGGGGGTGGGGGTGTTTGAGGGAACGGGGATCGGGGACTGGGGATCGGGGACTGGGGATCGGGATGCCTCCAGTTCCCAATCCCCAATCCCCAGTCCCCAATTCACCGTCTACCAATTCTTCATGCGTCACCCCGGCGAGGAGGTAGCCCTGTTGACGGCGCTGGCTGAACTGTTGGGGGAACGGAGCGGGCTGGTCACTTTTAACGGGCGTACCTTTGACGCTCCTCTGCTGCGCGGACGCTATCAGATGAACCGGCGCTTTCTGCCCGGTGGCGTGGGGAAGCCCGCTGTGTTGGCCGAGGATGCACCCCATTTCGACCTGCTCCATCCGGCCCGGCGTCTGTGGAAGCGTCGTCTGTCCAGCTGTTCCCTGAGCAATTTGGAGGCCCAGGTCTTGGGACTGCAGCGCACAGAAGAGGATGTGCCCGGCAGCCTGATCCCCTGGCTTTACAACCAGTTCTTGCAGACGGGCAATGCGGGGCCGATGGTGGGTGTTTTTTACCACAACCGGGAGGATATTGTGTCGATGGTCTCCCTGGCCGAGCTGCTCTGCCGCCACTTTGCCGACCCGCTCCCGTCCGCTCGGGCGGGCGAATTACACCCGCTGGATTTGGCGTCGGTAGGGCGGGTCCACGCGGAAATGGGGTTGGTGGAGAGCGCGGAGCAGGCATTCATCCACGCGCTGGAAAATCTGGTTTCGACACGTTCAACCGACGATTTTGCTGCGCTTCCCGAAATCTTCGACGGTCTCGGCTGGCTGCTCAAACGGCAGGAGCGCTGGGACGAGGCCGCTGCGCTCTGGCAGCGCTGGCTGAGCACAGTCCCCGGCCCGGACCCCCGCCCCTATGTGGAGTTGGCCAAGTATTGCGAATGGCAGGGCAACGATTTGGAGCAGGCCCAGATGTGGACGGCCTGGGCGCTGCACAACCAACAGTCTGCCCCGGTTCGCCAGCGCTCGCCCCAAGCCATCAACGAACTCCAACATCGGCTGGCCCGCATTCAGCGCAAACAGGCGGGCGACGACGATACCCCGGACAGCCACATATCTGAAACATAGCCGACACACGCCAAAAGCATACTGCGTAGTGCGTATTCCGTAGGTAAGTGCAGCATTTTGGCGCGTCTCTATCGGGTTTGCAAGCCGACGCAGTGACACGCCGTCAACCTCCCAGCCCTACGCAATACGAAGTACGCAATACTTTCTCTCCACCCAATTTCCCGAAGGAGCAGCTCAATGGGCGCAAAATTCCCCAGCCAGGCCTGGGCCGACGCAATGAAAGCAGCCGTGAACAGTTCCGAATCTTACGCGGCCGCGGCCAAAAACTGGGAAGGCGACTTTTACTTTGTCGTCAGCGGCAGCGAAGAGATGATCTATATGGACCTGTGGCACGGCCAGTGTCGGAACGCGGTCTACACGACGGACCCGGCTTTCAAAACGCCAGAGTTCAAAATCACCGCCAAACACGACCAGTGGGTGAAGGTCTTGCAGGGCAAACTTGACCCGATTCAGGGGATGATGACCCGCCAGTTGAAACTGGACGGCAATCTGATCAAAATCATGCAGAATGTGAAGGCGGCCCAGGAGTTGGTGGGCTGCGCCGCAAAAGTCGATACGGAGTTCTAAAATGTGGTTCTTTTCTTCGCCCCACATACTTTTTGGTGAAGATGCCCTGGACCACCTGGAAGAGTTGCCAGGCCAGCGGGCCTTTATCGTCACCGATCCGGTACTGGACGGTCTGGGCTTTACCGAACGTATCCGTCGCCACCTGAAGGTGGCGGGGATGGAAGTGCAAGTCTTTGCCGAAGTGGAACCGGACCCCAGCATCCAGACCGTGCGCCGGGGTGTGGCGCAGATGACCGCCTTCCAGCCGGACTGGATTGTAGGCTTGGGCGGGGGCAGCTCGTTGGATGCAGCCAAAGGGATGTGGGCGCTCTATGAACGGCCTGATCTGGAACCGGAGGAGATCTCCCCGGTCTTCGATCTGAACCTGCACAAATGCAAAATGGTCGCCATCCCCACCACCAGCGGCACAGGCAGCGAAGCCACAATGTACGTCGTCCTCAGCGACCCGGAGCAGCGGCGCAAAATCTCTGTGGGCAACCGGGAGCTGATCCCCACCCTCTCGCTGATCGACCCATCCCTAACCAGCCAACTGCCGCCGAGGGTGACGGCGGACACGGGCTTGGATGCACTGACCCACGCCATCGAAGCCTATGCGGCCAACTTCCGCAACGACTACAGCGACGCGCTGGCCCTGAAAGCCGCGCAACTGGTCTTCTGTTACCTGCCCAGGGCCTATGAACAGGGCGGCACAGACAGCGAAGCCCGGGAAAAGATGGCGAATGCGGCCACCCTGGCCGGGCTGGCCTTTGGCAACTCCTTTGTGGGGATGGCCCACGCCCTGGGTCACAGCTTCGGCGGCTATTTTAAGATTCCCCACGGCCGGGCGGTGGCTCTCTTTCTACCCTATGTGATGGAATATACGACCAACGCGGGTGTCAGCCGCTACGGGGAGATCGCCCGCCACCTGCACCTGACCGATGGCGACGACGAACAGCACGGCGCACGCATTCTCATCGAAGCCACCCGCGGCCTGGAAGAGCGGCTGGGCCAGCCCACCACCATCGCCCAAATGGGTATCAGCCCGGCTGCGCTGGAAGATGTGCTGGAAACTCTCTGCACCCACGCTCTTTCCGACAGCGCCATCCTGGCCGCGCCCCGTATGCCCGCAGGGGATGAACTGGAGCGGCTCTTTTTGTACGCATTAGCGGGGAAATCTGTGGACTTTTGAGAAGATGGCAGGCTGAAGGCCTGAGGAGGCGAAGGGGTGAGTGGGTGACAGGATCACCCTTTCACCCCTTCACTTTTTTTCATCCTCATACATCCAAAGGGCTGCGCACGGCAGAGGGGCCGCGGTTGAGGAGGTGGGTGGCGAATTCAAAAACTGTTTGACGCGGCCCAGATGTTTGTGTAAGATAGAAATTAATTGCTCTGGCGCACGGAAAAGAAGCGGTTGGGCGTTACAAAATACACAGAAAATTGGTCTGTCACCTCGTTTTCCCCTATAATAATCGAATCATTGACACTCATTCTCGGCTGTCCCACACCTCAATTCCCATGCCCTACCACCACCCCACCCACCAAACCGACATCGAAACCATCCAGCGTCCGGACATCGACCTGCGCAGCGCAGACGAGGAGCCGTGGCTGGTGTTGATCCACAATGACAACATCACCACTTTCGAGTTTGTCATCGACATCCTCCAGCGCATCTTCCGCCTCTCCAAAGAAATCGCCGAGCACATCGCCTGGGAGACCCACACGAAGGATGTGGCCCCGGTGGTGACCCGCCCGAAGGCCGAGGCCCAGCGTCTGGTGGACCAGGCCCACGCGGCCGCCCGCGCCAATGGCTTTCCCTTGACCTTTACGATTGAGCCAAAGGAGTGATCGCCGTGGAGAACCCTCACTCCCGACCCGGCCCCCATTCCGGGGAAGCGGAATTGCACAGCTACGATCCCTTGCGCCCCCACAGCCACGACCCCAACCCAGCGCCCCCATCCGAAACTGCCGACTTCCTTCTCTCCTTGCCCGACGGCAGTCAGCAGAGTGTTACGCCCGATGACTTAAGCCGTCTTCCCCAGGCAACCGTGCCCGACTGTTATATTATCAGCACGGGCCACGGCACATCCGGCCCCTTTGCTTTTTCGGGTGTGGCCTTCGTCGACTTCGTCCGCCACTTCTGGGCCGGGGAGTGGAGCGAAGCCGAAGTGATCAGTGGCGACGGCTTCGGTACCCGCCTTGCAACTGACGAAGTGAAAGGTGCAGTGAAACGCCCCATTCTCCTCGCCATTGCCAGCGACAGCCAACCCCTGCGCCGGGCCGCGGGCCTGGTACGGCTGATCGTCCCCAGCGAGATCGATGACGCGCTCAAACAGGTGAAATGGATCGGGAGAGTCAACATTTTTAACGCAGAGGCGCAGGGGCGGGGAGACGCAGGGAAAACAGAGGAATGCAACGGACTTTAACGCAGAGGCGCAGGGGCGGGGAGGCGCAGGGAAGATCAAATGAAAGCTGTATTGCATGAAAATGAGATCAGTGGGGCAATTGTGGATGCAGCCATCGAAGTGCATCGAGCATTCGGCGGTCCAGGATTGTTGGAGAGGGTATATCAACAAGCGCTGGTCTGGGAACTGGAGTCCCGCGGCTTTACGATCGAACAGGAAAAGTTGATTCCTGTCGTTTACAAAGGACGGACAGCGGCAGACCCGTTGCGGCTCGATCTGCTTGTGGAGGAGAAGGTAATCGTCGAATGCAAAGCCCTCGCTCAATACAACTCAATCTTTGAGGCACAGCTTCTCACATACCTTCGGTTGACCAATCTGAAACTTGGCCTGGTCATCAATTTTGGCGCTCGCCGAGTGGTAGATGGTGTTCATAGAGTCGTCAACGGTCTGTAACCCTCTGCGTCTCTCCATCTCTGCGCCTCTGCGTTAAAATCACGCCCTTTTGGGAGACTTTACCAATGAAACTCATCGGCATTGACGTCGGCGGCACATTTACTGATTTTGTCCTGTTGGAGGACGGGCGTATCCGTGTCCACAAATCCCCCACCACCCCGGACGACCAGAGCCGGGGGATTGTGGCTGGCCTGACTGAACTGCTGAGTTCCCCTGAACTTGCGAACTTCTCTTCTCCTCTCTCCCACTTTTCAGGGAGAGGGGCCGGGGGTGAGGGCCTAATTGTCCACGGCACCACCGCAGCCACGAATGCCCTTCTGGAACGCAAAGGCGCACGGACTGCCCTCCTCACCACCGCGGGCTTTGCCGATGTCATCGAAATTGGCCGCCAGAACCGACCCCAACTCTACGCCCTACATCAGCAGCGCCCACCCCAACTGGTGCCCGCTGAGTTGCGTTTTGAGGCGGTAGAGCGGCTGGATGTGGACGGGAATACGCTCACTCCTTTGGACGAAGCCGCCCTGGACGCCCTGGCGCAAAAAATTTCTGCGGCCCAGCCGGAGAGTCTGGCCATCGTCTTTCTCTTCTCCTATCGCAACCCAACCCACGAAGAACGGGCCGCGGCGATTGTCCATCGCCACTTGCCCGACGCCACCCTCTCCCTCAGCAGCCGCATCCTGCCCGAATATCGGGAGTACGAGCGCACGGCCACAACTGTCGTCAACGCCTACGTCCAGCCCCTGGCCGACCGCTATCTGCGCCGTCTCTCCGACGGACTGGGGGGCGTGCCCATCCGGGTGATGCAGTCCAACGGCGGCGCGATTGGCATTGAGCAGGCCAGCGCCGAACCGGCCCGGCTGGTTCTCAGCGGACCCGCGGGCGGGGTCGTCGGTGCCTTTGCGGCCGCGGCCCAGGCGTTGGAGAGCGACACCCCCCACATCATCACCTTCGATATGGGCGGGACGAGTACAGATGTGGCTCTCTGTCCCGGAGAGATTCCCCGGACGGGGGAGAGCGAAATCGCCGGGTTGCCACTGCGTCTGCCTGTCATCGACATTCACACGGTCGGCGCGGGGGGCGGCAGTCTGGCTTTTGTGGATGCGGGGGGTGGGATGCGGGTTGGCCCCCAGAGCGCGGGGGCTGTGCCCGGCCCGGTCTGCTACGGGCGGGGTGGCACCCAAGCGACTGTCACCGACGCCAATCTGGTCCTGGGGCGGCTGGACAGTGGCAATTTTCTTGGTGGGAGCGGCGCGGTGGGATTGGATGCAGAGGCCGCGCTGGAGGCGTTGACCCGCCTGGGCCACGCACTGGGCGGCTATTCACCCCAGGAAGCTGCGCTGGGTGTGATTCGTATAGCCAACGCTACGATGGAGCGGGCCTTGCGCCGGGTTTCGGTGGAGCGGGGCCACGACCCGCGCAGCTTTGCCCTCATCCCCTTTGGCGGCGCCGGGCCGCTCCACGCCTGCGATCTGGCCGCGGCCCTGGGTGTGCAGCGTATTCTCATTCCGCCCAGTCCTGGCGTACTCAGCGCACTGGGGCTGCTCCTGGCCGATGTGGTCCACGAAAACGCCCAGGCCATTCTGCGGGACGCGGGCCAACTTCTGGGCGATATTGACTTTTTGGACGGCCATTATTCCCGACTGGCGGACGAGAGCCGGGGTGTGCTGGCCGCGGAAGGGGTGGTCGATCCCCGGCTGGACGCCAGCCTGGATATGCGCTACCGGGGACAGAGCTATGAGCTGACCGTTGCCCTGAGTAGTCCCATCAGTCGGGATGGGCTGGCTGGGACGGTGGCCGCTTTCCACGCCCTGCACGAACAGCGCTACGGCTACCGGATGGCCGATGGGCCGGTGGAAGTTGTCACCCTCCGTCTGCGCGGCAGTGGCCCCGGCGCAAAGCCCGAATTTCCTCGTCAGCCCCTCGGCCCGGCGGATGCGTCCCCGGCCTTTGTGGGCGAAAAGTCGGTCTGGTTTCAGGCGGATAGCCCCACACCCACTGCCACCTACGACCGTTCCCGCCTTCTGCCTGGCAATCGTTTCCCCGGCCCGGCCATCGTCTACCAGTTTGACACCACAACCGTCATCCCCTCCGGCTGGAACGTGCGGGTGGATGGATGGGCGAATCTGTGGGTGGAGAAAGAATAATGGACCCCATCACCCTCGAACTCTACCGCCACCGCTTCGCTGGCATTGCCGAAGAGATGGGCGTGACCCTGCGCCGCACCAGCTATTCGCCCAACATCAAAGAGCGGCTGGACTACTCCTGTGCGCTCTTTGACGGCGATGGGCGGATGGTGGCTCAGGCTGCCCACATCCCTGTCCACCTGGGCGCGATGCCTGCCAGTGTGGCCGCCGCCCTTGCCGCCTTCCCCCACTGGTCCCCCGGCGATGTGGTCCTCCTCAACGACCCCTACGCGGGCGGCTCCCACCTGCCCGACATTACGATGATTTCGCCGGTCTTTTTGGGGGATTGGGGATTGGAGACTTGGGACTGGGGATCGGAGGTCCCCTCCCAGTCTCCAATCCCCAATCCCCTGTCCCCTTCCTTCTTCATCGCCAGCCGTGCCCACCACGCGGATGTGGGCGGAATGTCGCCCGGTTCCCTGCCTCTTTCCACGGAAATCTATCAGGAGGGGATTATCATCCCGCCGGTGAAGGTCTATGCCGCCGGGCAGCTAGTGGAGGGGGTGTTGGCGCTGATTTTGCGCAATGTGCGCACCCCCGACGAGCGGCGGGGCGATCTGGCTGCCCAGGCCGCGGCCCACGCGGTAGGGGAGAAGCGGCTGTTGGAACTGGTGCAGCGCTTTGGCCCAGAGGAGGTGACGGATTATGCGAATCATCTGATGGCCTACAGCGAACGGCTTACCCGGGCCGCCATCCGGGAGTGGCCTGACGGGGAATATGGCTTTGAGGATGTCATTGAGTTCGCCGGGCCGGAAGGGATAATACTGACGCCGATTCGGGTGACGGCCCGCATCGACGGCGAAACCATCCACTTCGACTTCGGCGGCACTGCCGACGCCATCCACGCCTCCCTCAACGCGCCCCTGGCTGTGACCCAATCCGCCTGTTATTACGTCGTGCGGGCACTAACGGAGACCCCCACCCCGGCCCTCCCCCGTTCCAGGGGAGGGAGCGAATCCCCATCCCCCACAGTGGGGGAGGGTTGGGGTGGGGGTGCTGCCGGCCGGGGTGGGGCTGGTGAAATCCCCGTCAATTCCGGCTCTTTTGCGCCGGTGACAGTCAGCGCGCCCCTCGGCTGTCTGGTCAACGCTCAGCCGCCTTCTGCTGTGGCCGGGGGCAATGTGGAGACCTCCCAACGGGTGACAGATGTGGTGCTGGGCGCGCTGGCAAAAGCCCTGCCGGATCGGGTGGCGGCGGCGGGCCAGGGCACAATGAACAACTGCACAATGGGGGGCAAGCGGGCCGACGGCTCGCTCTGGGCCTACTACGAAACTTTGGGCGGCGGGATGGGCGCGCACCCGGTCGGCGACGGGCTAAGCGGCGCACACGTCCATATGTCCAACACCCTCAACACACCAGTGGAAGCTCTGGAAATGGCCTATCCCCTGCGTCTGGTGCGCTATGCACTGCGCCGGGGCAGCGGCGGTGCGGGGCAGCACCGGGGCGGCGACGGGCTGATTCGCGAGTACGAATTGCTGGGCGAAACCACAGTCACCGTTCTCAGCGAGCGGCGGGTGGTGGGTCCGTGGGGGTTGGCGGGCGGGGAAAGGGGTGCAACCGGGCGCAACATCCTCATCCACCCAGACGGGCGGGAGGAAGAACTGCCCGGCAAATTCAGCCGCCGCCTGGCCGCGGGCAGCCGATTGCGCATTGAAACGCCCGGTGGTGGTGGCTGGGGTTAAACAACCGCCAACGGAATCTCAAAAAAGTTCGGCGGCACGAAGAGGCTGCCTTCGGTCACGCCAGAGGTGACAAACCCGGCCAGTTTGCGGCTGAGCTGAGCGGCGGATTGTGCCCCGGCCAGTGTAGCAGTGAAGGCACGGGCAATCTGCGCCACCTCTTCCCCGCTCTCGTGGACAAATTCCAGCCGGTAGTGGCGGATGCCTACGGCCAGCCAGCCGTCCAGAAAATGGCTGGCCTCTTGCGCTTCGGCCCCGAAGACAGTATTGCGGCAGCCCACATCCGCCATCACCGGATGCACCCGCCCCTTCTCGTCCCGCAGCCCTACCCGGTGCGCCTCGCAGGGATGGCCGCAATCTTTGTAGCTGGTCCCCGCCGAAAGGAAGCGGGCGAAGACGCAATGTTCCGTGTGGAAGACGGGCAGGTGTTGGTAGGCGATGACTTCCAACTTCTCCGGCCCCACCAGCCGAGCCAGCTCGCCCACCTGGGCGGCGTTGAGGTCGTGGGTGGGCGTCAACCGCTCCAACTCCATCTCCAAAAAGAGACGGGCGCTCAGTTCATTGGCCGCGTTGAGGCTGAAATCGCCGCTCAAAGGCGGATGTTCACCGTCCAGCAGGGCGTGGAGCAGACCCGCCGAGCGCACCAGCACAGGCGCACCCAGCCGGCGTAGAAAGTTGACGATGCGCTGCTCATTGGGTTTGAGGATGCGGGGCGAGGCCACTCGCACGTCAATCCCCGCCGCCTGCACCTGCTCCACTGCCGGGCGCAACCCATACAAATCCAGATAGTCCAATGTGATGCTGGCCGGATTGACGGTCAGGGCCGCGGCCAACTGCTCCGGTGTGCGCACGAGGAGGTGAAGGGAGGAAGGGAGGAAGGGAGGAAGGGAAGGCGGCGCATCATCAGCGTGAATCAATACAAATCTGCGTTTATCTGCGTCCAAAATTTCCCGCGGGTTGTGGACAGGGCCAGCGGGCGGGCGGCTTTGCAGGGCAGAGAGTTGCTCCACCGCGTCCCGGCGCAGTTGGTTGAGGAGGGAGGCGGGCGCAAAAGGAGTGCCCTCCCCATCGAGGGTCAGATTGCTCAGATGATAAGGCGTATTGCCCAGTCGTCCCAACTGTTCCCGCAAAAAGTCGGCGTCCAGCGCCCGGTTTTGGGCGGAAACCAGCGGCTCGGCGGAGCGCACAGTCACCGCCAGATCGGGATGGGCAGCCAACGACCAGCGGGTTTCCAGTCGTGCGCCGACACGAGCTGTCACCGCTACATCCACCGGCTGCTTGTGGAGAGGCCCGGCGGTGTTAAGAAAGGGTCGGGCGGCTTTGTCCACTTCCGGGTCGTGGCTGCGCCAAAGTAGATCGCCGGGCCGGACACGGCGAAAGTCGATTGCGCCGTTGCCGAAGCGCACTTCGACCTGTCCTCGTCTGCGCGGCAGAATCTCGTAGACCCGCCCGCCCTCTTCCCGCTCTTGGGGGCTGCGCCAGTCCGCCGCGTCAAAGACCACCCCATCGCCCGGCTTCAGCGGCGCAACCTCCGCCACAGAAGCATCGGGCGCAAGCACAATCCCATCGGCCAAAATCTCCGCCACCCGGCCCATCAACACCCCCCGGTGGCGGGGCGCACGTCCGTTGACGACCGTCTGGTGGTTGGTTCCGCTGACGAAATGGGGACCGAGACCCCGGGAGTAGACCTGCTCCAGACGCAGTTCATCGGCGGGGGTGATGGAGAGGGGCAGACCGGCCCAGGCTTCGTCCACGGCTTGACGGTAGGCGCTGGTGGTCAGGGCCACGTAGTCTGCGTCTTTGTAGCGACCCTCGATCTTCAGCGCGCTGACACCCAGGGTGATAATTTCGGGAACCTGCTGCAGGGCGTAGAGGTCGCCGGGCGAGAGCAGATAGCGGGCGTCGGCCAGGGGACGGAGGGTGCCGTCCACAATCATTTCGTAGGGCAGGCGGCAGGCCTGGGCGCACTGGCCCCGGTTGGCGCTACGTCCACCCCAGGCTTCGGAGGAAAAGCACTGGCCCGAATAGGAGACGCAGAGCGCGCCGTGAACGAACATCTCCAGCTCGCAGTCAGTCTGGCTGCGGATGGCGCGGATGTCGTCCAGCGAGAGTTCCCGGGCCAGCACCACCCGGCTGACGCCAAAGCGCCGGGCCAGGTCGACGCCCTCAGCGCTGGTGATGCTCATTTGTGTACTGCCGTGGACTTCCATCCCCGGCGCAATCTGGCGGGCCAGTCGCGCCACAGCCACATCCTGCACAATCACAGCGTCGGCGCCGGCCTGGGCAATCCGGGCCAAAGCATCTACGGCAGAAGTCAGTTCGTGGTCAAAGACGAGGGTGTTGAAGGTGACGTAGCCCCGCACCCCCCGGCGATGGAGTGTCTCCATCACGGAGGGCAGCTCGTCCAGCACAAAGCCGACTTTGGCCCGAGCGGTGAAGTGGGTCAGGCCAAAGTAGACCGCATCCGCGCCAGCCTCGATGGCCGCATGGAGTTGGGGCCAGTGGCCGGCGGGACTCATAATTTCGGGTTTGGAATAGGCTGGCTGTGTGAACATCCCTCTATTCTACTGTGAGAGAAGGAAAGAACGAAACTGCTGGGCTGTGGAAGCAGCAATTCCAAATTTGACAGAAATAGAACGCGGATGACGCTGATTGGGCTGATCAACGCGGATAAAAGCAAAAATCCGCACCGTTAAATCCGCAAAAATCCGCTCGATCCGCGTTATCCGCGTTCTATATTTGGAACTGCTGCTGTGGAAGTTACGAGGAAAGAGAGGCCAGGAAGTCCGCTGGCGTAAGTACGGGAATTTTCTGGAAGGGATGGAGAACGAGCAGGTCGGCATCTCCGCTGACAACCGCGTCCGCCCTGCCCGTCAAAGCTATATCGAGAATGTGGTTGTCTTTGGGGTCTCGACAGGCATTCACCCGTTCCAGAGGTAGAATCAACACGCCAAATTCCGTAACGTAATCCATGACGACACGCGCATCTTCTGATCGAAGCCCGATTTTCTGCAAGCGAGGACGGATTACAACAGCTATCAATTCATCCAGTAACGCAGGAGAATAGAGCAACTCGAATCGCCCTGCCTGCCATAAACGCAGCAAGTGACCGGGTTTTCCTTGCGGGCGTAACAGTCCGCTGATAACAACGTTGACGTCCAGAACGATCCTCACCATCAACCAACCTCAGAGCGTGCGGCAGCCACTTCGCTTGCAATTTCCTCGTCGGACAGATCTGCATTGGTGGCTTCCATCCGATCCAACAATTGTCCAAATTTCTGGCGAATGGCCTGTTGCCGCAGAGCTTGAAACTGCTCGAAATCCGTATAGGAAATGAGGGCAGCTTCTGGACGACTGCCCCGGATGAGGATGTAGGGAGTACTCTCTTGTGTCACCTCATCAAAGACTTTACGAAAACTGCGCTGTAGCTCTGTAACACCGATAACCTTCTGCATCATCTGCTCCCCTAAAACAGGTATAAAATTCACAAAGCTCATATTGTGATTTATATTCTAATACATATCTGGTTTGTAACAAAGTAGGGCTTGGGCAATCGCTGACACTTTGCCCGGACTGAAACTTTGGGGTACACTTGACATCCACAGCGCGCCCCACTTTTACTACAGACGGAGGGATTCTCATGCAGCCGGTTTCACCCCACTTCACACCCATCACTCTCTCATCTGTCTTCAACATTGACCGTTCTGCCCTGCCACCCAGTCTGCGCCCACCCAGCAATATGGGGGAATTGACCGGAGCGCAGGCCTACCGAGGCATTCCCTTTGTGCTGGGCGGGGAAAGCGGTTCAAATGTACTGCTGCTGGACGGGACAACCCAGACAGTCGAATTGGGCAATCTCCAGGCCAGCTACCTTCTCTTCCTCCACGCGGTGGAAGACCGGGTGACCAACTATCTGGACAACTTGGCGGACACGGATGTGGACGGCAACGAACTGGGCGATCACGTGGCTGATTATGTCCTGGAATATGCCGACGGCAGCATCCACGAGCAACCCATCCTGCGTCGTTTTGCCATCCAACAGAGCCACATCCGTTGGGGAGCCAGCCCCTTTCTGGCCGTACCTGCGGTGACCGATCTGGTCATCCCGGCGACAACAGAGGATGCGCTGTTGGGTCGCCAGGCGCGTGCCTATGGCCGGGGCGAAACCCGTGTCGCTGCGGGACGGGATCGGGTGGCCGAGAAGCTCTGGATCTATGCCCTGCCCAACCCCTATCCAGACAAAGCCATCCAGCGCCTGCTGCTGCAACCAGTCACAGAGCGGGCCGTTGTCTACGCCATTAGCGCCACCCAACTGGCCGAGCATCCCCTGCGCCCCGGCCTGCGTCGCAAGGTGCGGGTGACGCTGCCCCCGGATTTGACGCTCAATGGGTTGGGCGAATGCGAGGAGCTGGCGATTGATCTGGGTACAGTCATCTCGGCACGCGCCGTGCTGGAATACGATCACGCAGCCTGGCTGGGTGGGGAAGCGGTGGACGTTCAGCCAGGCCGGTCGGAGCGGGAGATCGTCGTGGAGTATACGGCCCATCCCCAGGCCCGGCTGTATGTGGGCGCAGAAACAGTCTACGATCTGGCCGCGCTGCCGGACGAAGACGGGATTGTCGAAGTGCCGCCTGCTTACCGTCCGGTCAACGTGCGGGTGGTGGAGAAGGGCAGCGGGCGACAGGTGGCCGTGCGCATCCACTTTCACGGGACGCACGGTGAATATCTGCCGCCCCGGGGCCGCCACCGCAAAGTCAATCCCTACTGGTTCGAGGACAACTACGGCGAGTTTGTCAACGGGTGCAACCAGTATAGCTACATTGACGGCCACTGCGAAGTGGACCTGCCCATCGGCGAAGTCTATGTGGAGATCAGCAAAGGCTATGAGTGTGCGCCCATCCGCACGAAAGTTGTCGTCGGACCGGGGACATCCGAACTGAATTTTGAGATGGAGCGGGTGTTGGGCTGGCGGGAGAAGGGCTGGGTCACTGCCGATACCCACGTCCATTTTCTCAGTCCCAGCACAGCCTTGCTGGAAGGCCAGGCCGAGGATGTCCACGTCGTCAATCTCCTCGCCAGCCAGTGGGGCGAGATGTACAGCAATGTGAGCGATTTTGACGGCAGGACAACCCTGGGCGCCAAGGAATTCGGCGGCGATGGCGAGTTTCTGGTGCGGGTGGGCACGGAGAACCGGATGCAGGTGTTGGGCCACATCTCTCTCCTCGGCTACAGTGGACAGATGATCCACCCCCTCTGCACGGGTGGTCCGTCGGAGTCGGCCCTGGGCGATGCCCAGGAAGTGGTGATGGCCGAGTGGGCACAGCGCTGTATCGAGCAGGGCGGGCTGGTGGTGATGCCCCACGCACCCAATCCCCAGTTGGAGCGGGCCGCGGATATTGTGCTGGGGCTGATCAACGCCATCGAACTGATGACCTTCAACCCCCACGACAGCCAGCTCAACCCCTACGGCATCGCCGACTGGTATCGCTATCTCAATCTGGGCTATCAGGTCCCGCTGGTGGGCGGCTCGGACAAAATGGCGGCGGCTTCGCTGCTGGGCGGTGTGCGTACTTATGCCCAACTGGGCGGGCGGGAATTTTCCTACGAAAACTGGATGGCCGCGGTGCGGGCCGGCAACACGTTTGCGACGGTTGGCCCCCTGGCCGAATTGCTAGTGGAAGGGGTCGCTCCCGGCGGTCAGGTGCGGCTGCCCGCATCCGGCGGCTCCATCGACATTCGCTGGCGGGTGGAATCGACGCGGGTTCCCATCGAGGCGGTGGAAATAATTGTGGGCGGACTGGTGCTGGATCAGGTGAAAGTCGGCGGCACGCTGGCCGGCCAAGGCACTCTCCGCATGTCAGCCACGAAGTCCACGTGGGTTGCCCTGCGAGTGCGGGGCAGCTATAGCAGCAAGTCGGGGGACATCGCCTGTCACACCAGCGCTGTGCAGCTTTTGGTAGGGGATCAGCCACTCTTCAATGAGACCGATGCCGACGCGGTACTATCCCAGATCGAAGGCTCTCTGGCCTATCTGGACGTCCTCGCCCCCAGACCCGCAGAGGCCTCCCGTCTGCGTCAGATGCGCGCTACCCTGGAAGGCGCACACAACCGGCTGCACCAGCGGATGCACCAGCACGGGGTCTATCACAGACATACGCCGTTGCATAAGCACACTCAGTAGACTGCGGTGTAAATCGACCGGTGGCTGTTCTGGCGCGTGGTGCGTACACTGGTACACGAACTACGCACCAGAACAGCATCTGTCGGCTTACTTGCGCCGGGCTGTGCTCAGTAGTTCACAATTTCGCGCAAAGCCGCGAAAAACTGTACTGATCAACGACAGCTTGAACTGCTGAAATTCAACGCAAAGAGGCAAAGGAGCAGAGAGGCAAAGCTGTTCTCTGCGTCTCTTGCGTCTCCCCGTCTCTGCGTTAAATTTCAACATCTGCATCTGCTTGATCAGTACAGAAGCCGCGAAAAACGGGAAGGACTCTGTTCTACTTCGCTACTTTGGGCCTTGGTGTGAGGCAAAATCCTGAACTACTGAGCGTGCGTAAATTGATAGCCCCGCCGCTCCCTGCTATACTTTAGTGTATGCCAGTCCAGATTCAGCCGACGCCCAACCCGAATGCCCACAAATACACCGCCGTCGGGCTGCGTTTCGCAGGGCCGCTCAATGTCGCTACGGCGGAGCAGGCAGCCGATCACCCGCTGGCAGCCCGTCTCTTTGCCCTGGAAAATGTCTATAACGTCTTTCTGGTGCAGGATTTTGTTACAGTGAACAAAGTGGCGGAGGCGGCGTGGGAGCTAGTGGATGGGCAAGTTGTTCCAATTATTGAGGAATTTTTGGAGGGCAGATGATGGGATGATGTTACAAGTTGCAGGTGGAAGGTACGCAAGTGACAAGTTTGACAGATGCAACCTTCTACCTGCAACTTGCAACTTTACCCCATCACCCCCTCCCCACCGGAAAATGGGCCAATGCACACCAATTCCCACCTGAATCCCGTCATCATCGCCAGCGAAAATGGCCGGGGTGGGGCAGTCGCCGCCATGGAGCTCCTGCGTCGGGGCGGCTCTGCCATCGACGCCGCGGAGCTGGCCGCCCGCATTACCGAAGACGACCCGGAGGAGCATTCGGTCGGCTTCAGCGGCCTGCCCAATCTGCTGGGCCAGGTGGAACTGGACGCCAGCCTGATGAATGGGCGCACGCTGGAAACAGGCGCGGTGGCTGGAGTGCAGGAGTATGGCAATGTCATCAGCCTGGCCCGGGCGGTGATGGAAGAACTGCCCCACGTGCTGCTGGTGGGCCGGGGCGCGGAACGTTTCGCGGGGGAGATGGGCCAGAAGCCCGCGGATCAGCGCACATTTGCTTCGCTGGATTACTGGCGCACCCGCTTTACAGAGACGGGCGTGGAATTGACCGGCGCGGAGTTGCGCCATATCGTCACCCGGCTGACCCAACCTTTGCATCTTGAGGATCGGGTTCCCCACGGCACTGTCAACTATCTGGTGCGGGATACCCACGGCGATCTGGCTTCCGCAGTCAGCACCAGCGGCCACGCCTGGAAATATCCGGGCCGGGTGGGGGATTCGCCGATTATCGGCGCGGGCAACTATTGCGACAACCGCTACGGCGCGGTCGCCTGCACGGGCAGCGGTGAACTGGCGATCCGGGTTTCCACGGCCCGCAGTCTGATTCTCTATCTGAAAATGGGAATGAGTCTGGATGCCGCGGGACTGGAGTGTCTGGCCGAGATCGTTCAATTGAACCCACGGGTCGGTCAATATATGAATATCGTCGCCATGACCCCGGACGGCCAGCACGCGGGATTTTCCACCGTGCCCGGCAAGCACTATCTCTACTATACGGGCGAGATGACAGAACCGGTGTTGGGGGAGAGGGTGACGAATGGCTGAAAAGAGACAGAACACAATTACCCCGCATCCAAGCAAAGAACCAGAGATCGGTCATTGGTTGGGTGCGTTCCAGGACGCGCGTCAGCGGACCCTGGAGCAATTAGAAGGATTGATCGAACCGGTGATTGACTGGCTGCCCCCAGACGAGGAGAGCAGCATCGGGGCAGTGCTTTATCACATGGCTCTTATCGAAGCGGATTGGCTCTACACCGAAGTCTTGGAACAGCAGCCTCCGCCGCAAGTCGAGGCACTGTTCCCGTACAACCACCGGGATGCGCAGGGCCATCTGACCCAACTTCAGGGATTTGATTTGGCCCATTATCTCTCACTGCTTGAGACTGTGCGGTCGCTTGTGCTCGATGTTTATCAGCAGATGGGCTTAACCGATTTTCGCCGACCGCGCTCGTTGGAAGCATATGATGTGACACCAGAGTGGGTTCTTCATCACTTGATGCAGCACGAAGCGGAACACCGCAGCCAGATTGGGTCTCTTCGCTATCGAGCAGAACGCGATATATTTTAGAAAACCGTAACCCGCACGGTTTGTGCGGGCTGGCGCAAGCCAACAGTGCGGGTTACAACCCTATTTTCACAACAGGGACAGAGCGATGCCTACGCCAATAAAAATGCCCCAACTGGGCGAGACGGTTGTGGAAGGAACCGTCTCGCGCTGGTTGAAGCAGCCCGGTGACCGGGTGGAACGACAGGAGATTGTGCTGGAGATCAGCACGGATAAAATCGACACAGAAATCCCCGCGCCCGCGGCGGGTACGCTGCTGGAAGTGTTGGCGAAGGAAGGGCAGACCGTGCGCGTCGGTACTGTCATCGGCTACATCGGCGCGCCGGGGGAAGCAGTGAGCAGTGAGCAGTTATCAGTGAGCAGTGCGCCGTCATCACCGCCCAGTCCCCAGTCCCCAGTCCCCAGCCCCCAATCCCCTACCGCCAAACCAACCGGACGGGATTTTGTCAGCCCGGTCGTGGCGCGGATGGCGGCTGAACACAATTTGGACCTGGCGGTGATTAGTGGCAGCGGTCTGCACGGGCGGGTGACGAAAAAGGATGTGGAGAATTTTTTGGGGACTGGAGACCGGGGACTGGGGACTGGGAAGATGATACCCAATCCCCAATCCCCAATCCCCAATCCCCAATCTCCAATCTCCAATCCCCAATCCCCGATCCCCAATCCCCTTTCCCCCATGCGCCGGGCCATTGCCGAGCATATGGAGCGCAGCGTACGCACCAGCCCCCACGTCATGTCCCTCTACGAAGTGGATGTGACCGGGGTGGTGCGCCACCGGGAGGCCCACAAAGCCGAGTACGCGGCCAAAGGCATCGACCTGACCTTCACCCCCTATTTTGTGGCCGCGGTGGCCGAGGCGCTGCGGACCAACCCGCAGGTGAACAGCTCCTTTACTGCCGAGGGATTGCTGCTCCATCCGCGTATTCATGTGGGCGTGGCTGTGGCTGTGAGCGGCGGGCTGCTCGTCCCCGTCATCCGGGACGCGGACGAACTAAATCTGGCCGGACTGAGTCGGGCTGTCAACGACCTGGCTGCGCGGGCCCGGGCCAACAAACTCAGCCCGGACGAATTGCAGGGGGGCACATTTACCGTCACGAATCACGGCGTCAGCGGCAGTCTGCTGGGGACGCCGATCATCAACCAGCCCCAGGCGGCCATTCTGGGCATCGGCAAAATCGAAAAGCGGCCTGTCGTGCGTAGCGGCGGTCATCCCCTGCTGCCCAGCGCCGACGACGCCATCGTCATCCGGCCCATGTGCTATCTCAGCCTCTCATTCGACCACCGGATTCTCAACGGCGCAGAGGCGGATGGGTTTGTGGGGAGGGTAATGGACGTATTGGAGAATTGGGGATAATTATTCGCAGATGTGTTGCGTATTTCGTGTTGCGTAAGTAGTGATGTTGACGGCATGATAGGGTGAGGGACGGTAGGTGAGACAAGCTGCTGGACAAACATTCTGGCAACATCACTCCACACCAACCCTCAAAAGTTCCTGATCAACACTACCTACGGAATACGGAATACGCAATACGCAATAGGAGGCACAAATGGCAACACACAATTACGACTACGACCTTCTCGTTCTCGGCGGTGGGCCGGGGGGCTATGTGGCGGCGATTCGGGCCAGCCAGTTGGGGCTGAAGACGGCGCTGGTGGAGCGGGAAAACCTGGGCGGCGTCTGCCTGAACTGGGGTTGCATCCCCACCAAAGCGCTGATCCACAACGCGGAGGTGCTGGAAACCCTGCATGAAGCCGCCGACTTTGGCTTCAGCTTTAACAACCTGACCGTCGATTTCAGCAAAGCCGTCTCCCGCAGCCGGGGGATTGTGGATCGCCAGACCAAAGGTGTGGCCTTTCTGATGAAGAAGAACAAAATCGACGTTATCAACGGCCATGGCGTCTTTGTCAACTCTCACAGCGTGCGGGTGGGTAGCTCGGAATATGCCCAGGTGAAGGAAGAACGCACAGTCAGCGCCGCCAATATCATTTTGGCGACGGGCGCGCGGGCCGCTTCCCTGCCCGGCGTGGATATCGACGGGGATCGGGTGATCCAATACCGGGACGCGCTGGTGCTGGAGAATCTGCCCAAAAAGCTAGTCGTCGTCGGCTCCGGCGCGATTGGGATGGAGTTCAGCTACGTCTACCGCACCTATGGCGTGGATGTGACGATTGTAGAAATGCTGGACACTCTCCTGCCCCTGGAGGATGCGGAGGTCTGCGCCGAGGTGGAGAAGAGTTTTAAGAAGGCAGGGGTGCGCATCCTGACCGGCACACGCACAGAAAAAGTGGAAAAGAGCGACGCGGGCGTAACTGTCACCGTCAAGAATGTGAAGAGCGGCGCGACGGAGACGATTGAAGCCGACAAAGTGCTGATGGCCATCGGCATTCGCCCCAACACCGACAAACTGGGCCTGCACGCCACTGGCGTGGACACAGACAAGCGGGGCTTTGTGGGGATCGATGAGGTGATGCGCACGAATGTGAAGCACATCTACGCCATCGGCGACTGCACAGGCAAACTGGCCCTGGCCCACGTAGCCAGCGCCCAGGGCATTGTGGCCGCGGAGACAATCGCCGGGGTGGAGACGATGCCCATTCCCGCCGAGCGCTACCGCTTCTTGCCCCGCTGCACCTACTGCCAGCCCCAGGTCGCCAGTATGGGCTTGACCGAGGCACAGGCGCGCGCGGCAGGCCACGAGATCAAAATAGGCAAATTCCCCTTCCAGCCCAACGGCAAGGCCCAGGCCTTAGGGGCGAAGAGTGGCTTCGTCAAGCTCATCTCGGATGCCAAATACGGCGAAATCCTCGGCGCGCATATCGTCGGCCCGGACGCCACGGAACTGCTGCCAGAGATCAGCCTGGCCCAGATGTTGGAGATTACCCCAGCAGAGATTGCTCGCAATGTCCACGCCCACCCGACCCTGGGCGAGGTGCTGATGGAGGCCGCCCATGGGATGGAGGGTCATCCGATTCATATGTAATTGAGAACGACGGCGGACGGCGGACGAACCTACCGGTACTGAATGAGTGCTCGGTGCTCGGTGCGCCGTTCGTCGTTCGTCTTCCGCCACACACCGTCAAGTTTGTTGCTCACCCATTTGAGTGATGCCCGCTATGGAAACGAACTTCCCCTTTGCACTCGACATCACCGTCCGCTTCGCCGAGACGGATCAGATGGGCGTGGTCCATCACGCCAGCTACATCGTTTGGTTCGAGGCCGGACGGGTGGCGTGGATGGGTGCGGCGGGCCTGCCCTATGCCCAAATTTCCAACGCGGGCTACAACTTCGCGGTCGTTGATGTCCAGTGCCGCTACCGGGCTGCTATCCGATTCGGCGACCCGGTGCAGGTGATCACCCGGCTGGTCAGCCTGCGCAGCAGGCAGGTGGAGTTCGCCTACGAAGTGGTCAACAGCGAAACCGGCCTGCTCTGCGCCGCAGGCAGCACCAGCCACATCTGCGTGGACAACAGCGGTGCGATGACGCGGATTCCTGAGTGGGTGGCGGAGGGACTAACCGGAAACGTGAAGCGTGAAGCGTGAGAGGCACGTATTGCGTAGTTCGTATTGCGTAAGTAGTGTTTCCCAATTCCGTTTCTGTCTCCAGCTTTGATTGGGGCGATAAAGACCATTCGCCCAACGGATATGTTCCCATCGCCGCCTCAAACGTTCTGACCTACGAAATACGCAACACGCAATACGTACCGCCCGCTATTTCCTTTCTTGACACACCAATGATCGATCTCCAATCCCACGGCTCCGTCACAGCAATCCGTATGGCCCGCACCTTTTTGGGACGTCCCCTCTATTGGACTGCGGCCTATTGGCTGGACGGGCTGCTGATTGACAGCGGGCCGCCCTGCCTGGCTGATGAACTGGTGCAGATTGTAGAGCAGTTGGGCGTGGAGCAGATCGTCCTCACCCACGGCCACGAGGACCACACGGGCGGGCTGTACGCGCTCCATCGCCGCTTTCCCCGCGCGTCCATCCGGGCAGCGGAGATGACAATCCCCTTCATCACCGAACCCCATCGGCTGGGTCAGCAACCCTACCGACGCTTTCTCTGGGGCGCGCCCAAAGCTGTGGCCCGGGTAGAACCCCTGGGGCTGGGCGTCCAGGCGGGCAGCTTCGCATTGCGGGTGGTGGAGACGCCGGGCCACAGCCGGGATCACATTGCCTTTTTCGAGCCGAAGCAGCGCTGGCTCTTCAGCGGGGATGCCTTCATCGGCGGGCGCGAGCGGGCCTGGGCGTCGGAGTGCGAGATGTTTGGGACGATCAGCAGCCTGCGGGGATTGGCGGTGCTGCATCCGGAACGGCTCTTCCCCGGCAGCGGTCACGTGCGCCGCACGCCTCTGCCCGAAATCCACGGCAAAATCGGCCAGCTTCTCACCCTCTGCCGGGACGTGGCCCATCTGGACGCGATCGGAATGCCTGACGAGGAGATCGTCCGCCGGCTGTGCGCTGGTGAGCCACCGATTCGTTTCTGGACGGGCGGCCACTTTTCGGCGGGGAATCTGATCCGGGCCTGTCGGCGCTACAATGAGGTTTTTGAGCCGGGGGTGGAGTTGGCAAAGGGTGAACAGATTGTGCGGAGTGAGCAGTAGTCAGTGATCGGTGACCAGTGACCAGTGCAGTACTTACTGATAACTGCTCTCTGATAACTAATCTACTCCTCCGCCAGCGCCATAACCGCCCGCAAGGAATCAGCGTCCATTTCGGGCAGGGCGGGCAACTCCTCCAGATGGGTCAGGCCGAAGTGCTGTAAAAAGAGATCCGTGACGCCGTAGAGGATCGGTCGCCCCGGTGTCTCAAGACGACCCACCTCCTCCACCAGCCCCTGCTGTTCCAACTTGCGGATCATTCCCGAACAGTCCACCCCGCGCACGGCTTCGATCTGTACACGGGTTACCGGCTGGCGGTAGGCGATGATGGCGAGAGTCTCCAGGGCCGGGCCGCTGAGTTTGGTGGTCAGGTCCAGGCTCAAAAAATCCTCCACGGCCTGGGCAGCGGCGGGGTTTGTCACCAATTGCACCTTGCCGTTGCGCTCCTGCAAGCGGACGCCCCGGTTGTGGCTTTCGTATTCGGCGCGTAACTGGGCCAGAGCCGCGTTCACTTCGGCCACAGGACGGCGTACAGCCTGGGCCAGCCGGGCTGGCTCCACCGCTTCGTCCGCCACAAAGAGCAGACTTTCCAGCGTGGAAAGCAGGGGGAGGGTCAACGGCTCTTCTAACAGCGAGGGTGTCAGCCCGTCGGCTGCGGCATCCTCGGCGGGCAATTCCGGCATTGTGTCGGGTAATGTGTCGGGTGTCGTGTCTGGCAGTGGTTCGGGCAAAGTCACAAAAACTGTCCTGTCATCGGAAGTGGAAACGGAAACGGGAGAGGGCGCCGCAAGGCTGGCCCCGATCTGGGCGGTCCCAGGAAAAAGCCGGGCGAGCAGCAGGCGCAGAAAGCCGAAGAGCCGCCGGGCTTCTGTCCAGAAGGTTGTGGGTTGGGATGAAGTCACGCTAGGCCGCCCACTCCTCTGCGAAGGGTGCGTGGCGCATACGCACGTCCAGCTTGCCCATCTTCAGCCCCAACTCCTGCTCGATGATGTCCCTGGTCACTTCCACCACCTCGTCGGTCTTCATCGGCACGTCGATGTCCGGAGCCGTCTCAATCTCCAGGCGGATGTCCACCGCGCTACCTCTGGCTCTTACCTCTGGGACGACGGCAATCACCTCGGCCAGTTGGTCCAGATGCCAGACCAGGCGGCGGGCGATGCTTTGGGTGTCCAGTTCCACCGAGCCGCCTTCGCTGGTATGCACCCGTACCCCTCGCTGTCGCTTGGGCCAGAGCTCCACCCAGAGGAGCGTACCGAAAAGCAGAAGGGAAGCCAACCCCACCGCAATCTGCCCGATGAGAAAGTTGGTGGTGCTGGCAGTCTGCCAGCCACCCAACTGCTCGGCCAGGGCGCTCATGCGGGCCGCACCGCTTGTCAGCAGGGGGATAGGCGAAGTGGCCAGATAGACGAAAGCCGCCAGCAACGCCAGCCACACAATGACCGCGACCAGCCGGTTGAAAAGGTTGAGCACAACGCCTCCTGCTTCCTACCTGAAATTTGACGACAGACGATGGACGAAAGACAAACAAATTGTCCCTGAACGGGTTCCCCGTTCGTCTTTCGTTGTCCGTCTTTCGTCCTGCAGACGTTCAAACCCGCCGTTATCAAAATTATACCACAGCCGCCAGACGCCGTCGTGACCAACCCCAGCCAAAAAGCAGCAGCCAGATCAGAATTCCCGCGCTGCTGAGGACGCGCCCCCAGCGCCAGGTGGGTGGATTGTAGACGAAGGCGACTTCGTGTTTCCCCGCAGGAACGGCCACACCCCGGAAGAGCAGATCCGTCGGGTAGATTTCGACAGGCGATCCGTCGATCGTCGCCTGCCAACCGGGATAGAAGGCATCCCGCAAGACAAGAAGGGCTGGCGCGTCGCTGGTCGTCGCCACGACGACTCGTTCCGGTGCATAGCCAGTCAGCTGGGCTGTGCCTGGCGCACTGCCAGTCAATCCCCACCCAGCCACAGTCACCGGGTCCGCTTCCACAACTGCCTCTTCGCCCGCGCTGGCCTGTAGAAGGGTCAGCGCGACCTCCGGCCCCGCCGCGGCCTGGGCAGAGGTGACCAGTGAGACCCGGCCTACGCCGTCGGTTCGTTCGTAGATTTTTACATCCCCGCTATGCACCAGACGGAAGTTGCCCCGGTCGCTGGGCAGGAGGGGGACAAATGTGCCGGTGCGTGCGTCGAACAGTGTCATAGCCTGAATCGTCACGGTTATTCCCGGCGGAGTGTCTGGGGATAGGGTCAAATGTAGCAAGTTGGGCGTGGTTGGCTGGGCAAAGGGCAGACGGACCAGATATTCCTGTCGCCCACCCTCCACATCCCGGAAGGCGACCGTCGCGCCGGATGAGTTGGCCAGGGGGCTGTCCAGCCGACTGTCGGCGAAATCCGCGCCCGCGCCCCCGCCGCCGGAGATGGCAGCCAGGGGAATATTCCCGTCGCCCGTCGCCACTGTCACATTCACCAGCGGCAGGACGCGCCCGGTCAGCTCCGCCGTTGCCCCTTCTATCTCACCGATTAGGTGGATTTCTGTGGCAGAAAAGGGCTGGTCGGCGGCGACGGTTATCGTGGGCTTTCCCGCCCGGCCCAGGGCCGCGCCGATCTGCCGGTCGTAGTAGACGCCCTCAAACCAGAGGTCTTCCACTTTGTCGGTGATGACGTAGCGGATGTTCATCCTTTCCAGCAGGCGCGCGGGCGGGATACTTTTCACCTGTTCGCGCAGGCGGCCATCGGGGATAAGTTGATCCGGCGGGATGAAGAGGGCGAGGAAGCGGTTGTAGCGTTCCAAGGGCAGCACGCCGCCATCGAAGCCATCCGCGGCGGGGATGCGCCAGAGGAGGGGCAGGTTGGGGGCCAGAATCTCCTGGGCTTTGAGGGCGATGACAAATTCCCGGAAGGCGGCCTCGTCCAGTTGGGGTGGGTCGCTCTCCCGGAAGATGCGCCGCCAATCGGCCATATCGCCGGGGTCGAAGGTGATGGTGCTCATACTCAGAAAACGGCCCATCGCGGCCGGGTGCAGGCTGCGCGCCGGGTCGGTGAGCAGGTGGGCCGCGGCCGTGCGCAGGTCATTGACCGCCTGGGGCGCGGTGGGGTGGGCGTGGGGCAGGGCAAGTGCGGAGAGGAGAAGGTCGGCGGCCAACAGCACCAACAGAACTGCGACCGTTAGGGAGCGGGGAGAGGGGATTGGATATTGGGTATTGGATATTGGGGAGGGACGCTGGCGGCGCGCAATACTCAATACCCAATACCCAACACCCTCTCCCGCCAAAATTGCCACGCCCAATGTATAGAGCATCATCCAACGGGCCGGGGTGCGGAAGAGATCGAAGCCGGGGATGAATTGGTAGAGCAGATAGTAGGCCGGGTTCCAGCGGCCCAGGGCCAGAAAGAGGCCCAGCCCCGCAAAAGCTACGCCCAGCCACCAGAGAGGCGTGCCACGTCCCCGCCAGAGAGCGGTGACAGCCAGCAGCAGCCCCAGCGTTCCCACGGAGGCCACAAATTCGGTGTAGCCCAGGGTGTCAAAAACGACGCCCAGATCCCGCAGACCGTAGGAGGGCAGGAGCGTCCAGGGCAGGAGCAACGGGCGCAGACTGAAGCTGGTCACCTCCTGATAGCTCAAGCCGCCGCTGCGCAGGCCCAGACCACTTACTTCCAGGGTGGGCAGCAGCTGGGCCGCGGAGAGGAGTACCCCCAAAAGAGTGCCGATGCCATAGACCAGTGCAAAAGAGAAAAGATATTGGGTATTGGGTATTGCGCGCCAGCCACGCCACTGCCCACTACCCAATACCCAATATCCAATACCCACCACACCGACGCCAATCAGATTGATGTACGCCGTCTGTGTATGCCCCGCCAGGAGCGAAAAAGCGACGAACAACGCAAAATAGGCAATACGCAATACGTAATACGCAATATAAGATCGGCGACTGCTCACTGATAACTGCTCACTGCTCACTATCCCCGCCCACGCCAGCCAGGGCAGCCAGGCCGCGGCGTTCATCTGGTTGATGTGGCCGATCATCCCGCCGTAGAAGCCGCTGCCGGCCAGCACCAGCCCGGTGACGACGCCAGCCAGCCAACTGCTGCCCAGCCGTCGCAGCAGGGCATAGCCGCCCAGGGCCAGAATCCAGGCATGGAGGGCTGCGCTCCAATAGATTTGTTTGGTCACGGGCAGCCAGCTCAGGGGCCAGTGCAGGGGGTAGAGCGCCGCGGCCTGGGGGTTCGCCAGAAAGGGCGCGCCCGTAAAGATGTAGGGGTTCCAGAGGGGAATGCGCCCTTCCCGAAAAGCTGCGGCCGCGTAGTCCCGATAGGGGTAGAAGTAGTGCAGGATGTCCCCGCTGGCCAGCACCCGGTCGGTGAAGAGCAGGCGGGCAAAGAGCAGCAGCACAAAGGCGGCCAGGAGGAGGGCGGCGGATGCGTGGGTGCGCTGGCGGGTGGTCATGGCTGGGAAAGAGAAGGGAGGAAGGGAGGAAAGGAGGAAGGGAGGAGGAAACCGGTCAGGGAGTGCTGCTTCGTTTGGTCTACACAGAGACACCAGTCGCAGGCGAGGGCGGGCGGGCTGGTCAGTTCGTAGAGAGTGAAGTTTCCGGCGCGCAGCCGTTCCTGCCAGCCGATGGCGCGCTGTTGCAGCCGTTGGGCAGCGGAGTCTACGGCGGCCCAGGTCGGTTCGATAAGAAATTTTCTCCGTTCTGGGCTTTTGGCTGCGTTGTCGGCCAGATAGACGGCGTTGGGAAACCAGCGCAGTTCGAAATCGGTGGCGGCGGGCTGGTCCGGTGTGGCTGTGAAAAAGGCAAAACGCAATTGCCAGCTCACGTCCCGGTGATAGACAATTGCATTTGTCGGCGCGTGGGCGTGCAGCCAGGCGATGCTCTCGTGCAGGCCCGTGTAGTCGCCGTGATCCCCGCCCACGGGCAGGCTGCCCCGGGCCGCGGTCAACGCGGGAGGGAGGAAGAAGAGGGGAATCAGCAGCGCGGTGATCCATCCGAGCATCGGTTGCAACCGACGCCGGTTATGGGTAGTGGGTTGAAATGCACTGAGACGCCGACTCTGCCAATCCGTTTCAATGGGTTTCCCGTGCCAGCCGCCGAATTGATTCGGCGGCGGAACGGTCAGCGCGGCGATCCATCCGACAAAGAGTGCCAGCAGAGGAGCCAGCGGCAGGAGATAACGATCCCAGATTTGGAGGCTGGTGACGACGTGCAGGGCAACAAAGCCGATGGACCAGAGAATTATGAATGGTGAATTGTGAATTGTGAATTGTGAATTGTGAATTGCGAATTGCGGTTTGGACGCCAGAATCCAATACCCAATACCTAATATCCAATACCCAATCACCCACCAACTCCCGGCCAGGTTCCACGCCACCGCCCCCCATCGGGTCGCGCGGGGCAGCCATTCTCCTGGCGGAAGCAGGGCGAGCGGCGCGTAATGGCTCACGCCTAAATCCCAGGGCGATGGGGCCACGGCCCAGCGGGAGGCGTCCCAGAGAAGGATGGGGAGGGTGAGGAGGAGGAAGCCGAGAAGGAAAATTGCGAATTGCGAATTGCGAATTGCGAATTGCATTGACTGGCGCGCCGGCACTTTTGCCTTTCCCTTTTGCCTTTTGCCTTCTTCCCCTCTGCGTCTCTGCGTCTCTGCGTTAATGAATAGTATTCCCACAATCAGCGGCACGTAGAGCAGCCCCTGCTGTTTGGTGGCGATGGCCGCGGCCAGAAAGAGGCCAGCCCACAAGGATCGGTGGGTCAGCGCTGCATAGAAGGCAAGCATCCCCCACAGGACGAGGGTGGGGTCGGTGTAGGCGGTGGGGGCAAAGCTGATGGCAAAAGGGCTAAGGGCATAGGCTGTGGCAGCGAAAAGCCCGGCCCGAAGGTTCCAGAGCGCCCGACCTGTGGCCGCGACGACGCCAATCGTGAGCGTATCCGCGGCGATGTTGAGCAGGCGGGCGGCGGTTTCGGATGGGCCAAGAAGCTGGAACGTCCCTCCCAGCAGCCAGAGGAAGAGCGGCGGTTTGTCTGGCCAGAGGGTCAGCGCCCAGGGATCGACCCGCCACAATTGGAGCGCCCAGACGCTGTACATCGCCTCGTCTTCCCGGAAAGGCCAGGCGGCGAGCAGATGCAGACGCAGGGCAAATCCGCCCAGACAGAGCCCAGCCAGAGCCAGTCGTTTTGCCAAAGTCAGAAGAATGGCTTGTACCCCGGCAAGAGTAGTCGGGGGGAAGGAACGCGGGAATGGGCAGGGATGGACGTAGCCGGCCATCAGTCCACGAAACGGTATTTGATCAGCGTCGAGATAGCGCTGAAGCCGTCCCGCCAGGTGAGCTTCTTGCCTTCATGAAATTCCCGGCCATTGTAGCTGATGGGGACTTCAAAGATGGAGTGACCCCGTTTGAGGATTTTGGCGGTCAATTCCGGCTCGATTTCAAAGCGGCGGCTGTGCAGGGGCATCCCACTGATCACATCCCGGCGGAAGCATTTGTAGCAGGTCTCCATATCGCTCAGAATTGTACCGTAGAGCAGATTGGTCAGGATTGTAACCCCTTTGTTGCCCAGCGTGTGGGCCAGGCTCATGGCCGAGCGGGGGCCACCCAGAAAGCGGCTGCCGTAGACAACCGGCGTGCGTCCCTCCAGAATCGGCTCCAGCAGTTTGATAAAATCTCTGGGGTCGTACTCAAGGTCGGCGTCCTGGATAATGAGAATGTCGCCGCTGGCCGCCTCAAAGCCTGTGCGCAGGGCCGCGCCTTTGCCGCCGTTGTTGGCGTGGAAGATGATGCGGATGTCTGGATAATCTTCCGTCTGCCAGCGGTCGAGAATCTTCCGAGTACCGTCAGTGGAGCCGTCGTCCACAATCACAATTTCTCGTTCCAGTATGACAGGTTCACCGATCATTGGATTCGAGCCGTCACCGTTGACGGTCAAATCCACGGCCTGCACCCGGCGCACAATCTCTTCCAGGGTGGCGATCTCGTTGTAGACGGGCATAATCACAGAGAGTTTCATTCGATATTCCGGCAATTGTACGTCGGACTGCCAGTCCGACGTACAGTGGCTACTTAGATCAGTACTCACCGACCTGGTGGGCCAGGATAATTGCTTCGGCTACCGCGCGCATGGACTTGCGGTTGTTCATGCTCATCTTCTGGATACGCCGGAAGGCTTCGGCCTCGTTGAGGTTCTGATTGTCCATCAGAATACCCTTGGCCCGCTCGACAATTTTGCGGGTTTCCAGGGTCTCGCGCAGATCGCCCACTTCCCGCTCCATTGTGCGGAATTCGGTGAAACGGGAGAGCGCCACTTCGATAGCCGGAGTCAGGTCGCTTTCCCGGAAGGGCTTGACCAGATAACCAACCACGCCAGCCTCCCGGGCTTTTGTGACCAACTCCTGCTGGCTATAGGCGCTGAGCAAAAGGACCGGTGCTACACGCTCTTCGGTCAGGATGCGCGCTGCTTCGATGCCGTCCATATCCGGCATTTTGATATCCATGATTACAATGTCGGGGCGCAGTTCTTTCGCCAGATTGACCGCGCTGCGCCCGTCTCCCACGTCGCCCACAACCAGATAGCCCAGGTTTGTGAGCATTTCTCGCAGGTCCATACGAATCAGTGATTCATCGTCAGCAATGACAATTCGTGTACGCTCCACGGTTTCTCTCCTCCGGTTTCTTCGATGTACCTCTGCCCTCGTAGGTCGGACTGGTAG